>WRMF01000001.1 GCA_009777245.1 Betaproteobacteria bacterium
ACAACCTAAAAGGGCACACCTTCTCCCGAAGTTACGGTGTCAATTTGCCGAGTTCCTTCTCCTCTATTCTCTCAAGCGCCTTAGAATTCTCATCCCGCCCACCTGTGTCGGTTTGCGGTACGGTTTGCGCAAGCATTAACGTTTAGCGGGTTTTCCTGGAAGCAGAGTATCAGTCACTTCAGACCCGTAAGTCCTCGTCATCACGCCTCAACTAAATCCCCCGGATTTGCCTAAGGGACACGCCTACACGCTTGAACCGGGAATATCCAACACCCGGATGACCTAACTTTCTCCGTCACCGCATCACTCCTTGCACAAGTACAGGAATTTTGACCTGTTTCCCATCGACTACGCTTCTCAGCCTCGCCTTAGGGGCCGACTCACCCTGCGCCGATGAACGTTGCGCAGGAAACCTTGGGCTTTCGGCGACAGGGCTTTTCACCCTGTTTATCGCTACTCATGTCAGCATTCGCACTTCCGATACCTCCAGCATCCCTCCCAGGACACCTTCAACAGCATACGGAACGCTCCCCTACCGTTCAGGAATCAGAGGTCAGGAATCAGGTATCAGTAAAATCGTCTCAACTTACCGACTTCACCAATCCCTGTAGCATCTTGGAGATTTGTTCATACTCACCTCGCCATGCTTCCCATCACTCTGCATCTATATAGCCCAGATCATAACAATAGCGTAGCCAGACTCGCATTTCGTCTGACGACCCTATCGCCATCAGCAGATAGCGCCTGAATTCTTTCTTTGAGTTTGCCTGTTTGCCAAAACCCTCCGCCAGCACTGCACAAATCGATTTGCTTGCCCGTCATATTTGATCGGACAGCACGTATCTCTCTGTCTCCGGCAGAGACAAACTCATTTTGTGTATCTCCAGCGAAACCTTGTACGCTCGCTGAAACACCTTAAGATATTCAAAACGTCCTATCATCATCTGATTCCTGATCCCTGAATTCTGATTCCTGAACCCGCGATTTCGGTGCATGGTTTGAGCCCCGTTACATCTTCCGCGCAGGACGACTCGACCAGTGAGCTATTACGCTTTCTTTAAAGGATGGCTGCTTCTAAGCCAACCTCCTGGCTGTCTCTGCCTTCCCACTTCGTTTCCCACTTAACCATGTCTTCGGGACCTTAATCGGCGGTCTGGGTTGTTTCCCTCTCGACTATGAACGTTAGCACCCACAGTCTGTCTGCCACACTCATTCTTTCCGGTATTCAGAGTTTGCCATGGGTTGGTAAGTCGCGATGACCCCCTAGCCATAACAGTGCTTTACCCCCGGAAGAAATATGTGACGCACTACCTAAATAGTTTTCGGGGAGAACCAGCTATCTCCGGATTTGTTTAGCCTTTCACCCCTATCCACAGCTCATCCCCTACCTTTTCAACGGTAGTGGGTTCGGCCCTCCAGTAAGTGTTACCCCACCTTCAGCCTGGCCATGAATAGATCATCCGGTTTCGGGTCTACGCCTTGCTACTAATTCGCCCTGTTCAGACTCGCTTTCGCTTCGCCTCCCCTATTCGGTTAAGCTCGCAACAAAACGTAACTCGCTGACCCATTATACAAAAGGTACGCAGTCACCCCTCCTCCAAAAGCTCCGCTTTTGGAGGAGCAGGTATCAGGTATCAGGTATCAGGTATCAGACACTTCTCTCTCTGATCCCTGATCCCTGCGCTCTGATCCCTGCCCCTCCTCCAAGCGCGAAGCGCTTGGAGGAGGGGCTCCCACTGTTTGTATGCATGCGGTTTCAGGTTCTGTTTCACTCCCCTCCCGGGGTTCTTTTCGCCTTTCCCTCACGGTACTAGTTCACTATCGGTCGATCACGAGTATTTAGCCTTGGAGGATGGGCCCCCCATATTCAGACAGGATTTCACGTGTCCCGCCCTACTTCTCGCAAGCTCAGTACCAAAAACAAACCTTAAAATACGGGGCTCTCACCCTCTGCGGCCGCACTTTCCAGAGCGTTCTCATGGTTCGTCAAATATCACTTGCAGGCTCCTCCCGGTTCGCTCGCCACTACTTCGGGAATCTCGGTTGATTTCTTTTCCTCCGGCTACTTAGATGTTTCAGTTCACCGGGTTCGCCTTCTGTGCCTATGTATTCAGCACAGAATAACCCTTACGGGCTGGGTTTCCCCATTCGGACATCTGCGGATCAAAGTTTCATTGCCAACTCCCCGCAGCTTCTCGCAGGCTTGCGCGTCCTTCATCGCCTGTGATCGCCAAGGCATCCACCACATGCACTTAATTGCTTGATCCCATAACCTTGCACTCCCGAAAATTCTCCACGGAACACAAAGCACAGAAAAAACAACATTCGCTCAGTCTCCAACCTAGCTGTCGCCGGAGACTGGATGCAATCACCTTCCATGTCACGCCCCAGGTTCCCCCGGAACGCGATCACTTTACTTCCTTCTTCCTGATTTTTAAAGAACAGCGCAAAAAATACGCACAGGCAAACATAAACCATTACCCTTGCCTGTGCACCCTCTACCAAAATGGTGGAGGATGACGGGTTCGAACCGACGACCCCCTGCTTGCAAAGCAGGTGCTCTCCCAACTGAGCTAATCCCCCGGGCAAAGGTCAGAATACAGATGTCAGAAATCAGGAACTTCCAACTCTAACCATGGTTTTCCTGATTTCTGTCTTCTGTACTCTGCCTACTGCATGGGTCAGGTTGGAATCGAACCAACGACCCCCGCCTTATCAAGACGATGCTCTAACCGACTGAGCTACTGACCCGGCTTAAACCACATCGGGCTTTCGCCTCAAACAGCAACCGATAAGAGTGGATGCCTTGCTATTTCATTACTACTCTAGAAAGGAGGTGATCCAGCCGCACCTTCCGATACGGCTACCTTGTTACGACTTCACCCCAGTCATGAATCCCACCGTGGCAAGCGCCCCCCTTGCGGTTAGGCTACCTGCTTCTGGTGAAACCCACTCCCATGGTGTGACGGGCGGTGTGTACAAGACCCGGGAACGTATTCACCGCGACATGCTGATCCGCGATTACTAGCGATTCCGACTTCATGCAGTCGAGTTGCAGACTGCAATCCGGACTACGACCGGCTTTGAAGGATCCGCTCCACCTCGCGGCTTCGCTTCCCTCTGTACCGGCCATTGTATGACGTGTGAAGCCCTACCCATAAGGGCCATGAGGACTTGACGTCATCCCCACCTTCCTCCGGCTTGTCACCGGCAGTCTCATTAAAGTGCCCAACCAAATGATGGCAACTAATGACAAGGGTTGCGCTCGTTGCGGGACTTAACCCAACATCTCACGACACGAGCTGACGACAGCCATGCAGCACCTGTGTCCAGGTTCCCGAAGGCACCGCGCAATCTCTCGCGCATTCCTGGCATGTCAAGGGTAGGTAAGGTTTTTCGCGTTGCATCGAATTAATCCACATCATCCACCGCTTGTGCGGGTCCCCGTCAATTCCTTTGAGTTTTAACCTTGCGGCCGTACTCCCCAGGCGGTCGACTTCACGCGTTAGCTTCGTTACTAACAGGTTTTACCCCGCCAACAACCAGTCGACATCGTTTAGGGCGTGGACTACCAGGGTATCTAATCCTGTTTGCTCCCCACGCTTTCGTGCATGAGCGTCAGTAGCGACCCAGGGGGCTGCCTTCGCCATCGGTGTTCCTCCACATCTCTACGCATTTCACTGCTACACGTGGAATTCCACCCCCCTCTGCCGTACTCAAGTCCCGCAGTCACAAACGCAATGCCCAGGTTAAGCCCGGGGATTTCACGCCTGTCTTACAGAACCGCCTGCGCACCCTTTACGCCCAGTAATTCCGATTAACGCTCGCACCCTACGTATTACCGCGGCTGCTGGCACGTAGTTAGCCGGTGCTTCTTGTTCGGGTACCGTCATCCACAGAGCCTATTTAACCCCGCGATTTCTTTCCCGACGAAAGAGCTTTACAACCCGAAGGCCTTCTTCACTCACGCGGCATGGCTGGATCAGGGTTGCCCCCATTGTCCAAAATTCCCCACTGCTGCCTCCCGTAGGAGTCTGGGCCGTGTCTCAGTCCCAGTGTGGCGGATCGTCCTCTAAGACCCGCTATGGATCGTAGCCTTGGTAAGCCATTACCCCACCAACAAGCTAATCCAACATCGGCCGCTCTTATAGCGCGAGGCCGTCTCCGGTCCCCCGCTTTCCCCAAAAGGACGTATGCGGTATTAGCCAATCTTTCGACTGGTTATCCCCCACTACAAGGCACGTTCCGATGCATTACTCACCCGTTCGCCACTCGCCGGCAGGCCGAAGCCCCCGCTGCCGTTCGACTTGCATGTGTAAAGCATGCCGCCAGCGTTCAATCTGAGCCAGGATCAAACTCTTCAGTTCAATCCAACCCAACATCACTGACAATTCAAAATTTCAGGATGCCAAGCAAATCCATCAGGCAGACCAGAAGAAGCCCCAAAGAACAAGTCCCTGGAAACAAACCCCAACAGCCACGCCCGACGACCCGCAAAGCACCCACTATTATCGGTCGCCGAATTGTTAAAGAACACCCCCGAAAGAGGGGACTTAGCATTATCAAACAAACAAAAAAATCTGTCAACCGCTATTTTTTACTTGCAGCATCCAAGTGCAAAAATAACCGCCCCCAACAAAAAACACGCTTCATCCCGCACAACAAACACACCAACAGACAAGGCAGGGCAGGAGCGACTCCCCTCTCCCGCTTGCGGAAAAGAGGGCTTGCCGCGCCATGATTTCTCTGCGCTTGGAGAAAAAGTGCGCGCTTAAACTAAACCTCGCTAATTACGAGCATTGCTATTATCGGCTTCTCCTAAGCCCCAAAAGGCAACCCCCCAAAACCCAAAGCCCCAGCATCCCCAGCGCCAGTTCCATACGACCGTGCCATAGAACCGGCACAAGAAAAGAGGACAGCAACACATTGAACATCGTATGGATGCTGCTCTGGCAGGAGGCAGCCATGCCCCGGTTGTCCGGAAAAAGATCCAGCGCAAGCAAGGTAATGGTAGGCATGGCAACGGCAACACCCGCGTTATAAACAAGGAAGGGCGAGACCGTAAGCCAGATGGAATCATGCCAGACCCAGGAAATAACGAGGTTAGCCAGCGCGGCGATTCCCATCAGAATAAAGGCAAGCCAAAGAGTGCGACGATTATCCCAACGTCCGGCGATACGACCTGAAATCCATGCGCCTGCCATCATCCCGATAGTGCCGGGGACAAACAGCCAGTAAAACTCGGTTTCGGCAAGCCCCAGATGCTCACGGATAAAGACCGGCGCAGAGAGCACGTAAAGAAACATCCCCCCAAAAAACGCGCTGATGCACAAGGAAAGCCGCACAAAACCGACGTTGGAAAAAATCTTTTTGTAGTTCGCAAAGAGCGGTTTGAGCGCAAAAGGCTGTCGTTTTTCCAGAGGCAATGATTCCGGCAGGTAGCGCCAGCAGACGACAAACAGGATAGCCGAAGTCAAGGCCACAAAGAGGAAAATGGCGCGCCAATCAAACAAATACAGCACCAGACCGCCTATGACTGGGGAAATGGCGGGCGCAATCGCAAACATGACCGCGATGTTCGCCATCATGCGTTGCGCGTCAGGCCCCGCGTAGAGATCGCGCACAATAGCGCGGCTGACAACCATGCCCGCGCCGGCAAAAAGCCCCTGCACCACGCGCATCGTCCAAAGCATTTCGATGCTGTTCGCAAACGCGCAGCCGATAGAAGCAATGGTGTAGGCAACAAGACCAAAGAGAATGACGCGCCTGCGCCCAAAACTGTCGGAGAGCGAGCCATGCCACAGGGTCATGATCGCAAAGGTCAGCATGTAAAGGGAAAGAGTTTCCTGCACCGCTTCCCGACTTGCGCCAAGTTCCGCGCCGATTTCCGGAAAAGCAGGCAGGTAGGTACTGATGGAAAAAGGGCCGATAGCGGCCAATGCGGCCAGTATCAGAATCAGGCCAGGGCGGCTTGGTTGTCGCGCGCTCACTTTGCCTCCGTGAATGGACGGCGATATTGCAACGCTTCCGCCAGATGGATTTTTTCAACGCCGGATGATTCCGCCAAATCGGCAATCGTGCGCGCAACCTTCATCACCCGATGCCAGGAACGCGCAGACAGGTCAAGCCGAACCGCCGCTTGCTGCAAAAGCCCTTTTGCCTCCGCGCTCATCCTGACGCAGGTTTCAATCTCTTCCGGCTTAATTCTGGCGTTGACCCGCCCCTGCCTTGCCGTTTGTCGCAGAAGCGCCTTCATGACCCGCTCCAGCACATTGGCGGACGGTTCGCCTTTGCCTGTCCGCGCCATAGTTTCGGCTGGCAGGGCGGGAACTTCTATCAGCAAGTCCATGCGATCAAGAATTGGCCCGGAAATTCGTCCCCGATAGCGTTCGATCCTGTCCGGCGTACACCGGCAACGCCCATTCGGGTGTCCCTGCCAACCGCATGGGCAGGGATTCATCGCGGCGACCAGTTGAAACCTTGCGGGAAAGGTTGCGTATCTCGCGGCGCGCGCGATGTGGATTTCTCCCCGTTCCAACGGTTCGCGCAGGCTTTCCAGCACCTTGCGGTCAAACTCCGGAAATTCGTCAAGGAACAACACGCCCTCTGTCGCCAGACTGATTTCGCCGGGGCGGGGCGGACTGCCGCCTCCGACCAATGCTACAGCGGAAGCGGTCGCGTGCGGGGAACGAAAGGGACGCGCGCGAAACCGCGCCGGATCAAAACGCCCCGCCAATGAGAGCACGGCGGCGGATTCCCGCGCCGCTCTGTCGTCCAGCGGCGGCAACAGTCCGGGCAGACGTTCCGCCAGCATGGACTTGCCGCTCCCCGGCGGCCCGTACATCAAAAGAGAATGACCGCCTGCCGCGACAATCTCCAACGCCCGCTTGGCTTGAGCCTGTCCCTTGATGTCCGAAAGATCGGGAAAGGACAAGGCGGCAAGGCCGGATTCGGGGCGTCCCGTCCGCAATGTCTCCTGACCCCGCAACCAGGCGCAAACCTGCAAGAGCGAACGCGCTCCGAAAATTTCGCCCATGCCCGCCAATGCCGCCTCGTCCGCGCTGGCATCCGGCAGCACAAATTTTTCTCCGCCTGAAGCGGTCGCCGAGAGAACCATAGCGAACGCGCCGCGTATCGGCTGCAACGCGCCGGAAAGGGAAAGCTCGCCCGCGAATTCGTAATCATGAAAACGATCTGCGGGAATCTGACCGGAAGCGGCAAGAATGCCAAGCGCAATGGGAAGGTCGTAACGCCCGGATTCCTTGGGGAGATCGGCGGGCGCGAGATTGACGACGATATGCCCGTCGGGAAAGATAAAGCCGGAATTGCCGATTGCGGCCTCGACCCGATCCCGCGCCTCCTTGACCTCGGTATCCGGCAAGCCGACCAGATTGAATCTCGGCAATCCCGCCGACAAATGCGTCTCCACCTGCACCCGTGGCGCGTGCAAGCCATCAACGCCCCGACACCACAGGCTTACAAAAGGCATGATTTGCCTGAACTTATAACGGCTCCTGCAACGATGGTCAAGTGATGCGCGGGAGAGGGGAGCAAAGCGTTCTTCCTGGCAGTCTCTTTATTTACAGAAAGCACTTAAACGACCTCTGCGCCTTGCCCTTGCTCTTCCAGAACGCGCAGGCGCTGCTCCAGGGCATAAAGCCGCTGCCGGGTGCTGGCAAGCACTGCGGCTTGCGCGTCAAATTCTTCTCTTGTAACCAGATCCATGTTGGAGAAAAAGCCCATCATCATCGCGCGCGCGTTCTTCTCCATGCCCGCGACCGGACTGTTTGACACCATCGAATTGACCTTGCGTAAAAACTCATCGAGTGCTCGGGAATCGAACATGAATATTTCCATTTGTTATTAAAAGTGCCTACAGTTTAGCATTTTCCGTCTGTCAAGCCAAACCTCCCGCCCTGTGGCCAACTTTCCATCCTGCACCCCGACCCTCATGCTTTGAATTTGTCATGGCAGAAGCCGCACCACTCGCGCCACGCATGATGTTGCGCTGCAACAACACATTGCCGAGATCGAATTGTGAGCAGTCGCAGAATCCCGTGCGGATTCCACACCTACGCTCGCAATGACGGTGCATGGAGCCCGCTCTAACGAGAATTCAGGAATGATTCAATTTCTTCTACAGCGCCTTCAAAGTCGCTGTCTGAAAACAAGAGATCATGGATTTTCAGGAGCATTACCGAAGTTTCAGGTTTCCATGGCTTTTCGTTCAGGCGACTAAGCGCGGCATAGGCTGGCCTGTCGTCGTAATTCTCACAAGCGATTTTGATGTTCAAAAGCCCGGCGGTCAAGTATTCCGTGTCTTCTGTTACGTCCTCATTCAAGGATTCAGCCGTGCTGAATTTCTCTATCAAGCCTTGAAGCGACTGGATAAAACTATCCGTGTTGGCGACTATGAATTCCATATCGCCCTTGCGTCCTGCTGTCTCCAACTCGAACGCCAGGGCGGATTGTTCATGTTCTCTGATATTCGCCAAGCCGGACTTCATGCCATGCACGGTGGTCGTAAAGCGTTTGATGTCACCCTTTGCAATCGCTTCTTGCAAAGCAATGATCGCTTTTTTTGCATCGCGCCGAAAGGAATCAATGATTTTCGGATGAATGGGCGCTAGTTCGTCCTGCTCGATTTCTTCAGTCTTGGCTTGATATTTCCCCGCTTCTTCAGGATGCCTATCACGGACGTAGCGATTCAAAACAGCATCGAGTTTCCGCACGTCTATCGGTTTTGGGACGAAATCATCAAACCCGTTTTGTTTGAACATCTCTGCGGTGCCGACCAAAGCATTTGCCGTCAACGCCACGATTGCGCCTTTGTAACCCATCGCGCGAAGTTTTTGCGCTGCCTCTATTCCATCCATGAGCGGCATCATGTGATCCATGAAAATGATGTCATAAGTTTTGCCTGCCCCCACCTTCTCGATCGCCGAAAAACCACTGAACGCTATTTCAACATTCAATTCGTAAAACGACAGAAGCCCCTCCGCTACATACAGGTTTGATTCCACATCATCCACGACCAGAACGCTCCCATAGGGCATTGGTTCCCGAACAATTTGATGAAGTCCCGTATGTCTGCTGCCTCTGAACGAGAAATTGCAGAGTTGTTCCAACACCTTCTTGCCGATGGCATCACACGCCACCCCTTTTTGTTTGACCGTCACCGTGAATACACTGCCTTTGCCGCATTCGCTTTTAACTTCTATAGCGCCGTCCATCAGTTCTACCAGCTTCTTTGTGATAGTAAGACCGATCCCCGTTCCTTCTGTGGTGCGGTTGGATTTGATGTTGAAGCGAGTGTATGCCGAAAAGAGCCGCTGCTGATCCTCCGGCTTGATGCCCTGACCTGTATCTTCGATGATGAATTGCAAGGCAACATCTTCGCTTTCTTGCGAATGCAAGATCGAGAGTTTCACATATCCTTTATCGGTGTATTTGATGGCGTTTGAGAGAAGATTGTTCAGAATTTGCTTCAAGCGCAATTCGTCGCCGATCAATTTTGACGGAAGGTCTGCGTGCGCTTCCAGTTTGAATTCAATCGGGGCAACTCCAATCCGCACGACATTAAGCTGTACCGTATCGTTGATAAAGCTCGGCACATCATATTCATGCGGGTTAAGCTCCATTTTCCCGGTTTCAATTTTTGACATATCGAGGATGTCATTGATGATTCCCAAAAGACTGGTGCCGGAAGTATGAATTTTACTAAAGGCAGTGTCATATTTTTTCGGCAAATCTCCCTTATGCATCTCGATTTGCGCGATGCCGAGGATGGCATTCATCGGTGTGCGTATTTCGTGCGACATGATGGCAAGGAATGTCGATTTTGCGCGATTTGCCGTTTCTGCGGATTCTCTTGCGATTTCAAGGGAGCGCATCGTCTCATGCAAGGATTTCAAGAATTTGAATACGACAAAATTGAATAGAATCACAATGAACAGTATTAAAACGAAATTCACAAAAAACAAGGCTGTCATGCTATTTTTATAGTCGCCAGGGCTTAGGATATCCGGCAAAACCGCGATGGAATACCATTCGAGCGCGGGAATTGTACCGATGGAAATCAGCCCGTATGCGCTATCGAATGTGCGCGTTTCGCCGGGCTTTAAAGTCGCTGCTGTAGATAAAATGCCGACGCTGCCACCGCCCAATCTTGCCTCAATCTGCTTTTTTCCGACCATAAGTTCGATGTCCCTTGCGCCGGTAATTTCGCCTTCTTGATTGAAAAAGTAAATGTCCGCCTTTGTCTCCTGATCCTGATATAACATTTCAATAAAACCGGAAAGGTCAAAAGCGGTGCCCAGCATTCCTATGGGAGTGCCGTCGTCATTAAATACCGGCGCATTGATCCATAGCTTGGCTACATTCAGATCAGGGTTATAATTGATATTGAAATTATAGACTTCCGTCTCAAAAAGTGTCATGGTATACCAATAATTGTCAGGATTATCCGCGTCTACCAGGTAAGGATCGGCAAGTTTGGAATCTATATAGGAGTAAAACAACTTGTCTATATCATTCACCCAAAAAACCGCTTGTCCCGTGAAGGACTTTGTGTAAGAGAGGATTTCGTCGTGGGCGATTTTCTTGAGTTCTCTATTTTTTGGCGCGGCAAAATAGCGCTTGATCAGTGGTGAATTCGCCATTTTAAGCACAATAGCGACCTCAGTTTTTACGTAAGTTTCTATTTTTATGCGTTCAAGCTCCAATACTCTGGGCAATTCATTTGCCTTGTTCGCCCGGTTGATCTGTTGCATGGACAAGATAAAAGCAACACTTCCCAGGATGGATATGCTCAGAAACAATATGGCAGAAAATGCGATAAATTTTCGCATCGTGTGGTTACCCATGGTGGTTTTCTGGCCTGTTTCATCAATTGGTTTCATATGTCATCCTTGGACCTGATGCGGCGCTTCTGCCGCATCCTCAAAGTAGCTGCCCGAACGGATTTTAGAGGAGCATTGCCACCGGCAACAGGGTTTGCCGGTGGCAGAGTCGGTGCTCGTCTGCATCATATATAGCCTGCGTCTAATTTTTAACGCTTAACGATTGACGCCAAAAATCTTTCGCAACCTCCTGGAACGCCTCAACGAGCTTGGGATCAAAATGTGTACCGCTACCTTCCTCTATGATTTGGACGGCGTCTTCATGGGAAACCGCCTTTCTGTAAGGCCGATCAGTTATCAGCGCGTCGTACACATCCGCTATTGCCATGATTCTGCCTTCAAGCGGAATTTCTTCGCCTGCAAGTTTTCTTGGATAACCCGTGCCGTCCCATTTTTCATGGTGTGCGCTCACAAAGTTTTTGGCATGAAGCAAAAAAGAATCATCTTTTGTTTGGTCAATGATGCGCTCAATGATGCGCTCTCCCTCTCTACAGTGCTGCTTGACGTTTTCAAATTCAGCTTCGTTCAGCTTGTCCGACTTATTGAGTATGGTATCACTGATTGCAATTTTACCAACATCATGCAGCTGCGAGGACGGTATCAGCTGGCGTCTGTCCCATTTTGATACTTCTTCGGCATATGTTCCGGTTCGGATAAGCTCATTCACAAGGAGCTTTACATAAGCCTGTGTCCGCATCACGTGTCCGCTTGATATGCTGTTTTTGCTTTCCATAGCATCCGCGAGTGCGTTGATGGTGGCGTTATAGGTTACTTGAGCGGATCGCTGAGCGTTTTTCATCAGCTTGTCCGCTTCAATGTGCATTTCGACCCGCTTCAAAAGCACCGGAGGAGAAAAAGGTTTGCTGATAAAATCAAGGGCGCCCAGTTCAAACCCACGAATCTCCATTACTGTATCATTTTGTGCCGTTAGGAAAATGACGGGAATGGATCTTAGTCTTGGGTTGGCTTTTAATAGCTGTATTGCCTCAAAGCCGTCCATTTCCGGCATGTCAATATCCAGCAGGATTAAGTCCGGTCTGATTTTTTCCGCGAGCGAGAACATCTTTTCGGCTGACGGTAAGGTAAACGTTCTGTAGGTGTCGTCCAGAGCGAGTTTTGCGCTTGCCCGGTTGGTATCAATGTCGTCAACGACAAAAACTATTTTCATCATTGAATTGTCAGCAAAATGGTTCATAACAGGCTCTCCATGGATTCAGGCAGACGCCATATATTATACAGAGTACAGAGTACAGAAATCAGGAAAACCATCTGAGGCTTGCTATTCTGTTGTAGAATGATCATTTTTGCACAAAGAGCCGTCATGTTTTCCGCGCAACACACCCTTTCCCGGACCGACCCTGAATTGTGGACTGCCGTACAGGCCGAAAACCGCCGTCAGGAAGAACACATTGAACTTATCGCTTCCGAAAACTATGTCTCCCATGCGGTCATGGAAGCGCAGGGTTCGCAACTTACCAACAAATACGCGGAAGGTTATCCCGGCAAGCGTTATTACGGCGGCTGCGAGCATGTCGACATCGTCGAGCAAATCGCCATTGACCGCGTAAGGGAGCTTTTCGGCGCAGAGGCCGCCAATGTGCAGCCGAACTCCGGTTCGCAGGCCAATCAGGCGGTATTGATGGCCTTTGCCAAACCGGGCGATACCATCATGGGCATGAGTCTGGCCGAAGGCGGGCATCTTACCCACGGTATGCCGCTCAATATGTCCGGCAAATGGTTCAATGTCGTCTCCTACGGCCTTGACGCAAACGAGACCATTGATTACGACGCGATGGAGGCGCTGGCGCATGAACACAAGCCGAAGATCATCATCGCGGGCGCATCCGCCTATTCGCTCAAAATTGACTGGGCGCGTTTTGCGAAAGCGGCGAAGGAAGTCGGCGCGATTTTCTGGGTAGACATGGCGCATTACGCCGGACTCATCGCCGCCAACTTATATCCCAACCCCGCGCCGCATGCCGATGTCGTGACCACCACCACCCATAAAACCCTGCGCGGCCCGCGCGGCGGCGCGATACTGATGCTCTCCGAGCATGAAAAGGCGATAAATTCCGCAGTCTTCCCCGGTCTCCAGGGCGGCCCCTTGATGCACGTCATCGCCGCCAAGGCGGTATGTTTCAAGGAAGCAGCCTCGCCCTCGTTCCGTCTTTATCAGGAACAGGTCATCGCCAACGCCAACGTCATGGCGCGTGTGCTCGGAGAAGAGCGGGGGATGCGGATCGTGTCAGGCAGGACGGAAAGCCATGTTTTCCTCGTAGACCTTCGCGCAAAAAACATTACCGGCAAGGCCGCCGAAGCGGCATTGGACAAAGCCTGCATTACCGTCAACAAAAACGCCATTCCGAAAGACCCGGAAAAACCTGCCGTCACTTCGGGCATTCGTATCGGCTCGCCCGCGATAACCGCGCGTGGCTTTACCGGGATTGAGGCTTCGATGACCGCCCATCTGATTGCCGACGTGCTGGAGGCTCCCGAAGATTCGGCAGTCATCGAGCGGACAAAGAAAGAAGTCGCGGCTCTCTGTTCGCGCTTTCCCGTCTACGGTAGCCAGTAACGACATGAAATGTCCTTTCTGCGGAGTCTCGGACAGCGCCGTCATTGACACTCGCGTCAATGACGAGGGCGATACCATACGTCGCCGCCGTCGCTGCACCGCCTGCGACAAACGGTTTACCACGTATGAACGGGCGGAAGTGCAGTTGCCGCAAGTCGTCAAGAAAAACGGCGGACGGGTTCCCTTCGAGCGGGAAAAACTTCGCGCAAGCCTTGCGCTGGCGCTGAGGAAGCGCCCGATCACCACAGAAACCATCGAACACGCAGTTGAGGGCATTGAGGAAAAGCTGCTCCTTTTGGGCGAACGGGAAGTGCCGACCCATCAGCTTGGCGAATTGGTCATGGCTGAATTGAAACGGCTTGACAAGATCGCATACATTCGTTTTGCTTCCGTGTATCGCAATTTTGAGGACGTAGACGCTTTTTCCAGGGTTATCCGGGAAGTCTCCCCCGACAATGGACAATCCTGATTCCCCTCTCTCCGCTCTCTTTTCCGCAGACGACCATGCCCATATGGCACATGCCTTGAAGCTGGCGGAAAAAGGCTTGTTGACCGCTACGCCCAATCCCCGCGTGGGTTGCGTATTGACCAAAAACGGGGCAATCATCGGGCAGGGCTGGCACGAACGGGCTGGCGAAGCACATGCGGAAATACACGCGCTCAAGGAGGCAGGAGAAGCCGCGCGCGGCGCGACGGCTTATGTCACGCTGGAGCCGTGCTCCCATTTTGGCCGCACTCCACCTTGCGCCGACGCATTGATTGAAGCCGGTATCACTCGCATCGTCGTTGCAATGGAAGACCCTAATCCCAGAGTGGCAGGACGCGGCATAGAGAAACTCCGCGCTGCCGGAATCACGGTTGAGCATGGTCTTCTCGTCGACGAAGCGAGTGAACTTAACACCGGATTCATCTCACGCATGACGAAGAATCGCCCCTGGCTGCGGCTCAAGATTGCCGCCACACTTGATGGCAAGACCGCGCTGGAAAACGGCGTAAGCCAATGGATCACCGGCTCTGCCGCCCGCGCCGACGGTCATTTTTGGCGCGCTCGCGCCTGTGCGATTCTTACCGGCATTGGAACCGTAAAGGCCGACGACCCAGAGCTTAATGTGCGCGAACACCCTTGTGAACGTCAGCCGCTGCGTATTATTCTTGATCCCCGGTTGGAAATTTCTCCATTCGCCCGCATTCTTCAGAGTGCGCCCGTGCTGATTGTCACGGCTGATGACCGGAGCGACGATCGTATCCGGCAATTCACCGGCTCAGGTCATCGCATCCTCCCTTTGCCGCTAGCGGATGGTCGTATTGACCTTGCCGCTCTGATGCCGGAACTGGCAAGGCTGGAACTCAATGAAATCCATGTGGAAGCGGGGAGTACGCTCAATGGCGCGCTCCTTGCCGCCGGATATGCGGATGAGATTCTGCTTTATTTGGCGCCCCTGGTTGTCGGCAATGCAGCGCGTGGAATGTTCGAACTTCCGGCCTTGACTTCGCTTGACGCTGCGGCACGGTTCGAGGTTCGGGAATGCGTCAAGGCGGGCGATGGTTTGCGGGTTGTCGCAAGGGCGGTTCCATCGGCCTTATAGCGGCTTTGGTTATAGTGAGTAAATTTTACATACCCTCTCCCGGCCTTCGACTGCGCCGCGAGTGACCACACTCTCCCATAAATGGGAAAAGGTTGCGTTGTGGTATTTTCCATCTCCTGCAATCACGTGATAGTCTTGTTATTTGCAGAAAACGCTATACAAATTCGATGTCACCTTATCTATGAGAGCTACTATAACCACGCCGCAGTAGGGGTTAAAAATTTTTAACCCCTACTGTTGCAAGCGGGAGAGTGGATGTGTTTGCGGCATTTAAGGCATCATCTCTTGGATTTTCGTGCCCCTACCTGTTTCTTTATCCAAAGGAATGACTATAAATAGCGATTAACAAGCGCCAATAAAAACAAGGCGACGCGAGAACCGCGCCGCCTGATTGATATATTCTGGCGTCCGCTCATCGTAACAGCGTAAGCACGTTTTGCGGCAAGGCGTTGGCCTGTGCCAGCATTGCGACTCCGGCTTGTTGCAGGATTTGCGCGCGGGCGAGATTGGCTGTTTCCGCCGCATAGTCGGCGTCCATAATCCGGCTGCGGGAAGCTACGGCAGACTCACGCGCGGATGCAAGCTGGGCGAGCACGCCTTCAAAACGATTTTGAACCGCACCCAAAGCCGCGCGATTGTTGTTGATGTAATCAATCATGGTGTCCAGAACCGACATCGCAGACAGCGCGTGAGTTCCGTCAGAGCCTAAAATATCGCCTGCGGCCACAGACAAGGCTTGAATCGAGATTGCAATCTGCGATTCCGCCGTGGTCGTCGCTCCAACCTGGAAGATAACCCCGCCGGAGAAAGTGCCGTCCAGGAGTTTTTGCCCATTGAAGTTGGTGGCGCTGATTACCCGGTCAATTTCGCTGGCCAGTTGCTGATATTCGGTATCCAGCGCGGAGCGGTTATCCGAATCATATTGACCGGAAGCGGCCTGCACCGCCAGTTCGCGCATACGCTGCAAATGTTCGCTGACCACGTTCATTCCGGCCTCGGCGGTTTGCGCCAGAGAAATGCCGTCGTTGGCATTCCTGATGGCGACCGACATGCCGCGCGCCTGGGAATTCATCTTCTCCGCCACCGCAAGACCGGCGGCATCGTCCTTGGAGCTGTTGACCCTAAGGCCGGAAGACAGTCGTTGCAGCGCGGTAAACAGCGCGGTTTGGGAAGTGTCCAGATTCCGCTGCGAATTGAGCGACGAGACATTAGTGTTAATAACTTGTGGCATTTCATTCTCCTTGGGAGAAAAAGATTCAAAATCCGGCTGGCGGCTATTTCCGCCAAATCTTGCCAAAAGAAAGCATTTTGCGTGCCAGTTATCCGACAAGTGATTGTCGTTCCTTGATAGCAGTTCGGGAACGGGCTTATACCGTCATTCCCGCGAAGGCGGGAATCCAGTATGGCGTGGCGGCAACGACAGGTTTTCAGAGCAGGGCAGAAGCGGCATTTCCATAAGGAAACGCCAGAGGAACGGAAAGGCTTGCCTGGATTCCCGCCTTCGCGGAAATAACACGCGATTGAGAGCGGGAGATGGGAGTAAAGCGCACTCTCCAACCGTCTCGTTGTTTGCGGAAAACGCTATAGAACGCGCTTGACCCCAAATCTCATCTTCGCGGCAGGCAAAGCCCCTTTTCTTCTGCTGAATGGATTAGAATTTCATGTTCCGAAAAAATTGGGCGTGCATCAAACATGGCAAAGAATATCGCGGCAAAGAGCCTGATTGACAAAGGCAGAAAGGCGCTGGCAAACAAGCAGTACGAAGAAGCGGGCGCGTTTTTCGAGGAGATGGTCACAAAGTCGCCCAGGGCGCATGAAGCCTGGTTCGGTCTGGGCGAGGTGGCGCTGGCGGTCGGACAGGCGGATGCCGCCGTATCATTTCTGGAAGAAGCGGTCAGGCTCCAGCCGGAAAAAGTCAGGTATCTCCTGAAGCTGGGAGAGCTTTATAGCCAAATCGGTCTGGGCAAGGAAGGGGTCAAGCTACTGCAATCCGCCCGCCGCTTGCAGCCCCGCAATGCAGACATCATGTGCAGTCTTTCCGGCGCTTATGCCCGGCTCGGCAACTGGCAGCGCGCCAAGGGTGTATTGCGTGAAGTTGTCCGTCTGCCCAACCCGCTTTCCGCTCACTTCTGCCTTTTGGGCATGGCCTGCCAGCAGCTTGGCGAACCGGACGAGGCACTGATAGCCTTTCAGCAGGCTACCGCCAAAGCACCGCGTTATCCTGACGCCTGGCTGTCCCTGGGGCATCTTTATCTGCATAAACAGGAACGGGACAAGCTGAAAGCCTGTCTGGAAAAGCTGTTTGAGCTGGAGCCTGCTTCCGCCGATGCCCTTTCTCTGGCGGGCGATTTTGAATGGTCGCTCGGCAACAACCGTGAAGCGGCAAGTTTTTTCCGGCAGGCGGCAGAATCTGCCCCTGATCGAGCCGACATTCAGGCCAGGCTTGCCATTGCATTGGTTCTTTGCGGGGAAGCCATTGCCGCAATTGACGCGATGGAGCGCGCGCATGAATTGGGCGTATCCGAAGACTGGATTTTAGAAAAGCTGGGGATGATGTTCACCACCAAATACTGGACGCCGATGGCGCGCGAGAATCTGGAAATGGCGGTAGAGCGCAACCCTGACAACCTTAACGCCTGGACAACCCTGCTAATGGTATATATAAGGATGGGCGAGAGCGACAAAATCCGCCAGACTGCGGATGCCATTCTTGAAAAGGATCCCCACAATATCTATGCGCTGATGAACCTGTCTACCTGGCACAACGATAAGGGGGATCATGATGAGGCGCTGGAGTGCCTTGCCCGCGCCCGGACACACTCTCCCAATGTGCGCCAAATTTATACCAAGATGCTCTGGACCATGCTGAGTTCTTCTTCCGCCAGCGCCTCGGACATTCTTGAGACTGCCTGCGCCATTGATGACAATTCGCTGAAGTCGCAACGCCGCGCCAACGATTTTGCCGAACGCGACCGTAACCCTGAGCGAAAACTGCGTATCGGCTGGCTATCTTCCGACATGCGGCACCATCCGGTTGCCGCTTTCGTGTGGCCGTTTCTTGAGCATATTGATAATGATAAGCTGGAGACCTTCATCTATTACAATTTTTCCGAGGAAGACGACCTCTCCCGCCGGATCAAGGCGAACGCTCAACAATGGCGCGTCGTAAACGACATCGGCGATGAGGCTCTGGCGGATCTTATTGAAGGGGATGAGATTGACATTCTGGTCGACCTGAACGGCTATACCGATGGTTCGCGTGTCGAGGCGATAGCGAAGAAGCCTGCGCCGATAGCGGTCACCTGGCTTGGTTTTCCAGGAACCAGCGGCATGTCCGCGATTGATTACATTTTTATCCCGCCCGACCCTGTACTGGAGAAAGGGGATTGGTGTTCGGAGACGCCCTGTCCGCTGCCGGACTGCTACGGCGCGCGCAGCAACATCAGCCCCGCCGTCATTGAAACGGGGCTTCCCTGCGAACGGCTGCAAGCGCCCTTCACCTTTGCCTGTTTCAACCATTTCAGAAAGGCAAGCGAGAAGACCATTCAGCTTTGGAGCCGCATTCTTGCGGAACTTCCCGGGGCGCGCCTGATTCTTGTCGCCATTGGCGGCAAGGACTCTGACACCATTCGCTATTTCTCCGGCAAATTCGAGCGATACGGCGTCAAGCCGGAACAACTGGAATTTCGGGGCTATATCGCAAGGCAGAAATATTACGAGAGTTATAACGAGGTTGATCTGGGGCTTGACCCTTTCCCCTTCAACGGTGGAACCACAGGGTATGACTCCATCTGGATGAATGTTCCTTTTGTGACCTGGCCGGGGGAACATCTTTCCGCCCGCATGGGAAAAGCGATTCTTGACAATGTCGGTCTTTCCGAGCTTGTGGCAAATAGCGCCGATGAATACGTGGACATTGCCGTTGCCCTGGCGAACGACCTTGAACGCTTGAAGCGGCTGCGCGCTGATCTGCGCGAACGTATGCTCAACAGCCCGCTGCTTGACGGCCCTCGCATGGCGCAAAGCCTTGAGGCCGCGTTTAGCGGCATGTGGCGGCGCTGGTGCGCGACCGGCAACCGCCCCGAAGTATCCGACAGGCAATGACAGGATCGAATGATGTCCGCCTGGAAAAAGCAAAGCTGCCGCAAGCGGCATCAAAGCGAGTGGTCAACCTCTCCCACTCGTGGGAGAGGGGTCGGGGGAGAGGGGAGAAAAACATGCAGAAAGAAACGCAATGAATGAAACGCATATCCATGTCGGCGCTCACCCGCTGATTGAGGCGCTCCAGATTTACACGCAGCAGGCGGCGGATGAATTTCAGCGCATGTGGCGGCACGGCATTGATTACCTTCGCTTTGAACGGGCGTCGCTGCCTGACGTTACGGAAAAAACTCTGGCTGCCGATCTCATTCTCCGTTCGACTGACGATAAACATGTCATGGCCATATTGGGGATATTGATCAAAGAAGACGGGATTTACTTTCCTTCCTGCCTGAAAAACTGGGAGAGCGACAATCTTGCTTTTATCACCGGCATAATCATTGAGCAAATGTCGAAGTCAGATAAAGACGCAGTACATCAGTTGCATCCTCAGCCTGTAATGCCGCCTTCGGAAGTAACAGCGGAACGCATGGTTCCCGGTTTAAGCGCCTATATAGCCTCCGTTCTCCATATCAAACGCTACCGTTTTTTATTGGACTTGATTATCCCCGGCAAGGTGTTGGAATGCGCCAGCGGCACGGGTTATGGCGCGGCGATGCTGTCAAGGCTTGACAACGTAACGGAATACCACGGCGTGGACTTGTCCGACACGGCAGTAACGTATGCAAAATCCTGCACATGGAATGACAAACTCAATTTTCACGCGATTGACCTTGCGGAATTTGCGCCCTCGTTGTTTGAGAATGTCATTTCTTTTGAAACGATGGAACATGTCCCCAATCCATACCGATTCATGGAACTGCTGATTGACAGAATGTCGCCGGACGGCCAGTTGCTTTTATCCATGCCAACCGAGACCTATCACGGTTCCCACCTCAAGCCATACAATCTTGCAAACTGGAATTATAAGCGGCAGATGAATTTTCTCGAACAGTATTTTGAGGACATTACCGTTTTCAGCCAGAAACTTTCCTTGCTTGGTCCGACCACATTTGCGGCAAGCGGTATTTTTGACAGTTTGTCGGATGATGAAGTAAACGATGAAGTCTTCGTTTTCATCCTGCGCCGACCGCATAAAAGAAAACGCCCCAATATCGTCATGAAGCGCGCTTATGCTCTTGGCGACGTGATCTGGACAACGCCTGTTCTGCGCGAATTGCGGCGTATATATCCACGCCATAACCTTGTGGTTTCCACAGGAATGACCAATGTCTTTCTGCACAATCCTGACGCCGACCTCGTATTCAATACGCAATACGAGCCTTTGCCGGACGATGTGCTGATTGATCTCGATTGGGCATATGAAACGCGCCGGGAACTGCATGTCCTTCACGCTTATGCCAAAGCCAGCGGCATTTCCCTTACATCAACCCAACCCGCCCTGTACCCTGCAAACAGCGATTTCCGCCCTGTTGCAACCCTCGTGCTCCGTCATTTCCGGCACTTGAAGGTCGAGAGCCTGATTGCAGTCCACATGGGGTATAACTCACCGGGGCGCATTTGGCCCAGGGAACATTGGCAACGATTCCTTGCCGATTTGCTGCAACAGAATGTCGGCATTGTTATATTGGGGAGCGAAAAAGACTTTTCCGCCGCCGACATTGGCATTGCCGATCACCGCATCCTCTGCCTCGCGCATTATCAGTTGCCGTTGCTGCAAACTGCGGCGGCGCTTTCCCTGTGCGATCTTCTGGTCGCGCCGGATTCAGGGGTTCTGCATATTGCCGCCGCCGTCGGTGTGCCGTGTCTGGGGATGTTCAGCATGGCCGCCCCGTCCGCCCGTATGCCGTTTGCGACCGGAAGCCGCGCCCTGTGGGCGGACATCGAATGCCGGGGATGCCTGAAAAGCATTGCCCCCAAAGCATTTCCGCTATGCCCGCGTGAACACGCTGATTGCATGGAGCGCATCCTTCCCGAAGAAGTGTTGTCCATGACATTGAAGATGCTGGAAGCGTTAATGCCAGGACGCTGGCAAACTCGATGCCGGATGGCTCTCCCGATGGAAGCGTTGCCCACTCCGCTTGAGGATGGCATTGAGGCTTTCAACAAGACAAATTTTGAGGCTGCCATCGAATGCCTCTCAACGGCAATGGCGGATGAGCCGCAAAACCCGTTGCCCTGTGCTTACCTGGCTTTTGTCTGCGCGCGCCAGGGGCTGATTCAGGAGGCACGGGATTTTATCGCGCAAACCATCCGGCTGGCTCCGGAGCGCGCCGATCTCGTCGCGGCTCTGGGAGAATTGTTACTGGGAGAAGGCAACCATTCCGAGGCGGCGTATCATTTGCGAGAGGCCGTCAGCATACAACCGGACTTGTTCGCGGCTTATCCGGCATTGGCGCAAAGTCTGCGCTTGACCGGACAGAGCGAGGAAGCTATTTCAATCCTCAAAATCGCCGCCGCCATCCCGTCCGATTCCCAGGCGACTATTCAGGCCGCCTTGCGGCAAATCATGGCGGAATGCGACTTGCCACCGGAGGGAGCATGAACGAAACGCATATCAATTTTGGCGCTCATCCGCTGATTGAGACGCTCCAGATTTACACGCAGCAGGCGGCGGATGAATTTCAGCGCATGTGGCGACACGGCATTGATTACCTTCACTTTGAACGGGTGTCTCTGCCGGATACTGCGGAAAAAACTCCGGCAGCCGATCTCGTTCTCCGTTCAATTGACGATAAGCATGTCATGACCATATTAGGGATATTGATCAAAGAGAACGGGATTTACTTTCCTTCCTGCCTGCAAAACTGGGAGCGCGACAATCTTGCCTTTATCTCCGACAGAATCATTGAATACATGTCGCAGTCCGACAAGGACGATCTGACCTGGCAGTTGCATCCACAGCCGATCATGCCAGCTTCGGCATTGACGGCGGAGCGCATGGTTCCCGGTGTAAATGTTTATTCAGCTGCCATCTCCCATATCAAACGCTACCGTTTTTTATTCGATTTCATCATTCCCGGCAGGACGCTGGAATGCGCCAGCGGCGCGGGTTACGGCGCGGTGATGCTGTCAAGTCTTGACAACGTAGAGGAATACCACGGCGTGGACTTATCCGAAATTGCGGTCGCCTACGCAAAAGCCGGAACGTGGAATGACAAACTCAATTTTCACGCGATTGACCTTGCACAATTCGCGCCCTTGTCGTTTGAGAATGTTATTTCTTTTGAAACGATGGAGCATGTGCCCAACCCTTACCGCTTCATTGAGCTATTGATTGACAGAATGTCGCCCGACGGTCGGTTGTTCATATCCTTGCCCGATGAGACCGGTCACGGCTCTCATATCAATCCTTACCATCTTTCAAACTGGAACTATAAACGGCTGATGAATTTTCTCGAACAGTATTTTGAGGACATTACCGTTTTCAGCCAGAAATATAAATCGTTCGGAGAAACCACGTTCGAGGCGTATGGCATTGCCGATCATGGTCTTGTCGGCGATGATCGCGCTGAAATATTCATTTTCATCCTGCGTCGTCCGCGTAAAAGTAAGCGCCCCAATATTGTCATGCAGCGAACCCGTGCGCTGGGCGACGTGATCTGGACAACGCCCATCCTGCGTGAATTGCGGCGGCGGTACCCGCGCCATAATCTCATTGTCGTCACGAAAAAGACAGAAGTCTTTCTGCATAATCCCGATGCCGACCTGGTATTCAATATGCAATACGAGCCTTTGCCGGATGATGTGCTGATTGATCTGGATTGGACATATGAATCTCGCCGCGAACTGCATATCCTTCATGCCTATGCCGAATCCAGCGGCATTTCCCTTACCTCAACCCAACCCGCCCTGCACCCCGCAAACAGCGATTTCCGCCCTGTTGCCGCTCATATATTCAGCAACTTCCGATACTTGAGGGTTGAACGCCTTGTTGCCGTGCACATGCCTGCCAACGCCCCTGCTCGCACCTGGCCCAGGGAATACTGGCAGCGATTCATCGCCGATTTGCCGCAGAACACCGGCATTGTCGTATTGGGGACTGATCTTGACTTTTCCGCCGCCGACATCGGCATTTCCGATCGCCGCGTTCTCTGCCTCGTTCGCCGGTTGAATCTGATGCAGACTGCTGCGGTTATTTCCCTGTGTGATCTTCTGGTCGCGCCGGATTCCGGTGTTATGCACATTGCCGCCGCTGTCGGCGTTCCGTGTCTGGGGATGTTCAGCACGGTCGATCCGGTCGCCCGTATGCCGTTTGCGACGGCAAGCCGCGCCCTATGGGCGGATGTCGAATGCAGGGGATGCACAAAAACCCTCGCGCCCGAGGCGACCGAGTTTTTATGCCGCCACAGGCTTGACTACTGCTTCAGGCGCATTCTTCCTGAAGAAGTTCTGTCCACGACATTGAGTATGCTGGCAGCGGTTATACCGGAACGCTGGCAGACTCGTTGCCGGATGGCTCTCCCGACGGGAGCGTTGCCTACTCCGCTGGAGGATGGCATTAAGGCTTTCGGCAAGGCAAATTTTGAGACCGCAATCGAATGTCTCTCTGCGGCAATGGCGGACGAGCCGGAAAACCCTTTGCCTTATGCTTATCTGGCTTTTGTCTGCGCGCGCCAAGGGCTTCTGCAAGAGGCGCGGGATTTTATCGCGCAAACTGCCCGGCTGGCTCCTAAGCGCGCCGATCTCGTCGCGGCTCTGGGAGAATTGTTACTGGCAGAAGGCAACCCTTCCGAGGCGGTGTACTATTTGCGAGAGGCAGTCGCCATGCAGCCGGACTTGTTCGCGGCCTATCCGGCGTTGGCGGAGAGTTTGCGCCTGACCGGACAAAGCGAGGAAGCGTCCTCAATCCTCAAAGCCGTATCCGACCTGCCGCCTGATTCACAGGCGGCTATTCAGGATGCCTTGCGGAAAAGCGATTAACTTTATAAGTTCCCGTAATTAAAAATCAAGTACTGCCTGCAAACCCCTACGCCGCTTGCGGGAGAGTGTGGCCACTCGCTTTGATGCCACTCGCGACGTAGCCAAAGGCTGGGAGAGGGTGCGTAAAACGTACTCACTCAAGTCGAAACCGCTCTGACTTGTATCGAGGAATCCACGACAGTAAGGCCGGGGTAACTCAAGCCGGAAGAAGCTGATACAATCCGCCTGGTCATCAACCCATGCGCGTTGCGGAGAAAACGATGAATTCATTTTACAGCCCTGACGAACTGGCTGCCTTGGGTTTGAAGTCCTACGGGCAAAATGTGCTCATCAGCAAAAAAGCCTCTTTATACAGTCCGGAAGAAATGGAATTCGGCAGTAACGTCAGAATTGACGATTTCTGCGTTCTTAGCGGCAAAATCAAACTCGGCGACTATATTCATATTTCAACGCATAACACGCTGATCGCCGGTTGTTACGGTATTGAAATGGAAGACTTTTCCGGGATTTCTTCACGTTGTTCAATTTACGCTGAAAGCGACGACTACTCCGGCAATGCCATGAGCAATCCGATGTGTCCCGAACAATATCGCGCTCCCTATGGCGAACGTATATTGATAGGGCGTTATGTCGTAATTGGCGCAGGATGCGTCATTCTGCCGGGCGCAAGTATCGGAGAAGGCGCGGCGATCGGCGCGATGAGCCTGGTGACAAAAAAAATGCCGCCCTGGTCAATCTGCATAGGCATTCCCTGCAAGGCCATCAAGCCCAGAGCGCGAAAACTCCTTCAATTTGAGGTGAAATGACACCTGCTTACCAATGAGGCAAAAAATGAACTCGCCCAAGGTTTCCGTCATTCTGACATCGTACAATCACGAGAAGTTTTTGCGTGAAGCCATAGAGAGCGCGCTTTCGCAAACGCATCGGGATTTTGAGCTTATCATCTGGGACGACGCTTCCACTGACAATTCCTGGTCAATCATCAAACAATACAACGACAGCAGAATCAGGGCTTTCAGGAATGATGTCAATCGCTATGGGGTTTATGGCGTCAACAAGGCCATTTCCGAAATTGCCCAGGGCGAATATATCGCCATCCATCATTCGGACGATGTATGGAAGGCCGATAAACTTGAAAAACAGGTGGATTTTCTCGACCGGCATCCTGAAGTCGGAGCCGTTTTTTCATGGGCGGATATAATTGACGAGAACGGGAATATCAACAATGATTTTCGTTTTTGCAAACTTGGCGAGATGTTCAGGAAAGGTAATCAAACGCGGCATGAATGGCTGAGATATTTCTTTTTTGCGGAAAATACCCTGTGCCATCCAAGCGTCCTGATACGCAGGCAATGTTATGTTGACTGCGGCCTGTACAGTCCTTTGATGTGGATATTGCCGGATTTTGACATGTGGGTTCGCCTGTGTTTCAGGCATGAAATACATATTCTGCCCGAGTGTCTTGTAAAATACAGATGGCTGTCCAGCAATACCTGCGCCTTTTCCGAATCCAGCGCACATCAGGCAAGTTTTGAGCGCTACATGGTATTGCACAACTACCGCCGTATTGCGAATATTGAAGAATTCTTGCAGATATTTCCATCCTCGGCAAAATACTTCCCTCCCACCCCCGATGCGGACATTGAGTTCGCGTTGGCCATGACGGCGATAGAAGCAAATTTGTCCGCAAGACATCATCTTTTCGGGCTGCAATTACTGTACAAATTGCTGTCCTCGCCTGAAAGAGCCGGAAAAATCCATGCGGTTCATCATTTTGATCATATGGATTTCATGAACATCACGAAACGGGAGCGAATTTTTGCGCCGTTACAATCTTCTTCCAGATTATCTCCGCTTGAGAAAGGCATTGAGGCTTTCGACACGGCGAATCTTGCGGTCGCAATCGAATGTCTTTCCACGGCGATGGCGGATGAGCCGGAAAACCCGTTGCCCTACGCGTACCTGGCTTTTGTTTGCGCGCGGCAGGGACTTCTGCAAGGGGCGCGGGATTTTATCGCGCAAACAATTCGGCTTGCCCCGGAGCGAGCCGATCTCGTCGCGGCTCTGGGCGAGGTTTTTCTGAAAGAAGATAACCCTTCCGAAGCTGCGGACTACTTGCGAGAGGCAGTCGCCATGCAGCCAGACTTGTTCGCGGCTTATCCGGCGTTGGCGAAAAGTTTGCGCCTGACAGGACAAAGCGAAGAAGCGGCATCAATCCTCAAATCCGTTGCCGCCGCGCCGTCCGATTCCCAAGTGGCTATTCAGACAACCTTGCGACAAATACTGATAGAATGCGGCGACTTGCCGACGGAGGAAACATGAGCCGGTTTTGCTTCAGAGCGGTTTCGGTTCAAGTGAATACGTTTTGCATACCCTCTAGCGGCGCTATGCGCCACCCTCTCCCGCGAGCGAGGGGACAACTCCCCTCTCCCACTTGTGGGAGAGGGGCAATGCGTTTTGAATTCAGGACGCATAAATTTCAACCTGAGCCGTTGCCCTGTCCCGCAAACGGGATAGGGGAGAAAAACATGCAGAAAGAGATGCAATGAACGATATCCATGTGACGGAACCCTTCCTGCCTCCGCTGGAGGATTTTCTGCCGAGCCTGCAAAAAATCTGGCATAGTCGCCGCCTGACCAACGGCGGCCCTTTTCATGAACAGTTTGAAAAGGAGCTTGCGGAGTATCTGGGCGTTACGCACCTCTCCCTTTTCGCCAACGGAACTCTGGCGTTGATTACCGCCTTGCAGGCGTTGCGAGTTACCGGAGAAGTCATCACCACGCCTTATTCCTTCGCCGCTACCGCGCATTCCCTGTTGTGGAACGGCTTGCAACCTGTATTTGTCGACATTGACCCCCTAAGCCGGAACATCAACCCGGACAAGATAGAAGAAGCCATCACCCCAAAAACGACGGCCATTTTGCCGGTGCACTGTTACGGCATTCCGTGCGACTTCCAGCGTATCGGAGAAATTGCGGACACTTACGGCCTGAAAGTCATCTATGACGCCGCGCATGCATTCGGCGTCACGCAAAACGGGCAAAGCATTCTTGTCAATGGCGACTTGTCCGTTCTTTCCTTTCATGCCACCAAGGTTTTCAATACCTTTGAAGGCGGAGCCATCATCTGCCCGGACGCGAAGATCAAGCAGCGGATTGACTACCTGAAGAATTTTGGATTTGCGGGCGAGACTACCGTCGTCGCACCGGGAATCAACGGCAAGATGAATGAATTTTCCGCCGCCCTGGGGCTTTTGCAATTGAAACACATTGACGAGGCGCTACGCTTGCGCGCGGAAGTTTTTCGTCATTATGCGGAACGCCTGAAGGAAGCGGACAGTATCGAAATGGCGGCGATACCAGCTGATACGGCATGGAATTATTCCTACTGCCCCATCTATGTCAAACCGGAGCATCCGGTCTCGCGTGATGAACTCTATGCCCGCATGAAGGAGAAGAACATCCATCCCCGCCGCTATTTCTATCCCCTGATTTCGGATTTTCCGATGTACCGCGCCCATGCCAGCGCGGCTGTCGGGAATTTACGACATGCCCGCGCCGTATCAGACCGGATACTCTGTTTGCCCATCTACCCTTCCCTGAAACCGGAAGAAGTTGATACAATTTGCGATCTCATTCAGGAGTAGGCAGCTTAGCCGCAGATGTTTTCGGGCTGCCCAAGCCCGTCCAGAATGCTGCGAGGCCGGTTTCGCAGCATCGGATAGCTTCCAAAAAACACTGGAGAAACCATTATGCCTCGCGCAATAGAATTTGACCACGCGTCTCGAAGAAGCCTCGCCATTTACGGCGAGGTGAGCGAGACAGTTGTTTTGTGGAGCTTGGAGCGCTGTCGCCTGACAGTGGCAATCATCAACCTAATCGGCTCGATTAAGTGATTCCCGTAATGGAAAATCCCCCCCCGCGCCAGAAAGGGGCTTGGCGGCGAAGCCGCCGGGGGTTTGCGCCGCCTTTTGCGTTCCACGCAAGCGGCTTAGAAGAGTCTTGACATGCGTCGCAAGGATGAAATTTGCATTGGCATGGCCGGAGCCGGACGAGCAATGGAGTTGCATGTAAATGCGCTCAAGAGGTTTACCGGCGTTCCCATAAGACTCAAGGTTGTTATGGCTCGCAGAAAAGAGCAACTGGAATCCGCGCGAAAGCGTTTCGGGTTTGAAAATATTTCTTTTGATTTCAATGACTTGCTGAATGATCCCCAGATAGATGTTATTGATATTTGCACTCCGCCATATTTGCATGCGGAAATGATAAAAATGGCAATGCAGGCGAAAAAGCATGTAATTTGTGAAAAACCTCTTACCGGCTGCTTTGATGCAAGTTTGTCAAAAAAGGAAATGTATGCCCGGCTTTTGTTTGATTTGGAAAATTTGCAAGCTACAATAAACAATTCCGGCAAGAAATTCATGTATGCCGAGAATTTTGTTTATGCTCCGGCGATAGTAAAATCAGCAGAAATACTAAGGAAGAAGAGAAGCAGGATACTGTATGCAAAAGGCGAGGAAAGCTTAAAGGGTTCCAGTTCGCCGGTTGCCGGCGAATGGGCCAAAACAGGCGGCGGCACTTTTATACGAACCGGGTCTCATCCTCTTTCTGCGATTCTTTATCTCAAACAACAGGAAGCCCTGGCCAGAGGTGTGGAAATAAAAGTCCGATCTGTTTTGGCCGATATGGCTCAAATTACACCTTCCTTGTCTGAATATGAGCACCGGCATATAGCGGCGAATCCTGTGGATGTGGAGGACTGCGGAACGGTTATCCTTGAGTTTAATGATAATTCCAGGGCTGTTGTCATTGCAACAGATACTTTGCTCGGCGGCAGCAAGAATTATGTGGAACTATACTGTAACGATGCTGCGATCAGATGCAATATCACAATGTCCAATTTAATGGAAACATATTTTCTGGACGAAGATAACCTTGGGGATGTATATATTTCGGAAATGCTACCTGCAAAGACAGGCTGGAATAATCCGTTTCTGGAAGATGAAATAATCCGGGGATATACAGATGAAATGCGGGATTTCATGGACGCCATTCTTTATGACAGGGAGCCGAAATCAGGTTTTGGTCTGGCAAGGGATACAGCAAAAATAATTTATGCGGCTTATATGTCCGCTGAAATTGGAGGCAAAGTAGAGTTATGAGCAAACATGCGCTTATGCTCGCAACCAGCCATAATGACTTACGCGCAATAAAAGCGCTAAAGCAGATGGGATTTCATGTGGTTGCCACAGGAGGCAAAAGCGGCCTGGTTGGCGAACAGTTTGTGGATGAATATTTCCAGATTGATTATTCTGAAAAAGAGGAAGTTCTAAAGTTTGCGGAAACTCAAAATATAGACCATATATGCGCGTGCTGCAATGATTTTGGAGTAATTACAGCCTCCTTTGTTGCTGAAAAATTAGGTTTATCCGGGCATGATTCTTACGAGAATACTCTCATTTTGCATCGTAAGGACATGTTTAAAAAATTCGCCAAAGAGCATGACATTTTTACGCCTTACGCAGAATGTTTTGCTGATGAAAATTCGGCCTTGAATTATATTGAGGCTGTGCAATACCCTGTTATTGTCAAGCCTTCGGACTTAAGCGCGGGCAATGGGATTTCACGAGCCGACAGTAAAGAACAGGCAGTTATAGCCATCAGGAATGCCTTGGGAAAATCCCGTATTAAAAAAATTGTGATTGAGCCTTTTATAGATGGCTCTCAGCACGGTTTTTGCACATTTTTGATAAATAAAAAAGTTGTAGCGGTCTGTTCCAACAATGAATATTCATTCGTAAATCCTTACCGAGTTGAAATAGATACTTTTCCTGCGGATAATTTTGATGAAGTAAAAGACTTTTTAATTGGACAAATAGAAAAGATGGCGGCGATCCTCAACTTAAAAGACGGGATTTTTCATTTACAGTATAGAATGCAAGATAATAAACCGTATATTATGGAATGTATGCGTAGAACGATTGGCAACATGTACGGAACGCCTGCGGAAAAGCATACTGGAATAAACTGGGATTATTGGCAAATGGCTGTTTATTGCGGTCTGGACTTATCCGGTTTTCCAAAAAATTCCAGACAGACAAATTTCTGCGCTTACAAGACTATCATGGCAAAACAGAATGGTTATGTGAAAGAAATAATTGTTCCAGAAGACATAAACAGGTTTGTTCATGACACGCATTTTCTATGGAAGCCGGAAAATCCGGTGCAAAACCATATGTCCGAGCCGCTTGGTTTTTTGTTTATGGCATTTCCGAATATGGAAACAATGAAAAATGTGCTGCTGGATCGCTATGATGCAATCTGTCTGGCATAAGGGAGATAAAAATGTCCAGGTAAATTGAAATGATGGATGATGCAAAATTTGTTACTCGTCATTCCCGCATGCCTGTCCCCGCGAAGGCGGGGAGCGGGAATCTCGCCGATACAGGCATAGCGGCGCTTGGAGGCATGCCTGTCCCCGCGAAGGCGGGAGCGGGAATCCAGCGCTGCATCAGAATTTGTGACTAATGTTCAGTATGACGAGAAGCGGGAATGACTGGTGGATTATAGTCTGTGCGAAAAAATAACTGCGCCTGATAGTCGTTTTATTTGCGAAAAGCATTATATCCAGTCGCTCCAGCACAAGAGTTCTGTATACAGTCCTCATGCTACGATTTTTGCCCTGCCAGCAAATCATAAACATTGATAAATCGCTTGACTTTCGGATATTTACGTTTGATTTCTTCTGCGACAATTGAGTAAGACCTTGGATAAAAGAATATCACCGTATCAATTTCGCCCGCTAGTAATTCGTCCGGAGAATGTACTGTTTTTCCGTGAATTTTTATCATTTGCTTTGCTGCGGCATTATCCATAAAAATTATCTTTTCATCCTTGAAAATATCGTTATTTTCAAATAGGGGCAATGTGTACCCAGTAATTCCCCACAGCCCGGTTTTGCCATTTTCATTGATGTGATTCTGTAAATTAACAAAAAGTATTTGCGCTAATTCTTCAGGCAAGTGAATTATATATTGTTGTTTGCAATCAGCACAATGAACAAAAGTGCTTCCAACAAATAATATCACATCTTTGAATATTTGCTTTTTGCCGCATTTAATACATGTCGCGCCAAAGGAAATTCTATCTTTATTATCTAACGCAATATGTTCCATCTGTTCTAATGTCAAGCCAGCCTCGGCGGATAAAAGGAGCATTTTTCTTGCAACAAGCGACAGTTCATCTTCTGAAAGTTTTGAAATATTTACTTGCGGACAGCCATCCTGCAAAAACCGAACCGGGTCTTTAATAATTCCGTTTTGCAAGGCATACTTGTAAATATATGTGCCTGGATATGTGTTAATGAAATTAATTAATATGTTGTAATGTTTATGTTTTTCCCACCAATCCAAAGTAATATTTGCGGTTTCAAATGTTTCTTCTATATCGCCAAAGATAAAATTTCCGCTGAACACCACGCCGGCATCGTATAGCAATTTCAAAGCTTTTTCTGTCTGCTCCATTGTTATGTTTTTGCGCATGCTTTTTAGTATTCTGTTGTCTGCGCTCTCTAAACCCAAGCCTATGGATATGCAATTTCCATGTTTTAATATTTCCACCATGTTTTCATCAATATCATCAACTCTAAAGCAAGCAGACCAAGCTATGCCGTGTTTTTTTGCGATATTTCCCATAATTTGCACCCTGTCTTTATGTTTTCCAAACAATTCTTCAAGCATTATAATGCATGTTACATTGTATTTGACCAGCATTTCAATTTCTTTTGCTACATTGTCCATAGAACGTTTCCTGTACCTTTTGCCTGTTGTATGAAAGCAAAATGTGCATTGATACGGGCAGGAACGTGCGCCTATACTAAGGAAGGAGCGTTCTTTTGTTATTTCCCTCTCAACCCTTGGAGGCAGTTCTAAATACCGACTTAATTCAAAACCATCCCAATCAGGAAACGGCAAAGAATCCAAATCATCTATTTCTTTACGTGCTTTTGTTCGCGTCCAGTTTCTGTCATTTTTATAAATAATTCCCGCAATTTCTGATAATTGTGATATAATTACCCCACTTTCCCCGATGTTTTCTTGTAAAGTATTACACAGCTCAACAGCAGTCACTTCCCCTTCGCCGATAACGCCAATGTCCGCATGTTCCAAGGCGGTCATTGCCACTTCCGGGTCAGCGGTAATTATCCCGCCGCCAATAATTATTTTTATTCGCGGGAAATTATCATGAACACAATCAACAATGCTTTTCAGGATGTTATAATGGACAGACAAGCCGCCTGTCATCACTAAGTCAATTTTATTTTTTGTTATTTCATTGCTGATTATTGCATCTGTTTCACCTTCAATGTGATTTAGATTCAAAGTAAATACATTAAACCCCGCCTGTTTCATTGCCGCTGAAACATATGCAATTCCTAGTTGGAAACTGTAGCCATCGCCGACCCTTGTCACAAATCTCGGCATTATCAACAGAAAATTCAGCGCGCTCATGATTTCTCCTTCAATTTCCGCTTAAAAAACAGCTTGTCCAGTTCAGGCGTGGAAATGGACGTCAAGCCACTCTGGCTTGAGGGCGCTCAAGCCAGAGTGGCTGGAGTGGTCTCAAAACAAAATCATGATACAGGATTGGGGAGCGGAATTCAATCCTGGCATTGTGCCCCCGACCGCTTGGGGCTTACTGCGCGTCATGTTAGAATGGTTCCGGTCAAAGTAAATACGTTTTGCATACCCTCCCCGGCGCTATGCGCCGTACTGGATTCCCGCCTTCGCGGGAATGACGTCTGGGCAAACTGGAGAGGGTCTGGGGGAGAGGGCGTATAATGCTTTCAGTAATTAAGGTAACACATGTAAATAATTGTACTTTATCGCAAAGCAAACAGAGAGGAAAAACGTTGCTCCCACGCCAAATTATTCGTCATTCCCGCATGCCTGTCCCTGCGAAGGCGAGGAGCGGGAATCCAGACAAGCCTTTCCGCTCCTCTGGCTTTTCCGTATGGAAATGCCGCTCCTGTCATGTTCTGGAAACATGTCGTTGCTTTCAGCGCCGTACTGGATTCCCGCCTTCGCGTTCATTTCGAGTAGGTTATGGTATGTGCGAAAGAATGACTGCGTCTGACCGTCGCTTTATTAACGGAAAACACTATAAACCAAAAGCACTCCAAAGGGTAGGCGCATACGCTGGAATCCTGAATGTATCCATCCAAAACCGATCTAAAGCATATGGAAAATTGCAGCATTCATTGAGTCTGTATACAATACAAACCGCTTCAAGCACTGAATTGGGTCAACAATGAACCTTGAGACTTACTGCGCTGTCTGCGATGCCGTGAATATCCGCTGGCAGCCTTTGCCGAACATGTATTCCAAGCTGTCGAGACAATACGGACACAAGCATTTTGGCTCCGGTGAAATGACGCCGCTGTTCACATATGCCTGCCCCACTTGCGGCGCTTCCGACCGGGAGCGGTTTTACGCGCTTTTTCTCCGCGAAATGAAGAGAGAACTCTGTGGTCATATGATCCATTTCGCGTCGGAACCTGCGCTCTCAAAACATATTCGCCGTGAACGATATTTTGCGTCCTACCGAACGACCGACATGTCCATGCAGGGCGTGGATTTTCATACCGATTTGCAATCACTGCCTTTTGCCGACAACAGCTTTGATTTCTTTATCTGTTCGCACGTTCTGGAGCATGTGCCGGACGACAGACGAGCCATCAGGGAACTGTACCGCGTCACTCGGCCCGGCGGACTTGGCATTCTCATGACGCCAATCTGCCTCAGTATCAAAACAACAATCGAAGACCCGACAATTACCGATCCGGCTCTTCGCTGGCGGCTTTTCGGTCAGAATGACCATGTGCGCCTATACAGCCACGACGACTATGTGACCAGAATCAAGGAAGGCGGTTTTTTGTTGCAACAAATGACAAAGGATGATTTCGGAGAAGACATTTTCCGGCAGCTTGGCTTAAAGTCATCCAGCATTCTGTACATGGTCGGCAAAGCATCCGCAGAGCCAAAGACATTTCCACTTATGATACCATCTACTGCAAATAATTCTCCGCGAGGCAAGAAGATGCCCAAAATCTCCGTTATCCTGACTTCATACAATCACGAGAAATTCCTGCGCGACGCCATAGAGAGCGCGCTTTCGCAAACGTACCGGGATTTCGAGCTTATCATCTGGGACGATGATTCCACGGATAATTCCTGGTCAATCATCAAACAATACAACGACAGCAGAATCAGGGCTTTCAGAAACGAGTTCAAGCGTTATGTGGGCAATAGCGTCAACAAGGCCGTCTCCGAAATTGCCCAGGGCGAATACATAGCCGTTCATCATTCTGACGACGTATGGGCAGTGGACAAACTTGAGAAGCAGGTTGCTGTTCTGGATAACAACCCGGAAGTCGGCGCGGTTTTTTCGTGGGTCAATATTATTGATGAGTACGGAAATATCAACAATGATGCTCATACCGGATCATATTATCCACACAAGGCTTTCAGGCAAGAGAACAAAACGCGGCATGAATGGTTGAGGCTGTTCTTTTTTTCAGGCAACGCCTTGTGCCACCCAAGCGTCTTGATACGCAAGCAATGTTACACCGACTGCGGGCTGTACAATCCGGCGCTGTGGCAATTACCCGATTTTGACATGTGGGTTCGTTTGTGTTTCAAGTATGAAATACATGTGCTGCCCGAGTGTCTCGTAAATTTCAGATGGAAATCCGATAACAGCAATACGAGTTCCTTAACCCAGCAAACTCTCAACAGTACAGTTTTTGAGAGTTACATGGTTTTGAACAGTTACTGTAGCATTGCAGACATTGAAGAATTCTTCAAGATATTTCCATTCATGGAAAAATACTACCCGCAGCCCGATGCCGACATTGAGTTCGCGTTGGCCATGACGGCAATAGAAGCAAACGCTTCTCTACATCACCGTCTGTTCGGGCTGCAATTACTGCACAAATTGCTGTCCTCGCATGAAAGAGCCGAGAAAATCCGCGCCGTCCATAACTTTGATCGCACCGATTTTGCTGCCGTTAAAAAAGAGAGGCAGATTTTCGCGCAACATAAACCATCCGCTCCCCCCCAAATGCCGGAATCTTCCCTTGAGAAAGGCATTGAGGCTCTCCAAAACGAAGATTTTGAGGCCGCAGTCGAATCTCTTTCAGCGGCAATGGTCGAGGAGCCTGATAACCCGCTGCCCCGCGCATATCTTGCCTTCGTAAGCGCGCGTCAAGGTTTGCTGCAAGGGGCGCATGACTTCATAACGCAGGCGTTAAGCCTTGCCCCGGAGCGCGTTGATCTCATTGCTGCCCTTGGCGAAACTCTCCTGAAGGCAGGCAAGCCTTATGAGTCTGCAAAATACCTGCAGGAAGCCGTGCATTTGCAACCGGACTTGTTCGCGGCTTATCCGGCTCTCGCGCAAAGTCTGCATCTGACCGGACAAGGCGAGGAAGCCGCATCAATCCTCAAAGTCGTCTCCGACCTGCCATCAGTTGCCCAGGCGAATATCAGAACCACCTTGCTGCAAATCCTTGCCGAATGCGGCGACTTGTCCGAATTTACAAAATATACCCTGCGCTTTTCGGAAGGGTTGCCTGATGAATTACTGGCGGCGCGGCATCTTGCGCGTTTTGATGAAAATGGCAAGACATTCATTGAAACTCTTGCCCGCATTCAAAGCAGGTTGGAAGACGACATCTCATCTCGGAGCCATGACAGCATCACCAGCCATAGCGGCACACAATCCGGTTTGATCAGAATCGCGTTCATGGCAGGCGACTTCACCTCGCGCCACCAAGCCGAACAGCTTTATGCGCTCATGCTCAATCTGCCGACGGATCGATTCTTCACCATCCTTGTTTCCTGCTACACGCATATACCAAAGGACGACAAGATTCAGACCTGCGCCATGCTTGCCGATTCTGTTTTGAACATCAACAAGATTGACGACAAGAGCGCGGTTGAAAAAATTCTTGCCGCTGCCCCCGACATTCTGATCAACATGGAAGTATGTTCCCCAACAGAGCGTCTGGCGGCTTTTCTGTCTGCGCCGGTGCCGCATAAGCTCATGTGGGGTGATGCGCCCATGCCGCCTATCGCGCCCGATGTGCGGACTTTGGCGGGTAGCGATCTGTCCATAGAAAACATGCTGCCCGCCGTAACTCTTCCAGAAATGGGGGAAGTGTTCAATCTGCCGGAATTGCCATTAACCAACGACAGGGCGCGCAAGATGGGCAATCCGCCTCCCGGTTGCCCTGTTCTCGGTTGTCTGATCCCCGCCAGAGAAATTGCCAGGAACGGCTGGCAGTTGTTCGCCGAAACATTGCGCTTGCATAAGGATGCGACTCTCGTCATCAACCTTGAAGAATTGGGCAAGGCGGCAAAAGCATTTATCAGCGGACAATTCTCCTGCGAAGGCGTTGATCCGGCGCGGCTCGTCTTCATCAGCGCCCGGACAACGGAAGAACTTTGCCTTGCCTGGCAGTCCATTGATCTTGGTCTACTGCCGCAGACTAACCCCGGCGGCCTTGCCCTGCCTGCTTGCCTGTGGATGGGCAGACCCTGCCTTGCTCCGGCATCCGTCCTGCCGTGGGCGCAACGCCCCGCCGCGCTATTGAGGGCGCTAGGCCGGGAAGAATGGATCGCAGCCGACACGCGACATTATGCGGAGCTTGCCATGCGGCTAGCCCCGTCCGGTCGGACTATAATCCCGGACCCTGCCCTGCGCGAGCGTATGAAAGCTCTGGGGCTTACCGACGCAAAAGCGTTTGCGCTGGGATTTGCGGATGCCATGACGAATTCGGAACCTGCCGACTGAAAATGATAGCCCGCAAGAAATTGGCAACAGGCATTCATGCCTGTCGCTCAAAACGAACAAGGAAAGGATTTGCATCCCCTCCCTTGCTACGGTCGAAACCACCGCCTTCAGGCCGGGGTTCCAACCTTAGCGCCGCCCTGAAGGGCGGAGTTTCAAACCATAGTTAGGTTTACGATGAAAACGACAGAAAACATGCTTGCCTGCGGAATCAATGCTTTCCAAAATGAAGATTTCGAGACCGCAGTCGAATGTCTCAAAGCGGCAATGGCGGATGAGCCGCAAAACCCGCTACCCTTCGCATACATGTCTTTTGCCTGTGCGCGTCAAGGGTTGCTGCAAGAGGCGCATGATTTCATAACGCAGGCGTTAAGCCTTGCTCCTGAACGAATTGACTTCATCGCGGCCTTGGGCGAAACTCTCCTGAAAGCAGGCAAGCCCTTCGAGGCGGCGGAATATCTGCGGGAGGCATTGAACTTGCAACCGGACTTGTTCGCGGCTTACCCGGCTTTGGCGCAAAGCCTGCATCTGACCGGACAAAGCGAGGAAGCTGTTTTGCTCCTTGAAACCGTCTGTGACCTGCCCTCAGATGCCCAGGAAAATATAAGGAATGCTTTGCTGCAAATTCTTGCCGAGCGCGGCGACCTTCTGGAATGTCAACATGCGTCGCGCTTTCTTGCGCGCCTGCATTCGACGATGCAAGACGGATTATTACGAGTTCGCATAACAAATCGCTGCAATGCAAAATGCAGGTTTTGCGGTACAAGATTTTGGCCTGAAGACGTGCAGAAAATGAGCGTGAGAAACGAGATATTGTACAAATACCTAAAACCGATTTACGAACAAATCAAGATATTGCTTCTCACCGGAGGCGATCCGCTGATTACTGCGGAAAGCATGTCTTATTGCCGATTTATAAGCGAGAATTATCCTCGCGTTACCATGATCCTGGAGACCAATGGGATTGCCTTTACTGCAAAATGGCAAAGGCTTGCCATGGAAAGCCTGATGAGTGTGCATGTTTCTGTTAACGCAAGCAATGAAGAAGTGTATTCCAAAGGCTGCTGGGAAGGAGGAAAAGCCGCATATCGAAAGTTTACCAAAAATATCCGGGATTATATGGCTCGTTTGCGGGAATCCGGGCTTGAGGTTTTTGCGCCTGATGTTTCAATGGTGATAAACAGGGACACCGCGCATGATGTTCGTGATTTTGTTAAATATGCGCTGACTGAAAAATTGCGTCATGTAATGTTCTTTTTCGACTATACGGAAAATAATATGGCCGGAAACTACTTCGGCTGTCCGACGACTTCACGCATGGCGCTTTTTGAACTGATGAAACTCGAACGTGTACTGGCAGGAAAGTTATTTGTATATTTCAGATTATGGATTCCGCTGAAGGAAGCGGAGATGATTCAGCCGATGGTGGAAGCTATCCCGATAGAAAATTTGCGGAAGGAATATTCGGAAATTCTTGAGCTTGCCGGAGATCGCTCCATGAGAACGGAATACGAAGCAAGGCAGAGGATAAGGAGAAGCAAAGGGAAAAAAGAGTTCACTTTCGACGAAGACTGGACATCGACCATAAGGCAAATTGCAATAAATGGCAAAGATACATGCTTTGCGCCTTTTAATTCACTGGACATATATCCAGATGAGAAATTTGAGTGCTGCGGTTGGATCAATCCGCGCTTTAGTGTGAATGCGGCTGTAAAGGATGATGTTATAGACTGGGAGAAGGAATACAACAGCCCTGGAATGAAAAAAATCAGGCTGGACATGCTGATGGATAATTACGGCCTTTGCCAAAAATGCTGCCCATTGAACCCTACATATAATAATGTGTGCAGTTCCCATAAATACGGTTATGACAGAATTGACTAACTCCGCCCCTTCGAGGCGACCCCTTTGTAAAGGGGGCGCAGACTCTCGGCCGTTCCGCCGCCAGAAATGGGGCGCAAACCATAGGACGCTTCGCCGACAAGCCCTCACCTTGCCCCCTTTACAAAGGGTGTGGCGCGAAGCGCTGGGGGTTTGCAAGGGGGTTCCCGCCTTGGCGGGCAGGGGTTTGCAGACAGTATATGTTTTTAATTGCAAGAATAGCTACAAAACGTATCCATTTGAACCAAAGCAGCTCTAATGAACAGCCATGAACACGCATTCCTTCTCCGTCGTCATTTGCAGCGTCAATCCGTGGAATTTCGCCCAGGCCGGAACCTGCTTCGAGCGTCTGCTGCGTGGATTCCCGTATGAAATTATCGGCATTCACGACGCCAAATCACTCGCCGAAGGCTACAACCGGGGTTTAGGCCGCGCACATGGCGACATCGTGATTTTTTCCCATGACGATGTGACTTTTCTCGACGAGCAGTTCGCGCAAAAAATCGCCGAACGGATGGAATCATGGGATATTCTCGGCTTTGCCGGGGCACAACGCCTGATCAGCCCCTCTTGGTTTGGAGCGACAGACTCGCTCAACGGCGCGGTCTGCCACTGGTTGCGCCGTAATGCCGAATATCTTTCTTTCAATGTTTATGGGGCGCGGGAGTGGCCTGTCACCGGCGGCATAGAGGCGCTGGACGGACTCTGCATGATCGCCCGCCACGAAGTCGCCGCCGCCATAGGCTTTGATTCCGATACCTTCGACGGCTGGCATCTATACGACTGCGATTTCAGCTTTGCTGCCCATCTTGCCGGCTATAAAATCGGGGTCTGCTGCGACATTCCCTACATCCACGCTACCGCAAGCCTACAGAACGCGCAAAGCGCCTTTCTTTCCGACAGCTATAAAAAATATGCTGAACGTTTTTTAAGGAAATACGGGGATAAGCGCGGGCTTCAGCCTTTGAGTCGCGCCGATGCGCGTTTTGTATACTGTTACGCAAACGATCACAAAACCCTGATAAACCTCTGGAAGGAAGATGTCTTTCGCCGCGCCACGCTATCCGTCGCCCGTCGCTTTGAGGAATCCGCATGAACCAGCCGGGCAAAACCTCTTTCTCCGTCGTCATTTGCAGCGTCAATCCGTGGAATTTCGCCCAGGCCGGAACCTGCTTCGAACGCCTGCTTCGCGGATTCCCGTTTGAAATTATCGGCATTCACGACGCCAAATCGCTCGCCGAAGGCTACAACCGGGGTTTAGGCCGCGCGCGCGGCGACATCGTGATTTTTTCCCATGACGATGTGACTGTTCTCGACAAACAGTTCGCGCAAAAAATCGTCGAACGGATGGAATCTTGGGATATTCTCGGCTTTGCCGGGGCGTCCGGCCTGGTTAGTCCAGCCTGGAGCAGCGCGCTAAACTCATCAAGCGCCGCGCTCGGATGGTGGCGCCACGATAAACCAGACCATCTTGGTTTTGGTTTTGTCGGCATGTTGGACTGGCCTGTCACCGGCGGCATTGAAGCTCTGGACGGCATGTGCGTTATTGCCCGTCACGAGACGGCAACAGCCATCGGATTTGATTCAGATACCTTCGACGGCTGGCACCTCTATGACAGCGATTTCAGCTTCAAAGCCTATCTTGCCGGTTACAAAATCGGGGTCTGCTGCGATATTCCCCACATCCACCTTTCCGCAGGTCAAGGCGCAAAGTCCGCCAGCTATAAAAAATATGCCGAACATTTTGTAAGGAAATACAGGCATAAACGCGCAATGTTTCCCTTTGAACAGATACAGTGGATTGCTGCCCAGTGTTACGTCAATGACCACAAAACCCTGATCAGCCTCTGGACAGAAGACATATTTCGCCGCGCCGCATTATCCGCCGCCCGCAGCGGCAAGGAGGAATTTTCATGAACACGTCAGACAAGCCATCGTTCTCCGTCATCATTTGCAGCGTAAATGCCTTGAGATTCGCTCATGTCAGCGCATGTTTCGAGGATCTTCTCGCCGATTTTCCGCATGAGATCATCGGCGTCCATGACGCCAAATCGCTTGCCGAAGGCTACAACCGAGCCTTGCGGCGCGCGCGGGGGGACATAGCGATTTTCTCCCATGACGACATCCTGATCCTCGACCCTGATTTCGGCCTGAAAATCAGTAGCCGCCTGCAGGATTTCGACATTCTGGGCTTCGCCGGCACGCGCCGCGTCATCGCGGAAAAATGGTGGAATGCCGGACTTGCCTTGTCATACGGCGCGGTCGCAAACCCTTACGGGAGTGATTTCCAGCTCTCCGTATGGAGCGTCGAGCCTTGGCCGGTGGCGGATAACATCCAGGGTATTGACGGCTTGTGCATCATGGCGCGCAGGGAAGTAGCGGAAGAAACAGGGTTTGACGAAACAACCTTCGACGGCTTTCATCTCTACGATCTCGATTTCAGTTTCTCCGCCTGGAAAGCGGGCAGGAAGCTCGGAGTGTGCTCTGATATTCCTATCATTCACGCCTCGACGGGCGATTACGGCAAAGAACATTCGCATTACGGCCGTCTGTTCATCGAAAAACACAGGGACGCGCTGCCCGCCAACGCGCAAAAATTTGAAAATCCCGACGGATTAGCCACGCTTGTCGCCGACTACCGCGCCATACGCCAAATATGGCAAGAAGATTTTTTTCGCCGCGCCATGACCAGTATGAAACGCAAAGAAGCTCTATAAACATTCGATGTCCCTTTATCTATGAGAGCTACTATAACAGCGCCGCTGTAGGGGTTAAAAATTTTTAACCCCTCTCCCACAAGCGGGACAAGGCGGATGCCCCTTTCCCGCTTGTGGGAGAGGGGATGCGGGTATTTTGCCTCCCCTGCAATCACGCGATAGTAGCTTTATAGCTAATTTTCGCAAATAACGCGACTATCAAGGGGGCGCTTTGCTCCGATGCCCAATCACTAGTCATTCCCGCGAAGGCGGGAATCCAGACAAACATTTCCGTTCCTCTGGCGTTCCATTATTGAAATGCCGCTCCTGTCTTGGCAACCTGTCGTTGCTGCCACGCCGAACTGAATTCCCGCCTTCGCGGGAATGACGATTAGGTTGGCATCTGTGCGAAAGAGTGATATGCCTGATAGTCTTGTTATTTACAGAAAGCAATATAATTGCGGAAAACACTATAAAAAACCCCTTCCTCGCCATTCATACGATAGAATCACGAGGTTTTTTTCCGGCAGGCAGACAATATATGGCATTGATCGTTCAAAAATACGGCGGCACGTCAATGGGCAGCCCGGAGCGCATCAAAAATGTGGCGCAAAGAGTCGCCCGTTTCCACGCGGAAGGGCATCAGGTTATTGTCGTTGTATCCGCGATGAGCGGCGAAACCAACCGGCTGATCGCGCTGGCAAAGGAAGTTCAGGCCGCGCCCGACCCGCGTGAACTGGATGTCATGGTTTCCACGGGCGAGCAGGTTTCAATCGGCTTGCTCTGCATGGCGTTGCGCGACATCGGCGTAGCGGCGAAAAGCTATACCGGCGCGCAAGTTCCCATTCTCACCGACAGCAGTTTCGGCAAGGCGCGCATTCTGGAAATAGGCGAAGCGGCAATCAGAAATGATCTGGAAACCGGACATGTTGTGGTCGTTGCCGGATTCCAGGGCGTAGACGCGGCAGGCAGCATAACAACCTTGGGGCGCGGCGGCTCGGACACGACCGGAGTCGCCATCGCGGCGGCGCTAAAAGCCGATGAATGCCAGATTTACACCGATGTTGACGGAGTCTACACCGCCGACCCGCGCATCGTGCCGGAAGCAAGAAAGTTGAATACCATAACCTTTGAGGAAATGCTGGAAATGGCAAGTCTTGGCTCAAAGGTGCTGCAAATTCGCTCGGTCGAGTTCGCCGGCAAATACAATGTCAAACTGCGCGTGCTATCCAGCTTTGGAGAAGAAGGCAAAGGCACGCTTATCACAGTCGAGGAAGACAAACCCATGGAAGACCCTATCATCTCCGGCATCGCGCACAACCGCGACGAGGCAAAACTGACCGTTCTCAATGTTCCTGACCGCCCCGGCATCGCCTACCAGATTCTAGGCCCAATAGCCGATGCCAATATTGATGTCGACATGATCGTCCAGAACGTAGGGCACGACGGCACTACCGACTTTTCCTTCACCGTCAACCGCAACGAATTTGAAAAAGCCAAGGCAGTGCTGGAAGATGTGCGGCAACATATCGGAGCGCGGGAAATAACCGGCGATAACCGAATCTGCAAGGTATCCGCCGTCGGGGTCGGAATGCGTTCCCATCCCGGCATTGCCAGCCGGATGTTCCGTGTGCTGGCGGAAGAAGGCATCAACATCCAGATGATTTCCACCTCCGAGATCAAAATCTCCGTGGTGCTGGACGAAAAATACCTTGAACTGGCCGTCCGCGTCCTGCATCAGACCTTCGGGCTGGATAGGGCAACCTATCCGGTGAGCAAAACAGGTTGAGCAAGTAGTTCCTTCAGCGACGATCACGGTCAATCCATGTTTTGCCTACGGGAATAACGAACCTGCGGGCTTTCAAGCGGACAAGTTTGACCAAAGCGCGGAGAATCTTTACGATATGCGCTTTCCGGAGACGTGGCCGAGAGGTCGAAGGCACTCCCCTGCTAAGGGAGCATGCGGGCAAAACTCGCATCGAGGGTTCGAATCCCTCCGTCTCCGCCAACTGTGTTAATTCGGACTCATGCGAGTAGTGTGGGCAAGCCCGTAATGACGCACTTTCCCCTGCCGCCAGCCGCCTTTACCGGCGAATCCCGCGCCAACCCCGCAGATGCGGCGCTTGATTGGCTGGCTCGAGGGTGGGCATTGTTTGCGGAGGACAAATTCCGCTGGTGTCTGCTTGCCCTGCTTTTTTCCGCCCTTGCGGCTCTGCCTGTCGCTCTTTATCCTCGCGCCCTCTGGCTGTTTTTCATGCTAATGCCTTTTTTTGCCGCCGGATGGCATGAGCTTTGCCGAATGGCGGAAACGGCGGAAGAAACAGGCCGACGCCCTTTGCCGGGAGATTTTTTCGCCGCTTTTACCGCGCCGCTCCTTATCGTTCCCGGAATACTGGGAGCAGGCGCGCTCTGGCTTCTCTGGACGATTTTTTTATTAATGCTGTCAATTGCCGCCGCGCCGGAAAGCTCCGTTATCTTCTGGCTGGCGCTTGTCTTGTACGCTTTTTTCCTGCCGGTTCTGATGCTGCCGCTTGGCATGGCGCTCCTGTTTGCGCCGCCTCTGATTTATCCGCGCCGCCTGCCGCCCGGACGCGCATTGAAGGCCAGTTTTACTGCCTGCCGCAAAAACCTGGCTCCCTTGTTTTTTTTGGCGTTGCTTCTTTCCCTGTTGGCTTTTGCCACCTTGCTTTCTTTGGGGCTATTGCTGCCCATTGCGTTGCCGGTCGCCTTTGCCGCCTGGCGGGCGGCCTGTTACGATATTTTCATCGCGCTTTAGACAACAGGGTAGAATGATCTTTTTCCCGCATTACATGCCATGTCCACTTTTCCCTTGCCTCTCTTTGAACGCAAAATCTGTTTGCCGGAAGAACTGGGCGTCCGCGCCAGGATGCTTCCCGCGCCTGTCGTCCTGACCAACGGCTGCTTTGATATTCTTCATCGCGGGCATGTCACCTATCTGGCGCAAGCGCGCGCGCTGGGCGCTTCGCTTATCGTGCTGGTAAATACGGATGCTTCTGTGAAGCGACAGGACAAGGGGAAAGACCGTCCTATCAACCCGCTACCCGACCGCCTTGCCATGCTTGCCGCTCTGGAGTCGGTCAATCTTGTCGCCGGCTTTGACGAAGATACTCCCGAAGCCGCGATTCTTGCCTGCCAGCCGGATATTCTGGTCAAGGGCGGCGATTGGCCTGTTGAAGCGATTGTCGGCGCGGAAGCGACGCTTGCCAGGGGCGGGCAGGTTTATTCCATCCCTTTCATTCATCCGCTATCCACCACCGCCTTTCTGGAAAAAATCCGCAAGTCCGCGCTATAGCAATTCTTCCTGACCAGACTTGGAATGAGCAAAAGATACGTTCACATTTGACCCTCCGGCGAAAATTCAGTATTTTTATCATTTTTCCTGATTTTTCCGTCATGCCATCCACAGAACCGGAACACCTGCCTGTCGACCTGAAATTTGAAACGGCGCTTGCCGAGCTGGAAACGCTGGCAGCCCGCATGGAGGGCGGCAATCTGGAGCTGGAAGATTCCATAGCCGCCTACCAGCGCGGCATGGCGCTGCTCCAGCATTGCCAGAACCAATTAAAGGAAGCGGAAGAACGGATCAAGGCGCTGGAAGGCGGCGCGCTGAAGCCTTTTTCGCCGGATGGGGGGGCGGCATGACAGATTTTTCCGCCTGGATGAGCAATGTCCGGCAGGATGTGGAAAAACATCTGGACTCAATCCTGCCTGGCAGAGATGTTATTCCGAGCGGCCTGCATGAAGCGATGCGCTACAGCGTTCTGGGCGGCGGCAAAAGGGTGCGCGCCCTTCTGGTCTTTGCAGCGGGCGAGTTGAGTATCTGGAAGCCGGCGCATTCATCTCTCCTGGAGTGCGCTGCCGCAGTTGAGCTGATCCACGCCTATTCCCTGATTCACGACGATTTGCCTTGCATGGACGATGATCCAATGCGGCGCGGGCGTCCCGCTTGCCATGTCGCGTTCGGCGAGGCGACCGCGCTTCTGGCGGGCGATGCCCTGCAAAGCCTTGCGTTTGAATGCTTAAGCCGAATGGAAGCCGACGGCTCTCACTTTGTCCGGGCGGACGCAATCCGAACGCTGGCGCATGCCTCCGGCTCGCTTGGCATGGCAGGCGGACAGGCCATTGATCTGGCGTCTGTCGGCAAGGCGCTTACCCGCCCGGAACTGGAACAAATGCACTTGATGAAAACCGGCGCTTTAATCCGCGCCTCCATAACTCTGGGCGCATTGTGCTGCAATCTTTTTGCCGGGCGGGAAGGAGGAGAAGCGAGAGGTTACCTGAACAGCTTCGCTATTAACATTGGTCTTCTGTTTCAGGTGATTGACGATATTCTGGATCGCACGGAAAAAAGCTCCGCTCTTGGCAAGACGGCAGGCAAGGATGAAGCTACTGCCAAGCCGACCTACGTCAGTCTCCTTGGCCTTGACGAAGCAAGGCGTTATGCGGACGAATTGCGGAAGGATGCGCTTCTCGCTCTTGCTCCCTTTGGCGATAGCGGGCGGCGGCTGACCGAACTGACTGATTTTATCCTTGAGCGGCGATTTTGATGGAACGCGACTCTCCCCCCGACTCCCTGCTGGAAGGCATTGCCTCGCCCGCCGATCTGCGCCTGCTGGACAAGCGCGATTTGAAGCGGCTGGCGGAAGAATTGCGGACATTCATGGTGGAATCGGTATCCCGCACCGGCGGGCATCTTTCTTCCAATCTGGGCACGGTGGAGCTTACCATCGCGCTCCATTACGTGTTCAATACGCCTGTTGATCGCCTGGTCTGGGATGTCGGGCATCAGAGCTACGTCCACAAGATTCTTACCGGGCGACGCGCCGAAATGGCGGGCTTGCGGATGAAAGACGGCATTGCCGGATTTCCCCGCCGTTCCGAATCCGAATACGACACTTTTGGGGTGGGACACTCCTCCACCTCCATTTCCGCCGCGCTTGGCATGGCGCTTGCGGCAAAACATCTTGGCGAGGATAAAAAAGTCGTCGCCATCATAGGCGATGGCGCAATGTCCGCCGGCATGGCCTTTGAGGCGTTGAATAACGCGGGAACCGCCAATGTCGACATGTTCGTCATCTTGAATGACAATGAGATGTCAATTTCCCCTCCGGTCGGGGCTTTGAATCATATTCTGACCCGGTTGATGTCCGGCAAGATGTACAACGCGGCCAAGGAAGCGGGCAGGCATATGCTCGGCTTCGCGCCGCCCCTTCTGGAATTGGCTCGTCGCGCGGAAGAGCACGCCAAGGGCATGATTACGCCTGGGGCTTTGTTTGAGGAATTTGGCTTCAACTACTACGGCCCCATTAACGGACACGACTTCAACGCGCTCCTGCCCACTCTTGAAAACATCAGGAAATTGAAAGGGCCGCAGTTTTTGCATGTGATCACCCGCAAAGGCCAAGGCTACAAGCTGGCCGAAGCCAACCCGACTCTGTATCACGGGGTGGGCAAATTTGATGTGGACACGGGCATCAATGAGAGTGGGCATAAAAAACAAACCTATACCCGCGTTTTCGGCGATTGGCTCTGCGATATGGCGGCTGCCGATTCGCGCCTGGTAGGCATTACCCCCGCCATGTGCGAAGGCTCCGGCATGATTCGTTTCGCGGAGGAATTTCCTGATCGTTATTACGATGTCGGCATTGCCGAGCAACACGCGGTCACTTTTGCCGCCGGTTTGGCGTGTGAGGGGTTGAAGCCGGTTGTCGCCATTTACTCCACCTTTTTGCAACGCGCCTATGACCAACTGCTGCATGATGTAGCCCTGCAAAGCCTGCCGGTCGTGTTCGCCATTGACCGGGGCGGTCTGGTCGGCGCGGATGGCGCGACCCATCATGGCAGTTTTGATCTTTCTTATCTTGCCTGCGTGCCCAATATGATCATCATGACTCCGGCTGACGAAAACGAATGTCGCCGGATGCTGACTACCGCCTACAGGCTTGACGCTCCTGCCGCGGTGCGCTATCCCCGCGGCGGCAGCGATTTTGCCGTTGCCGCAGGCAATGATCTTGAAGTCTTGCCGGTGGGCAAGGGAGAATTGCGGCGGGAAGGCAAGGATATAGCCCTGCTTTCTTTCGGCAGTATGCTGTTTACCGCGCTTGCCGTGGGAGATACGCTGGATGCCAGCGTCGCCAACATGCGTTTTGTCAAACCCATTGATCGGGAACTGATTGCCCGTCTGGCAAAGTCGCATACGCTCCTTGTCAGCCTTGAGGAAAACGCCGTAGTAGGCGGCGCGGGCGCGGAAGCAGCCAGGGCCTTGGCGGAAATGGGGCTTGACGTGCCGCTGTTGCGCCTGGGTCTGCCCGACTGCTTTATTGATCACGGCGAACAAAAGGAATTGCTTGCCGAAGCCGGGCTTGACGAAAACGGCATCCTCTGCGCCATTCGCAAGGCGCTTGCCGACCGTTAGAGCGATTTTGGTTCCGGCGAGTACATTTCACAAGTTGCAGGGGCGAGTAATTATTCGCCCCTACGGCGGCAATGTGGTGTTGGGGTCAGCCCCCTTGGTGTCAGCCCCTTTTTGACTCGTGGCGAAGCCAAAGGGGGTGTCCCGCAGGGACGGGGGTTTGCAAGCCCGCAAGCGGGCGGGGTGGCGCGCAGCGCCGGGAGGCAAAGGTTCAGGCGGGCGCGAGGGACAGGCTTCCAACCGGCTTATCCGCCGGGCGCACTCTTATCTCGATGTCGTAGCCCAAGCGATTTAGGCAATCCATCAATTTGCGCTCGGACAGATTGGTGAAATCGCCGCGCCTCATGCGCGACAACTTCGGTTGCGGGATGCCCATGCGTTTGGCCGCCTCTTGTTGGGTAAGACCCAGGGATTGCATGGCGAACTCGATCCTGTAAGCCAATTCGGCTTTTATCTTTAGTTTTTCAGCATTGGGCAATCCGAGATCGGCAAAGACATTGCTGGAACTGCGTAGCAACTCCACGCCATCAATGACAGTTTTTTGCATTTCGTAACTCCTGTGCCTTTTGCTCGGCAATCTTCAGTCGAGCGCGGATCAAGTCCATGTCTGGTTTTGGCGTTGCAATGCCGCTCTTGCTCTTCTTCTGGAAGCAGTGCAGGACAAATACCGCTTCCGCAAATTTAACCGTGTAGACCGCGCGATAGGTTCCGCCTTCGTCATTCTCCATGATCTCCAGCACACCTGCTCCGCCAAAGCCCTTGAGAACTTCCGCCGTCGCGCTTTTGCCGCCTTTCTGGGCAAGCCCAAGCGCATAACCGAAATTTCTGCGCGCTTCGGGTGGCAATGCCATCAAATCCTTGTAGGAGCTTGCGATCCATTCGAGCGGTTTTTCTTCGGCGGTCATGGCAGTTATCATATACCTGTTCAGGTAAAAAAGCAAGCTCGCCCCGCGCGTTGGGGTCAGCCCCCTTGGTGTCAGCCCCCTTTTGACTCGCGGCGAAGCCAAAGGGGGTGTCCCGCAGGGACGGGGGTTTGCAACCCCGCAAGCGGGAGAGGGGAGTAAAGCGCGCTCCCTTATAGTCACGTTATTTGCAGAAAACTCTATAAATCGAAACCGCTCTAACGAGGCTCTGCACATGATGTATCATGGCGCGCTTTACTACCTGCAGGAATTTCCCCATGACCCCTATCCCTGACGTGCAGAGTTCGGCGGATACCCGCCATCTGGCAATCAACAAGGTTGGCATCAAGTCGCTGTGCCACCCCATTCGGGTGAGCGACCGGGACGGCGGCATGCAGCATACCATCGCCACATTCAATATGTATGTCGGCTTGCCGCACAACTTCAAGGGAACTCATATGTCCCGTTTCGTGGAGATTTTGAACAGCCGCGAGCGGGAGATTTCCGTGGCGAACTTTCCCGCCATGTTGCGGGAAATGCTGGAGCGGCTGGAAGCCGAAACCGGACATATCGAAATGAATTTCCCTTATTTCATCAACAAATCCGCGCCCGTCTCCGGGGTAAAAAGCCTGATGAATTACGATGTGACGCTCTCCGGCGAGATTCGCGACAACGTCATCAGTCCCACTCTGAAGGTTGTTGTTCCGGTCTCCAGTCTTTGCCCCTGCTCGAAGGAAATTTCCGAGCGTGGCGCGCACAATCAGCGTTCGCACGTCACCGTTACCGTATCCGCGAAACGCTTTATCTGGATTGAGGAAATAGTCGCCCTGGTCGAGGAAAAGGCTTCTTGCGATCTTTACGGTCTTTTGAAACGCCCGGATGAAAAGTTTGTCACCGAGCGCGCTTATGACAATCCGAAGTTTGTGGAAGACATGGTGCGTGACATCGCCGCCTGTCTGAACGCCGATCCGCGCATTGAAGCCTATTCCGTGGAGTCGGAAAATTTCGAGTCAATCCATAACCATTCGGCCTACGCCCTGATAAATCGGGACAAACGAATCCAAAATTGATTCGCCCTACGGCGGCGACGCGACGTTGGGGTCAGCCCCCTTTTGACTCGCGGCGAAGCCAAAGGGGGTGTCCCGCAGGGACGGGGGTTTGCAAGCCCGCAAGCGGGATAGGGATGTTGTAGGGGCAGGGGTTTGCCGGTAGCGCCGCCGGAAAATGCCGTGTTTGTAGGGGCGAACCTGCGTGTTCGCCCTTTGGGCAGACACATAGGTCTGCCCCTACGGCGGTAACGCGGCGTTGGTGTCACACCACCCTTTAAAGAGGAGGTGTCCGAGGTACGGGGGTTTGCAAACCCACAAGCGGGAGAAGGGAGTGTACGCGCTTGAATCGATCTAGTTGATCAGTTTGATGATTGCGACTGCCAGACCGACAGCGGCAAGGATTGCGGCAAGGTTCCATTTGATGATTTCTACTTTTGCATTGGCGATTTCGGCTTTTAGCTCGCCGCGCATTTTTTCCATGTCTGCGCGTAGTTTTTCCACATCGCCCTGTGTCGCCAGCATTCTTGAATGAATTGCGTATCTGCTGTCCATGCTCTGGATAATGCTCTCATCCAGCAGTTCAGCCATTGCCTGGGCTTTTTCCCTTGAGATGCCTATGTCTTGCAATGCTTCCGAGAATGTGAAGGTAAGTGTTGTCATGATGTTTGGCTCCTTTGTCGGGATTGTATCACCAGTTTGGCAGGCTCGTTCGAAACAGGCGCACAAAAAACCGGGGTGTCGGTCTTTGGAGAACCGAACACCCCGGTGGAGATCGAAAAACTTTTCCCGAAATCGTCCGTCAAGAACGACCCCGGAAAGAACGATCAGAATGTGTGCTTGATGCCGAGCTGGAGACCATTGCGGTAGTCACCGCCGTCATAGTAGAGACCATCAACGGAAGCTGTACGCGTGTATACGCCATCGCTCTTTTTGTTGCGCATATGGGCGTAAGCGGCGTAGAAGTTGGTGCGCTTGGAGAGGTTGTAGTCATAACCAACCGCAAACTGGCGAGCCTTGCCGGCATTGTCCGCCTTGTTCTCGTTGTAGGAGAACTTGACGACGTTCTTGCCGAACGGAGCGGAAAGACCAAGCATCCAGGAACGAACCTTCTTGTCATTCACAGTTTCCAGGAGTTCCTTGCCCCTGAAATCGTCATAGGCGGCGGAGAGCTTGACTGCGCCGAAGTCATAGGCAGCGCCAAGAGTCCACTGGCGTTGCTTGTTTTCGGTAGCCCGCTTCATCCTGACATCCTGATAGACCAAGCCGACATCCAGAGGCCCATTGGTGTAGTGTGGGAACAGGGTGTAGGTCACGAGGTCTCCGTCGTTCCCTAGGGCTTCCTGCGGTGCCAAAACACCAGCGTTGGTCGCGTAGGCAGCGGTCACGTTGAAGCCGCCGAAGGAAGGAGACACATAGGCAACAGCGTTGTTGACCCGACCGACATTTGTGGAAAGCTGGTCGTTATAAACGTTGCTGTAGCGGCCTACCGTGCCGTCGCCGAACGGATCCAGCGCGGTCAGGAAGCCCCAGCGAGGAGCTTGCAGACGACCGGCAATAGCGGTTCCCCAACCGCCGGTCAAGCCCAGGAAAGCCTGCTCGTTGAAGAATGTATCCATCGTGTCGCCGTCGTCAGCCCTGAAGCCGGCTTCCAGCACGAAGAGAGCCTTGTTGCCGTTGCCCAGGTCTTCCACGCCGGTGAAACCGATGAGGGAAGGAGCGGACTGGCTGGAGTCAATGGCGTGCTGGGACTTCTCCTTGCTCATGCTGCTGCTGCGATAGGAGTAACCCACGTCAACAGTACCGTAGACGGTGACTTGGGACTGGGCGAATACTGCGCCGGAAGCCAGAGCGGCGACGGCGATCGCGATCAATTTCTTTTGCATGTTTGAACCTTTCTTAAAGGGTTTGTTCCAGAACCGTAAGGCCTAAGCCAAACGGGCAGAATGCTTGATAGCATCGGGGCGATTCTGAATCGCGCGGCAGAGACGGTCAATCAATTTCGGGGTTCATTGCGGGAATTTTCATAATCACGTCACAAAAAACAACACATTGCCCCAAAAATGAGGCAGAAAATGATGCAATGCACAAACAGAATACAGAAATCAGGGATCAGGGATCAGGAAAACCATCGTCGTCGTCGTAGGGGCGACCGTCCCCGGTCGCCCGTTTCCGAAAACATAATCATATAAATATGGTTTGACATGACAACGCAGCGGTCAATTGTGACGTTATTTCGGTTATGCGCGAAATCGCCGCGCGGGCGGGCGACCGGGGACGGTCGCCCCTACAACACACCTCTCGCCCGCTTGCTGACTTGCAAACCCCCGTCCCTACAACGCCCCTCGCTCGCTTGCAAACCATCAAGGCAAAATGGTAAGCGAATGTTCCCGCAGGAATTGACGCAGCGCGGCATTGACTCGCCCCTGCCAGCCATCCCCGGTTGAGCGAAAAATACGAACCAAGTCGTCGTCAAGATGAAATTCCGCAGACTCGGCAAATTGACCGGGCGATACGCCCCCATCCGCCGGGCGCATTCCCGGCTCGCCCTGCGACGGCTCCGCCGCCGCGGCGGCATGAATGCGGGAGATCCCTTCGCCGGAAGGCGTGACCAACCCCCGCCCGCTGCTGGTTTTAACAAAAGTCTCGGACATAATTTGAGCGCCTCATGTTTTCCTGCATATTTTACATGCCTGCCATTGTAACGCACAAACAACATAAATACATACGTCGAGCCTCCCCGACCCAAAGGCATGGGCTTTCTCGACAAAGGCCAGAGAGCCGAAGACTCCACAAAACAATTGTCTCGCTCGCCTCGCCAGCAAGAAATTAGCGACAGGCAAACCCCCGTCCCTGCGGGACACCCCCTTTGGCTTCGCCGCGAGTCAAAAGGGGGCTGACCCCATCGCCACGCGGGCGACCGGGAACGGTCGCCCCTACAAACCTCCACTCGCTTGCGGGCTTGCAGGCTTGTCCTTCATCCCGGCATGAATGCTCGCCGCCACAAGACCGTTCAAAATGCCGAACAAAAGCGCGGCAAGGGCAAAAATAGGCAGCAGGCGAAAAATGCCGTCATGCGGAACCAGCCAAAGGCGGGCAAGCAAAATCTGTCCGGCAATATGGGCAAAACTGGCGCAAAGGCTCCAACTCACCAAACCAAACCAGCGGCGGGGCAAATGATAGACAATTCCCAACACCATCAAACTTGCGACTGTTCCGGCAAGACTCAAGAAAAAACCCGGCGCGAGAAATTGCCCCAGCACAAGCGCAGCGGCAAAAACCCGCAGCAAGCTCACCCATGCGGCGACGCCCCAGCCATAATGCGCCAGAGCCAAAAGCGTGATGATGTTCGCCAATCCGGGCTTGATTCCGGGCAAGGGCATGGGAATGGCCGCGTCAATGATGGAAAGCCCGACCGCCGCCGCCGCAAGACGGGCAATCCGCCGGTCATGAGGCGTAACAATAATCTCCACGCTCGCGGAAGGCGGAACGGGGGCAGGGTCAACTGGCGTTTCAGGATCAATAGTTGAGCGAGTCATAGACTTCGCGCCGTCCGACAATGGATAAACTCACACGATTGGGCGCGCAGATGGCAATCGCCCCCGCGCTTTTAAGCCAGCCCTGCCGCACGCAGTATTGACGCAATCCCGGATCGGAAGCGACTCGGGCGCGGCCTTTTTCAATCTCGATTATCGTCTCCCCCAGCGCCCCCTGCACAACCACGGTTGTCGCCCGATCAAGCGACACCTCCCGAAAAATCTCGCCATCCACCCGAATGACCGCCCTTTCGCCCGCCCCGCTGCGCCAAAAGAGAGGAAAACTTGCGGCCACGCAAAAGAACGCAAAGAGGATGAGCAAAATATCGCCCGGTCGGAAAAAGGCAAGCCAGCGGGTCATGAAATCAACCGGAAAATCCACACGGCAGAAAGGGATTGGATACCCTCTCCCCCAACCACTCTCTCACTCGCTTGCGGGTTTGCAAACCCCCGTCCCTGCGGGACACCCCCTTTAAAAAGGGGGCTGACACCAACGCCGCGTTACCGCACGGGCGACCGGGGACGGTCGCCCCTACAAACACGACAATTTCCGGCGACGCTACCGGCAAACCCCCGTCCCTACGGGACACCCCCTTTAAAAAGGGGGCTGACCCCAACACCGCGTTGCCGCGCGGGCGACCGGGGACGGTCGCCCCTACAAACACGGCATTTTCCGGCGACGCTACCGGCAAACCCCCGGCGCTACGCGCCACCCCCTTTGAAAAGGGGGCGCAAACCAACTCTGGTTCAGAGAACCGCGTCGTCATGCCGATAACCCCCGATGTCGCACAAGCACTCTTGACACCATCCCCTGAAACTGCCGCCCCAGCCATTCCGCAAGGTAGACGGAACGATGCTGCCCGCCGGTGCACCCGATGGCGACCGTCAGATAGGCGCGGCTGTCGCTAAACCAGGCAGGAAGCCAGTCCGCGATAAATCGGTGGATATCCTCGCGCATTTGCCGCGCGGTCGCATCCGCTTCCATAAAATCAACAATCGGCTTGTCAAGCCCGGTCATGGGGGAAAGTCGAGGATCATAAAAAGGATTGGGAAGACAGCGCACATCAAAAACCAGGTCGGCATCACGCGGCAGGCCGCTCTTGAAACCGAATGATTCAATCAGCAGGGTCAAGCCTTCGTTCGCCGTCGCATCCGCGCTTTGCAGCACCCACCCCCGCAGGGTCGCGGGACGAAGCCCGGAAGTATCCAGACGCTGCCCCAGGTCGGCAAGCGGAGAAAGCAACTGCCGCTCCTCCAAAAGGGCTTCCATCAACGTTCTGGCCTCCGAAGTCAGGGGATGCTTGCGGCGGGTCTCGGAAAAACGCTGAATCAAAACCTCGTCCTGCGTCTCAAGAAAGAGAAAAAGCAGACGATGCCCCGCCTGGCGAAGATTCGCCATTTTTTCCGGCAGGCCGACGATGTCCCTGCCGGAACGGGCATCCACCACAACGCCTATGCGATGTTCCGCCCCAAAATGTTCGACAAGCCCTTCCAGCAAGGCGACCGGCAAATTATCCACGCAATAGTAGCCGCTATCCTCCAGCGCCTTCAATGCCACCGATTTGCCTGAGCCGGACAGGCCGCTGATCAATACGATTTCCATAAGCGAGAGCAATTGTCAAGGCAACTTCCCCGGAATGCTCCATTCTATCCTACTGGTTTTGCTACAATACGAATTGTTTTTCATCGCGCATTCCCAGCCCACTCTCTTCGGAAATCTTTTCGCCATGCGCTTTTTCATCTTCTGCCTCTCCTGCCTCTTATTTTCCGGCTGCGCGGTTTTGCCTTCGGCGGTCGACGAAGGCGCGGAAATCGCGGAAAGCCTGCCGGAGCCTGCCCTTCCCGTGCCTGCGCAGTTTCCCGTCAGCCCGCAATTTCGCCTGGAAGCGGGAAGACACTGGCAAAGCATCGCCCAGGATTCGGCGCGCGCCCTGGTTTCAAGAATGCGCGGACTGCGCTGCGGGCCGGGGATGGATTGCCGTATGCTCTACGTTGTCGCGCCGGAAGTCGAGACCGATTTTTCCCGCGCCTTCACCAACGCCCTGATTACCGCGCTGGTGACGCAAAACATTGCGGTTTCATCCGCGCCGGATTCCGCGCTCATGCTCCATATTGACGTGCAATCCCTGAAATTCGGCTACGGCGACAAGGCGGAAGCCGACCAAAGGGTTCGCTCGCTCATGCCCAATCTTTGGGCGTCAACAACCAGGGAAACAACGCCGGGCAATATCCTGTTTTCGTCAAGAGCCGCGCATAGCGAAATTTTTGTCACCCTGTCGGTGCTGGATGGGGCGCGTTACGCAGCCAGAAATTCCGAGGTCTATTACGTAAGCGCCGACGATTTGCGCCTCTATGAACAACGCATCTGTTCCCGCCTCAACCCGTGCGAAGGCGGCATAACCGATGCCAATCCGCTGCCGCCCAAAAAAGGAGAAATCTCCATCGTGGGCAAGCCGGGCGGCGGGCAAAAAACGGAAAAAGTGGAAAAATGACCGTCATGCGCCATCTTCCGATTCTTTTTTTCGTCCTGTGCCTGGAAGGCTGTCTCCTGTTCTCCTCCCGCCAGTCCGAATACCGCGCCGCCTCTTATGAGAGCGTGGCGGAAAGCGCCCTGATCCTCGCCAGCTATCGCGCCGCCGATACCCTGCTCGCGCAGGCGGATACGCGATTGTCGCAGCAGCATCCGATAATCGTCGCCACCCTGGTCGACATCAACGCGCTGGAAGAATCCTCGCCGCTTGGTCGGCTGCTGGCCGAGCAACTGAGCGCCCGCTTCGCGCAACAGGGATACCAGGTCGTGGAGCTGAAAATTCGCCGACAACTCTACATGAAGCGCGACGAGGGAGAATTGATGCTATCCCGCGAAGTCGAAGAAATAGTTCAACGCCATGAAGCGCAAGCGTTTCTGGTAGGAACATACGCCGAGGGCGTTGATCGGGTATTCATCAACCTGAAATTGACCCAGATTGACAGCAATATCACGCTCGCCGCAGTAGACTACGCCCTGCCGCTGGACATGAACATCCGCTCCCTCTTGTACCGCAAAGACCAATAACGCGCCTGCCTTTGGCGCTTCTGTTATCCTGTCGCTTTTACCGGAATCCGACCATGCGCTATCAGATCATCCCCGTGACCCCGCTCGAACAAAACTGTTCCCTACTCTGGTGCGAAGAAACCCGCGCCGCCGCCATCGTTGATCCGGGCGGCGATCCTGATCGCATAATCGCCGCCGTCGCGTCCGAAAACGTGACCCCTACGCTGGCGCTGGTTACTCACGGCCACTTTGACCATGCGGGCGCGGCAAGGGAGATAGCCGATCATTTCTCCATACCTGTCGTGGGGCCGCATGAAAACGACCTTTTCCTGCTTGAGCGGATTTTTGAGCACGGTCAGACCTACGGCATCCCCGGTCGCTCGTTCAAGCCGGATCAGTGGCTTGCCGACGGCGATTCGGTGCAATTCGGCAATGAGGAACTGGAAGTGCTGCATTGCCCAGGCCACACCCCCGGACATATCGTGTTTTACCATCGTCCCTCGCGCCTCCTGCAAGTAGGCGATGTGATGTTTCAAGGCTCGATAGGCCGCACCGATTTCCCCAGAAGCAACCACGCCGACTTGATAACCTCGATTCGGAAAAAACTTTTCCCCCTGGGGGACGACACCCGCTTCATCCCCGGACACGGCCCGATGTCCACCATCGGAGCCGAGCGCATGTACAACCCATTTGTAGGCGACAACACATGACAGACACTCTTTCCCAGTCAGGCACAGCCATTTTGCCGGTTGTAAACCACTACGCCGGATCGGAAAAAACCATTGCCAAGGCGCTGTTGCTGCAACAGGAAATGGGAGCCGAAACCGGCTTCGCCCTGTTTGACATAACCTGTGATTGCGAAGACGGCGCAAAAACAGGAACGGAAGCCGCGCACGCGACAATGTGCGGGCAATTGATCAACAGCGCGGAAAACCGCTTCGGCAGGGTCGGAATTCGCATCCACGACATAACCCATCCGCACTGGAGGGCGGATTTGCAAATCACGCTCGAAATAGCGGGCGAAAAGCTGGCTTTCGTCACCCTGCCCAAAGCCCAGTCCGCCGCCGACATCAAGCAACAAATCGACTTTCTCCGCCAGGTTCAGGCAAGCCTTGGCCTGCAACGCGCCATTCCCGTCCATGCCCTTATCGAAACCTGCGGCGCATTGAGGGAAGTCTGGCAAATCGCCGCGCTGGAGGGCGTGGAAAGCCTGGATTTCGGCCTGATGGATTTTGTCTCCGACCATCAGGGCGCTATCCCCGCTTCCGCCATGCAAAGCCCGGGTCAATTCAAGCATCCCCTTATTGTCCGCGCCAAATGCGAAATCGCCGCCGCCGCCCATGCGGCTGGCATTATCCCGACGCATAACGTCAGCACCGACCTTGATAATCCCGCAGTAATCCTTGCCGACGCCCGCGCGGCAAGGCAGGAATTCGCATTCATGCGGATGTGGAGCATCCATCCCAACCAGATTCTCCCCATTCTCAAAGCCATGCGCCCGGATTCCACCGAAATCAATGTCGCCGCCGACATCCTCGTCAAGGCCCAAAAAGCCGACTGGGGGCCGATTCGCCATTATGGACGGCTGCATGACCGCGCTTCCTACCGCTATTACCGGAATCTGCTCCGCCGCGCCCATGCCGCAGGCGTCGTACTGTCGGAAGAAATCCAGCGGCTGTTATAAATGGTTGCCATGCGCCAGTTGCTCCTTGACCTGTTGCCCGGTAACGCGCCATCGCTGGAAAACTTCATCCCCGGCGCGAATGAGGAAGCGTTATGCGCCTTTCAGGATTGGCTTGTCGCGCCAAGCGGCGAAGAAACCGCTTTCCTCCTCTGGGGCGAACCCGGTTCCGGCAAAAGCCATCTTTTGAAGGCAAGCGGTTTTTTCTATCTGGACGCGAAACAGGATCGCGCCTCTTCAAGTCTGCCGGAAACCGCCTGCAACCTTGCGGTCGACCACATAGAATCGCTTGATGAAACCGGACAAATCGCGCTCTTTCACGCATTCAACCAAATCCGCCTTTATCACGGCAAGCTCCTTGTCGCGGCCGCCGCCCCGCCCGCAAAACTCACGCTGCGCGAGGATTTACGCACCCGCCTGGGGAGCGGATTGGTCTACAGGCTAAATGCCCTGTCCGATGCGGAAAAAAAAACCGCGCTCGCCTTCATCGCCGCCGCCCGCTCGCTGCCTCTCGGAGACGACGGCCTGGACTATCTCATCAGCCACGCCAACCGCGACATGCGTATCCTCGCCTCTACCCTGGCTCAACTTGACCGCTATTCATTGGAGCAAAAACGTCCGATTACCGTGCCGTTTCTGCGCGCCATGCTGGATAAACCGGAACCTTGAGATATGCGACTTTTTCTGTTCGATCTTGATAACACGCTCCTTGAAGGAGATTCGGATTTTGCCTGGGGGCAATTCCTGATCCGCAAAGGCGCGCTTGAACGGCAGGAAGAGGAAGAAAAAAACCGTCGTTTTTTTGCCGAATACGAGGCGGGAACCCTCGACATCAACGCCTTTCTCGCCTTCCAGTTAGCGCCGCTCGCGGCTTATCCCCGCGCCACCCTGGAAGCATGGCGCGCCGAATATGTGGAGACAGTCGTTCGCCCCATGATCCCGGCATCGGCGCGCGCTCTGGTAAATCGCTCCCTGGCGGGAAAAGACAGTCTGACGGTGATGATAACGGCGACCAACAGCTTCGTGACCGCGCCCATCGCCCGCGAATTCGGCATTCCGCACCTGATCGCCACTATCCCGGAGTGTATCAACGGCGAATTCACCGGCAGAGCCAAAGGGATTCCTTCCTTTCGCGAAGGGAAAGTGAACCGGCTGGAAGAGTGGCTGGAAGCGCAGGCAATCCATTGGGGAAATTTTACCGAAAGCCGTTTTTACAGCGATTCCCACAACGATCTGCCCTTGCTCGAAAAAGTCTCCCATCCGGTCGCGGTAAACCCTGATCCCGCTCTTTTCAAGGTCGCAAAGGCAAAAAAATGGGAAATTCTGCAAATACGCCACAACAATGTTGCAAGAACTGCGTCATTATGATGTACAAAATCAAATAGTTGTAGCATCATTACCCCTTGTTGCCATTGCTCAAGCGAAAATTTCATGATTACTGCCGATTCTTCCTCGCAAGCCTCACAGATCAGCGGCCTGGCTCTGGCGCTGGTCAAGGCTGGACGTTTGCAGGAGAGCGACGCCAAGCTTATGACCGATCGCGCCTCCTCCGAAAAGGCCTCGCTGGCGGAAGTTTTGGTAAACAGCGGCAAAATCCGCTCGCTTGATCTCGCGCGCTTCGTTTCGGAAACTTTTTTTATTCCCCTGTTTGACCTGTCTGCTTACGATAAAGCCTACGTTCTGAAAGAAAGTATTGATCCAAAAATAATAGAGACACACCGTATTCTGCCCCTGTTCAAGCGTGGCAACCGGGTCACCATCGCCACCGCCGATCCCGCCAACCGGCAGGCGATGGAGGCAATCCGCTTCCAGTCTTCCATGATCATTGACCATATTGTGGTCGAGATTGACAAGCTTCTGCCGCTGATCAAGGAATTCTCGGCAAGCTCTTCCGAAGCGCTGCAAGACATCATCGGCGATTTGGATGACGCAGACCTGGGAGAGATCAAGGACGAAAGCGCCGAGGCAAGCGCCGCCGCCGACTTGAGCATGTCCGCCGAAGTCGACGACGCGCCGATCGTCAAATTCCTCCAGAAAACACTGGTTGACGCGATCAATGAAGGCGCTTCCGACATCCATTTCGAGCCTTTTGAGAAGTTTTATCGCGTTCGTTTCCGTATTGACGGCGTACTAAGGGAAATCACCAACCCGCCTCTCGCCATCAAGGAAAAACTGGCTGCCCGGGTAAAGATTATTTCCCGGATGGATATTTCGGAAAAACGGATTCCGCAAGACGGGCGGACGAGGCTTGCGTTGTCCAAATCCCGCATCATTGACTTTCGGGTCAGCACCTTGCCGACCCTGCACGGCGAAAAAATCGTGATGCGGATTCTTGACCCGGCCGCAGCCAGTCTCGGCATTGAGGCGCTTGGCTACGAAGCGGAGCAGAAGGCGGCTCTGATGGAGGCCATTCACCGGCCTTACGGCATGGTGTTGGTCACCGGCCCCACAGGCTCCGGCAAAACAGTATCGCTCTACACCTGCCTCAACATCCTGAATGATCCGCTCATCAACATTTCCACCGCCGAAAATCCGGCGGAAATCAACCTGCCCGGAATCAACCAGGTAAACATTGACGAAAAGGCGGGAATGACCTTCCCCACCGCATTGAGATCATTTCTCAGACAAGACCCTGACATCATCATGGTGGGCGAAATCAGGGATCTGGAAACGGCGGAAATATCGGTCAAGGCCGCCCAGACCGGGCACCTGGTGCTCTCCACCCTGCACACCAACGATGCGCCGCAGACCCTGACTCGCCTGGTGGATATGGGCGTTCCCGCTTTCAACATTGCTTCCAGCATCCTGCTGATTACCGCGCAGCGTCTGGTGCGCAGGCTCTGCACATGCAAGCAGCCTGCCGAAATCCCCGAATCGGCGCTGCTGGAAGCCGGATTCAAACCGGAAGAACTGGACGGCTCCTGGACGCTCTACGAGCCGCGCGGTTGCGACCGCTGCAAGGGCAAGGGCTACAAGGGGCGAGCCGGAGTCCATCAGGTCATGCCGGTTACGGAAGAAATGCAGCGCATCATTCTTGCCCATGCCACATCCATGCAAATTGCCGATCTGGCGGCAAAAGACGGGGTCAGAACCCTGCGTGAAGCCGGTCTTAAAAAAGTCAGGGAAGGCATCACCTCCCTTGAAGAAGTGCTAGGCTCAACCAATCTTTGATAAGGAATACACTCATGGCAACCACTGCAAGAGGCAAAACAGCTGTTAAAGAGTTTGTTTTTACCTGGACAGGCAAAAACAAGGACGGTCGGGTCTTAAACGGCGAAATCCGCGCAGCGACCGAAGCGGTCGTGCAAGCCCAGCTTCGGCGACAGGGAATCATGTCCCCCAAGATATCCAGACAACGCTTGAAAACTGGGCGGGCAATCAAGGAAAAGGACATTTCCATTTTCACCCGCCAGCTTGCAACGATGATGCGCTCAGGTGTGCCGCTCCTGCAAGCCTTTGAAATTGTCGGGCGCGGCCACGACAATCCTTCGGTCGGCAAGCTCCTGCTCAACATCAAGGCGGATGTGGAGACCGGCAACACCATGTCTTCGGCTTTTCGCAAACACCCGCTCTATTTTGATTCCCTGTACTGCAATCTCGTCGCCGCCGGGGAACAGGCCGGTATCCTGGATACCCTGCTGGATCGCCTGGCCTCCTACAAGGAAAAGATGTTGAGCATCAAGGGCAAGATCAAATCAGCGCTTACCTATCCGGCAGCCATTATTATAGTTGCCTTTGTTATTGTCGCCCTAATCATGATTGCCGTAATTCCGGCCTTCGAGGAAATGTTCAGGGGATTTGGCGTGGAATTGCCCGTTCCAACCCAATTTGTCATCGGTCTGTCGAATTTTTTTGTTGCGTGGTGGTTTGTAATCTTTCCTGTGGCAATCGGCGGCCCAATCGCGTTTTTTTGGACGCTGAAACGCTCCGAAAATCTTCAGAATTCCGTGGATCGCTTCAGCTTGAGGCTGCCGCTCTTCGGCGAACTTATCCGCAAATCCGTCATCGCCCGCTGGACCCGCACCCTGGCAACCATGTTCGAGGCCGGAGTGCCTCTGGTCGAGGCGCTGGATTCCGTCGGCGGCGCATCCGGCAACGCCGTCTATAAAAACGCCACCCGCAGGATACAGTCTTCGGTCAGCACCGGCGTCAGCCTTACGAACTCCATGCAGATGGTCAACATTTTTCCCAACATGGTTGTCCAGATGGTCGCCATCGGCGAGGAATCAGGTTCGTTGTCCACCATGCTGAGCAAGGTAGCCGACTTTTTTGAGGAAGAGGTGGATCAGGCGGTGGATGCGCTCTCCAGCCTTATGGAACCCGTTATCATGGTCGTCTTGGGCGGCCTTGTCGGGGGCATTATCATCGCCATGTATCTGCCGATCTTCAAAATTGCCTCCGTGGTTTGATGCCTCCCTCAACCTTGCTGGAAATCCTGTCCGCGCCGGAATTTTTCATCGGCGCGGCCTTGCTTTTTGGCCTTGCCATCGGCAGCTTTCTCAACGTCGTAATCCATCGCCTGCCTAAAATGCTAGAGATGGAATGGCAACAGGAATACGCCGCATATCGGGAAGAAACGCCGCCTGAGCCGAAAGAGCCGTTCAATCTTGCCGTGCCCCGCTCGCATTGTCCACATTGCGGGCGCTTGATTCCGGCGTTGGAAAATATTCCCCTCTTGAGCTACCTCGTCCTGCGCGGCAAATGCCGAACCTGCCGCGCTCCGATCAGTTTGCGTTATCCGCTGATTGAGGTCGCTGCTTCCATATTTGCAGGCATTGCCGCCTGGCATTTCGGGTTTGGTCTGACTGCTGTCGCCGCCATGATCTTTCTCTGGACATTGCTGGCTTTGGCCATGATTGACGCGGACACCCAACTCCTGCCTGATCGCCTGACCCTGCCGCTCCTCTGGCTTGGATTGCTCGTCAATCTTTTCGGCATGTTTGTTCCCCTGGCGGATGCCGTGATCGGCGCGATGGCGGGGTATCTTTTTCTGTGGTCGGTCTATTGGCTGTTTCGCCTTGTCACCGGCAAGGAAGGCATGGGCTACGGCGATTTCAAGCTGCTTGCCGCGCTCGGCGCCTGGATGGGCTGGACAATGTTGCCGGTCATTGTGCTGCTTTCCTCATTGGTGGGGGCTATTGTAGGCTCCGGCCTCATCATTTTTGCCAGACGTGATCGTCAGGTTCCGATTCCCTTCGGCCCCTATCTGGCCGCAGCCGGAGTTATCGCCTTCTTTTGCGGGAGCAATTTGAACAGTATCTACCTGGCTTTCTGAACGACGGCAGTTTTTTCTCCTCCGCTTGATGACTTCTCCGCCCTTGCCGCCGGATTCACTGGCTCTTGCCTTTTGGCATGCCGCTAACAGCCTTGTCCGCGTCATGGCAGGGCAAAGTCTGGCGGATGGATTTTTGCAAAACATTCCGGCAGCGGCGCGCCCGGAAGCGCAGGATATGGTCTATGGCTCCTTGCGCCGCTACGGACAGGGCGAGGCTCTGCTTTCGCCACTATTACGCAACATGCCCCGCCCCGGAATTCTGGCGTTGCTGTTGCTGGCAATCTACCGGCTGGAGAGCCGCCCCGATACGGCGTACACCATCGTCAATCAGGCGGTGGCGGCGGCGGCCTTTCTGGAAGGCGGTCGTTACAAAAGCCTGACCAACGGCGTGTTGCGCCAATTCTTGAGGAGACGGGAAGAACTTTTCGCGGCCTTGCCGGAATCTGCACGGCTGTGTCATCCTGACTGGTGGGTCGCCAGACTCAAAGTCGCCTATCCAAAAGTATGGTCAGAAATCATTGAGGCGGGCAATCAGCCGCCGCCGATGGCATTGAGGGTAAATCTTTGCCGAACCAACCGGGAAGCCTCCCTCGAGCGGCTGCAAGAAGCCGGCATTAATGCGGAACCGCGTGAAAAATGCGGCATCTTGCTGAAACGCCCGGTGCCGATAGAACGCCTGCCCGGTTTTCAGGAAGGGGAATTGTCCGTGCAGGATTTGGGCGCGCAACGCGCCGCGCAAATCCTGATGCCCAGGAAAGGGGGAAGAGTGCTGGATGCCTGCGCCGCGCCAGGCGGAAAAACCGCCCATCTTCTGGAACAGGACGACAATCTGTCGCTGGTGGCGGAAGATATTGATCCGTCACGATGCCAACGCATCCGGGAAAATCTTGCGCGTCTGGGTCTGTCTGCGGAAATTCGCGCCGCCTGCGCCACTCGTCCCGCCGGTCAGACAGAAGAACGCTTTGACGCCATTCTGGCTGATGTCCCTTGTTCCGCAAGTGGAGTGGCGCGACGCTTTCCTGACGTAAAATGGCTGCGACGGGAAGCGGATATTGTCAGTTTTGCCAAAATTCAGGCGCGTATCCTGTCAGCGCTCTGGTTTCGCCTGCAAGCGGGCGGAAAATTGCTTTATGCTACGTGTTCGGTCTTTCCGCAGGAAAACGAAAACCAGATCAGGCGTTTTCTGAAGCAAAGCCCAAACGCCAGTTTGCAACATGAAGAACATTTGCTGCCCAACGCGGAACACGATGGTTTTTACTATGCGCTGTTGCAAAAACACGACTGACAAGCCTCTGCCGCCTCGCCACCCTGGATGCGTTCGGTTCGTCCTGATTTTTCTCGCCGCCATTCTTTGCGGCATGGTCAGGGCGGAAGGCATTGAGATTCTCAATTCCAGAATCGAAGCGGAGAGCGAAAGGGTTTATCTCCTGTCCGCCGCCGCGAAAATTGATTTCAACCCCCGCCTTGAAGATGTAGTGAAAACCGGCATTCCGCTTTTTTTCACCCTGGAATTCGCATTGGAAAGACCGCGCTGGTACTGGAGCGACCAGACCGTCGCCAAAGCCAGTCAGACCGTGCGGCTTAGCTATCACGCCCTGACTCGCCAATATCGCCTGACTACCGGCTCCCTGCATCAGACCTTCCCTGATCTCGATTCGGCCTTGCGCGCGCTTGCCCGCATTCATCGCTGGCAGGTAGTGGATAAACGTCTCAAACCGGGCGAGACCTTGAACGCGAGTTTGCGGATACGTCTGGATACCTCGCAACTTCCCAGGCTCTTCCAGGTGAGCGCCTCCTTTACCGGATCGGCTCGCAACGACTGGATACTGGATTCAGGCAGGCATGTCTGGAAATACACGGCGCCTGACGCCATTGTCGCCCCGTCATCCGTCGCGCCGGAATCGGACGGAGAAGGCGAAGCCGACATGCATGACATGTCCGATACGACAGAAGAGGGCGAGTCATGAGGCGATTCATCGCAATTTTAAGCCTCTTCGCCCTTGCGCTTGGCGTTCTGCTCTGGATTTTGCTGCTGACCTCGATTTCGGCAGACGCGATGAGCGAAAACTATCAGCAAATTTTGTATGCCAGCGTCTTTTTTACCGTCTTGTTGCTGATTCTGACGGGCTGGCAAATCTGGCGGATCTTTGGGGATATTCGCGCGCAGAAATTCGGCTCGCGCCTGAAATTGAAGCTCACGCTGATGTTCGGCCTGATTGCGATCATTCCCGGAGTCCTGATTTATCTCGTCTCGGTGCAATTCATCACCCACTCAATTGAGAGCTGGTTTGACGTGCGGGTGGAGGCGGCATTGGAATCCGGCCTTAATCTGGGACAAGCGGCATTTGATTATTTGCGGGGAGACCTGGCGCAAAAAGCGGCAGGCATGGCGCATGATATCGCCAACCGCCCGGAGTCTGGTCTGCGCGCCCATTTGGCCCAACTTCGCGAGCAGGCCGCAGTAGATTCCGTAGCGCTTTTTTCGCCTGCCGGACAATTGCTGATAAGCTCCCAGCGCGATTTGACCCTGCCCCTGCCGCCTTTGCCCATGCCCTCGGAATTGAAACAGGCACAAGCATTGACAATATCCCTGTCCGGCATGGACGGTCTTACGTCGCTTGTAATTATTGACGAACAAGACTCGAACGAGGCGGAACAAGAATTACGCTTGCGCGTTCTCTTGCCCGTTGCCGCCCGCAGTTTTTTCGAAGCGCCTCGCGTCCTGCAACTGGCGCAGAACGTGCCGGAAAACCTGCATCAAAACACCGAGGCCGTGCGACTGGTATATAGCGAATATCAGGAATTGAAGCTCGCCCGCCAGGGCTTGACCCGCATCTATGCCTTGTCCCTGACCCTGACCCTGTTTGTCGTCTTGTTCGTGGCGTTTGCGCTGGCCTTTTTTTTGGCGCGCCGCCTCTCCGCGCCCCTCTCCATTCTGGCGGAGGGAACCCAGGCCGTCACCCAAGGAGACTATTCGCAACGGCGAATAGTCAAGGGCGGCGACGAACTGGGCGCGCTTACCCAATCATTCAATCAGATGACCCGGCAACTGTTCGAAGCGCGGCAGGAAAACGAGCGGCACAGGAATGAGATGGAAGGCGCGCGCGCCTACCTTGAGTCCATTCTTGCCAATCTCTCCGCCGGAGTGCTGGTATTTGACGCCGACCGCGTGCTTCGCACCCTGAACGAGGGCGCGCTCTCCATTCTGGGCGAGGCGCTCTCCGACGAGCTTCACGTTCAGGCGACAACATGGCGGCATTTTCCTCTGCTTGGCAAACTCCTGGAGACGCATTTCACCCGAGCCGGAGAAGATGACTGGCAGGGACAAACGGAAGTCGAGCGTCTGTCCGGGGAAGGCCAGATTCGGCATCTGCTCCTGCGCGGCAGCCGTCTGCCGATAGTATCGGGCGGCGGGTTTGTGGTGGTATTCGACGACATAACCCGTCTGATCGCCGCGCAGCGAAGCGTCGCCTGGGGAGAAGTCGCGCGCCGTCTGGCGCACGAAATCAAGAATCCGTTGACCCCCATCCAGCTTTCCGCCGAGAGGTTGCAATTCAAACTTGCCGACAGTCTGGCGGGCAAAGAGCGGGAAATACTGGAACACGCGACTCAGACCATCGTGAATCAGGTTTTGGCGATGAAGCGGATGGTAGATGACTTCCGCGACTATTCGCGTCTGCCTGCGCCGGAACTTGCGCCCCTTGACCTCAATGCCCTTATTCTGGAAGTATTGGCGCTTTACGAAAATTCCGGCGTCCGTGTCCGCTCCAGTCTGGCCGACAATCTGCCCTGGGTGCGGGGCGACGCGAACCAGTTGCGGCAGGTGATTCATAATCTCTTGCGTAACAGCGAGGATGCGCTGGAAAATGTCTACGGTGCGGAAATTTTTATCCGCACCGTAGAAAATGGCGTTGTCCTGCTAGAAATAGAGGACAATGGCGACGGTTTCCCAGCAGAAATCTTGCCGCGTTTGTTTGAGCCGTACATTACGACCAAATCGCGCGGAACCGGCCTTGGATTGCCCATTGTGAAAAAAATCATTGACGAGCATGATGGCGAAATCGCCATCGGCAACAAACCGGAAGGCGGCGCGCGCATTGTCGTCCGCCTGCCGCAAGCAGAACAGCAGATAAACAGTTAAGAGGAATTTCATATGGCTGACATACTGATTGTGGACGACGAAGTAGGCATTCGGGACCTGCTTTCCGAAATCCTTTCGGACGAAGGACACGCGGTACGCCAGGCGGAAAACGCCGCCCAGGCGCGTAGCGAGCGCAATGAGCGGGTTCCCAATCTGGTGCTGCTCGACATCTGGATGCCGGATACAGACGGCATCTCCCTGCTGAAAGAATGGAACACGAGCGGGCAGTTGATGATGCCTGTTGTCATGATGTCAGGGCATGGCACGATTGACGCCGCAGTAGAAGCAACGCGCTTTGGCGCGGTTGATTTTCTGGAAAAGCCAATCGCCTTGCAAAAGCTGCTCGCCACCGTGCAAAAAGCCCTGAAGCATGACCGTATCGGACAGCGACCGCCCGCTACGCTGGACGCGCTGCGGCATACCACCCTGTTTCGCGACCTGAAAAAACGGCTGGAGCAATCCGCCGCGCGCGCCAATTCGCTTCTCCTCAAAGGCGGTGTCGGCCTGATTGCCGAACTATCCGCCCGCACCCTGCAAAGGCCGCGTTCTCCTTGGCTGGATTTGCGCGAATATTCCGGCACTCTTACCCAGGAAGTCCTGCAAAAAACCGCTGGCGGCTTGATTTACGTAGGCGACTTGGCTGCGCTTGGCAAAATGCAGCAAATGAATCTTGCCTTTGCGCTGGATCGGGCTGGCCGACACAACATTCTGGTCGTCGCCGCCACCGCGCAGCCTCTGGAAACATTGGCCGAAAAGGCCTGGGACCTTCACACCTTGAAGCGTATCTCGGAAGTCGTGGTTTTCATGCCGGATCTGCTCCAACATGCCAGCGACCTGCCGGATATTTGCAATCTCTTTCTCAATCTGATGGCAGAGCGGGGAGAGACGCCAGCGCGCTGTTTTTCCCCCGGCGCTTTGAGCATGATCCGCGCCAATTGGCCCGGACGCGACACAAGCGCCATTTTTTCCCTTTGGGATGATCTGCAGGCGCTGATTCGCAGTCTGGCGCTTTCCTCTCTGGATGATGAAGAAATCTGCGAAGAAGAACTCGCGCGGCTTGTTCCCAACCTGGGGGTTCAACACAATGTCTTACCGGTGGAACTGGAAAATCTGTTTTCCCTGCCCTTGCGCGAAGCGCGCGACGCCTTCGAGAAGCGTTATTTTGAGCATCTTCTGCGCGGCGCGCGCGGCAACATGACGCGGGTTTCAGACCATTCCGGCCTAGAGCGCACCCACCTCTACCGCAAGATGAAGCAACTGGGCATAGCTGTTGGCAAGCGGCACGGGACAGATTGAAGCGGAAGCCATGAAAATCATCATTCTTGGCGCAGGCAGGGTCGGCACCAGCGTCGCTGAAAATCTGGTTTCTTCAGAAGAAAACGACATCACCGTGATTGACCTTGCCGGCGAGTTGCTCTCCGCTTTGCAGGATCGCCTTGATCTGCGCGCGGTGACGGGCGATGGGACTCTGCCGTCGGTATTGAGGGATGCCGGAGCGGAAAATGCCGATCTCATTATCGCGCTTACCCGGAGCGACCAGAGCAATCTCGTCGCCTGCAAAATCGCGCATCGCGTTTTCAACATTCCAACCCGCGTCGCCAGATTAAGCGCCCATGACTTTTACAGCAACCACGAGTTGTTTACAAAAGAAAATTTTGCTGTCGATTTTGCCATTTGTCCGGAGCAGACCGTCACCGAATACATATCCCGCCTGGTTGAATTCCCGGAAGCCTTGGAAGTGCTGGATTTTGCCGGAGGCAGAGTTTCGCTGGTCAGGATTCGGGCGCATGAAGATGGTTTGCTGGTTGCCAAACCAATCCGTAACTTGCGCTCGCATCTACTGCCCGGCATGGCTGCCCGTATCGTCGCCCTTTTTCGGCACAACAGGCTCATTATCCCGGATGGCGAATTACGCCTGCAACCCGGCGATGAAGTATTCATAATTGCCGCCGCTGAACATATCCGATCGGTGCTGCGCGAAATAAGGCCGCATGAAATTCCGGTGCGCCGCGTCATGATTGCGGGCGGGGGCAATATCGGCTTTCGAGTCGCTGCCACGCTGGAAGCGTATTATGACGTTAAAGTAATCGAGGCGAACAAAACGCGCGCCGAATTCATCGCGGAAAAATTGAAGAATTCGCTGGTGCTCTACGGCAGCGCTACGGATGAAGATTTGCTGGAGCAGGAAAACATCGCCGAAATGGATCTGTTTCTGGCTCTTACCGGCTCCGACGCGGACAATATCATGACCTCCTCGCTCGCCAAGCGGATGGGTTGTATGCGGGTTGCCGCTCTTATTGACCGGGATGCCTATGCCGACATGACGCAAGGAGGCTCTATTGACATGGGCATTTCTCCGGCGCATATATCCATCGGCTCGCTTCTTGCGAGAATCAGGAAAGGGGATGTAGCAACCGTCCATTCCCTGCAACGAGGCGAGGCGGAAGCTCTGGAAATTGTGGCGCACGGCGATCCTGCAAGTTCCCGCATCATCGGGCGTAAAATTGACGACATCCGCTGGCCAAGAGGCGTGACCGTCGCCGCGCTGGCACGTAATTTCGGCGCTCAGTCATCCAATGGCAGCCCTGCTGCCTGGCGCAACGGAAAGGTCGAGATCGCGCATGGCGACTCCGTTATCCAGCCCGGGGATCGCGTAATCGTATTTTGCGCCAGTAAAAAACTGGTCAAACAAGTCGAAAAACTTTTTCAGGTCGGGTTTCACTTCTTTTAGGCGATACGCCGTATGGAGCGTTTTTTTCCTGTCATTCGCGCCTTCGGCATGTTGCTGGCGCTTTTTTCCATAACCCTGATCGTGCCGCTTGCGACGGCCTATCTTCGCCATGACGGCGCGGAAACCGCTTATAAACTTGCTTTTTTCATAACTGCGGGCAGCGGCCTGTTCCTGTGGTTTATGACCCGACAATACAAGCGCGAACTCAATGTGCGCGACGGTTTTCTGCTCGTTGTCCTGATTTGGTCGGGGCTTCCGGTTTTCGCCGCGATTCCTTTTTATACACAGCTTGATATCGGGTTTACCCGCGCCTATTTCGAGGCTGTCTCCGGCCTTACCTCAACAGGCGCGACAACGCTTCCCGGCCTGGATTTGCTGCCGGTCTCCATAAATCTTTGGCGACATCTAATCATCTGGCTTGGCGGCATGGGATTGATTGTGCTTGCCGTCGCCATTCTTCCCATGCTCGGCATCGGAGGGCGGCAAATGTTCAATGCGGAAATGCCGGGACCGATAAAAGACACGAAGCTCACGCCGCGCATCGCCCAAACCGCGAAGGGGCTATGGCTGGTCTACCTGGGCATCACCGTCATTTGCGGCATGGCCTACCACTTGGCGGGCATGGATGCGTTCGATGCGCTCTGCCACGCCTTTTCCACGGTCTCGCTCGGCGGCTTTTCCACCCACGACGCGAGTTTCGCCTACTGGAATTCTCCCCTGATCGAAGGCATTGCCGTTCTGTTCATGCTGATTGCCGGAATGAACTTCGCCACCCATTATGTTGTCATTGCAAACATTGATCTTCGCGCTTATCTGCGCGATCCTGAAGTTCTCTGGTTTTTGGGGGTTTTGCTTGCCAGCGTTCTGTTTATCACCTTCTACCTTTGGAATTTCCATATTTACGACAGCAACTTAACCACCCTGCGCCATGTCACCTTCAATGTCGTTTCCATAGGCACTACGGCTGGCTTTACCTCTGCCGATTACAGCTTCTGGCCTTTCTTCGCCCCGCTGTGGATACTCTTTTTGTCCAGTTTTGTCCCCTGCGCCGGTTCTACCGGCGGCGGCATCAAAATGATGCGCGCCGTACTGCTCTACAAGCAGGTCTATCGGGAACTGCTCCGCGCCATGCACCCTGCCGCAGTGCGTCCGGTAAAACTCGGCGGGCGTTCGATACCGCCCAACATGCTGTCCGCTATTTTGGCTTTCAGCTTCATTTACATGGTCAGTCTGGTAGTCCTGACCCTTACTCTTTCTTTTTCCGGCATGGAAATCGTAACTGCCTTTTCCGCTACAGTCGCTTCCCTGAACAATACCGGCCCCGGCCTTGGAGAAGTCGGACCGTCAGGCAATTACGCAGACCTTAGCCAATTTCAGACTTGGGTTTGCGCCTTTGCCATGCTCTTGGGACGCCTTGAAATTTTCACCCTGCTGGTCGTCTTGACCCCGTCTTTCTGGAAAAAATAGGGCTTGCAGACGGCAGTAGTCAGACTCAACGCTTGCCCGCAGGCATTTCCGCGCGAATGCGCTCGATATTGGCAATAAGGAGCGCCTGCACTTCGCTGCCCGGCTCGACGTAAGGCAACAGTTTTTCCCAATGCACCGCCGCTTCCTGTTTGTCGCCCGCCTCAAACGCGGCAGCGCCCGCCAGAAAGAGCGCCTTGGGGTGCTCAGGTTCGAGTTTCAACGCCTCCAGAAGCAGGCGACGCGGTTTGCCCTGAAAAGCCGCTGGCTTTTCATCAGGCTGTTGCGGCATAGCCATCGTGGCAAGCGCCTCAGCATAGGCGGTCAGTAAATCCGGGTTAGCGCCAATACTCGCTTCAATCCTTTCATAAGCGGCAACCGCCTCGGCAGAATGTCCAATCATCTGATTGGCAAGCGCCAGATTCAACCAGGCTTCTTCATCGTCCGGGTTTGCCTTCAGATGTTCTTGCAATTGTTCAATCGCTGCGGAAATTTGCTCCGGCGTGGGATCGGCGCGCTCGATCGTTTGAACAAGGCGCTCATCCAGCGCCAGCGGCTCGCCAAGCCAGAAATAGGTGGAAAATCCGCCCACAACGAGAAGAAGCGTCAGCAAGACAGCGGCAAACGGAGAGCTTTGCCCGGAAACAACAGCTCCAGTATCCGCCTGCTCCGGCGCGTTTTCTTCGATCAAACGACGCTCCAGATCCGTCCTGGCCTCTTCAAAATCACTATCGCTCAATAAACCGGCGGCGCGTTCCCTTTCAAGGTCTGCCAACTGTTCGCGCAGGACATGAAGGTTGCGGTCAGCCGCAAGAGACCGGGCAGGAATGTTCCGGCGCTTCAAAAACACCGGAAAGAGCAGGGCGACCGGCAGCAGAATGAGGAGAATGGCGGCAATCAGAAAAGCAGTCATGGGAGCAGGAAAAAATCAGGGTGTTACAGGGGTGGAAGAATCGGCGGGCAATTCGTCTGCCAGAAGATGCTGCGCTCTCCGTATGGTTTCGGCAGGAAGCGCGGCGGCGGCGGACAACCGGCGGCTACGATGAATAAGGTACAGTCTTGCCCCGACAAGACCCAGCAGCAGAAAAAGCGGCGGCAAAAGCCAGAGGAGCCAGGTAGTCGCCTTGAATGGCGGACGATATAGCACAAAATCCCCGTAACGCTCCACCATGAAGCCAAGGATTTCCGTATCGCTTTTGCCCGCGCCGATCATGCTCCTGATTTCCCGGCGCAAATCCCTGGCCAGATCAGCATTGGAGGCTGCTATCGTCTCGTTCTGGCAAACCAGACAGCGTAATTCGTCGGCAATGGCAAGCATACGCTTTTCCGTCACCGGGTCTTCCGCCAGAGGCCGCGCCTCTTGCACCATAGGCCGCGCCTCTTGCGTCATAGGCCGCGCTTCCTCTGCCCGAGCCTGCCAGGCAAAGAGCAGAAGGCAGAGACAAAGCAAGGTCAAAAAGCAATTACGCGCGCTCATTGCAGGTTTTCCAGGCGGATTTTCGTAACGGAATTTCTGACGGAAGATAGCGCCTCAATCCTGCCGATTGCGGCATTGGCCTGTTTTTCCCGACATACATGGGTCAGCATAATAATGTCAGCCGTGCCTTCATCTTCTTCCGGCTCCTTTTGCAGCATGGCGTCAATGGAAATTTCCTCGTTCGCCATGATACGGGTAATGTCGGCCAGCACGCCAGGTTTGTCCTCCACCGTAAGACGAAGATAAAAAGCGGTCTCGGCTTCCTCAATCGGCAGAATTACAAGGTCGCGCAGTTGATCCGCCTGAAAAGCCAAATGCGGGACGCGGTTATCAGGATCAATCGTGGCGGCGCGGGTGACATCCACCAAGTCGGCGATTACGGCGGAAGCTGTCGGCTCCGCGCCCGCGCCCTTGCCGTAATAGAGGGTCAAGCCTATCGCGTCGCCCTTGACCAGCACGGCGTTCATCGCGCCTTCCACATTGGCGATCAGGCGCTTTTCCGGCACGAGAGCCGGATGCACGCGCAACTCCACGCCGTCTTGCCGACATTTGGCGATCCCCAACAGCTTGATGCGATACCCAAGTTGTCCGGCATAGCGGATGTCAATCGCTTCCAGTTTCGTAATGCCCTCGACGTGCGCCTTGTCGAACTGGACAGGAATGCCGAACGCAATGGCGGCAATCAGGGTCGCCTTGTGCGCGGCATCAATGCCTTCAATGTCAAAGGTCGGATCGGCCTCGGCATAGCCCAGGCGTTGCGCTTCAGACAACACTTCCGCAAAGGGCAAGCCTTTCTCGCGCATTTCCGAGAGGATGAAATTGGTTGTGCCGTTGATGATGCCCGCCGCCCATTCGATGCGATTTGCGGCAAGCCCCTCGCGCAACGCCTTGATGATGGGAACGCCCCCCGCTACCGCAGCCTCGAAGGCGACAATGACTCCCTTTTGCTGCGCGGCGGCGAAAATCTCGTTTCCATACAGCGCAAGGAGCGCCTTGTTTGCGGTAACTACGTGTTTGCCGTTTTCAATGGCGCGCATGACCAGTTCACGCGCAGCGGTATAGCCGCCGATCAGTTCCACGACCACATCAACCGCCGGATCACCGACCACGACAAACGGGTCGTCCGTAACCTGACAGGAACAGCCAACGAGCGAGCGAGCGCGTTTTATATCGCGGTCGGCGACGATGGAAACCTTGATGGGGCGACCGGCTCTGCGGGCTATTTCTTCCGCGTTGCGGGCAAGGACGGTATAAGCGCCGCCGCCGACAGTGCCGATACCGAGCAAGCCGACGTTGACGGGGTGAATCGAGTTCATATTCGCAATCTCTGAAAGTGGGTGAACCGAAAGACGAAACCCTAGATGATACAGGATTGCGTTTCTGCCATAGCGAGGCGCACAAGAAAATCCGACGGCAGAGCAGGTTTACCTGTAAAGATAAATCCGTTAGGCTTAAAGGCTTATCCCGCATCTGGCGTTAGAATACACATATTTTGGAGAATGTCATGAAGAGACGAGATTTCATTAAAACCCCGCTGATAGTCGCGGGAGCAACCATGCTCGGCAAGGTCGGCATGGTGTCCGGGCTTTCCGGCGTTGCTCATGCCGCTGATATTGCTTTCACTCCCCAAACCAATGAAGGAACACACATGGAACATACCCTACCCCCGCTCCCCTACGCGCAGGACGCGCTCGCGCCCCATATCTCGCAGGAGACCATCGAGTACCACTACGGCAAGCATCACAACACTTACGTGGTAAACCTCAACAATCTCATCAAGGGCACGGAATTCGAGGCTATGAGTCTCGAAGACATTATCCTGAAAGCACCTGCGGGCGGCATTTACAACAACGCCGCGCAGGTCTGGAACCACACTTTTTTCTGGAACGGCATGAAGCCGAACGGCGGCGGCGCGCCCTCCGGCCCGCTGGCTAAAGCCATTACCGAGAAGTGGGGCAGCTTTGAGGAATTCCAAAAAGCGTTTCAGGCCGCCGCCGCCGGAAATTTCGGCTCCGGCTGGACCTGGCTTGTGAAGAAGGCGGATGGCTCTGTTGACATAGTCAACACCGGCGCGGCGGGTAATCCCATCACCAGCGGCGACAAGCCGCTTCTATGCGTTGATGTCTGGGAACATGCCTACTACATTGACTACCGCAACCAGCGGGTCAAATTCCTGGAAGCCTTTGCCAATAACCTGATCAACTGGGATTTTGCAGGCGGGAATTTCACGGGTTAGGCGTTTGATCCTGTAATTTACGGGCGTGCAGGCGAGCGTAGTGACCGTTTCTGGCAATCAGTTCGGCATGAGTGCCGCGCTCGGCGATGCGCCCGTTTTCCATTACCAGAATCATGTCGGCGCGCTCAATGGTAGATAGCCTATGCGCGATTACCAGAGTTGAACGTCCCGCCATGACCTTTTCCAACGCCGCTTGAATGTGGCGTTCGGATTCGGTGTCAAGCGACGAAGTGGCTTCGTCAAGAATCAAGAGCGGCGCGTTTTTCAGGAGTGCGCGGGCAATGGCGAGTCGTTGCCGCTGTCCTCCTGAGAGTATGACTCCGTTTTCCCCGATTTCTGTATCGAACCCCTGCGGCAAGCATTCGATAAAATCCAGAGCGAAGGCGTCCGCCGCCGCCTGCGCTACTTCCGCGCGGGATTTGCCGACAAGACCTCCATAGGCGATGTTGTTCAAAACGGTGTCGCTAAAGAGATTGACCTGTTGCGTGACCAGCGCGATATTGCGGCGCAGGGAGCGCAAGGTAAAGTCTTCAACAGGTATGTTATCCAGCAGGATTTCCCCTTCGCTGTGGTTGTAAAAACGGGGAATCAGGTTTGCAAGCGTAGATTTTCCACTGCCGGAACGCCCAACCAACGCGACCATCTGCCCCGGCTCAATAACAAAATTCACATTCTCCAGCACCGGCTTGTCGCTGCCCGGATAGGTAAAGGAGAGATTACGCACTTCCAGCCGTCCCGTGGTTTGGTCGCGCTCTATAGCGCCTTCGTCCGGCTCCGGCTTTTCGTCCAACTGTTCGAAAATAGTGGCTGCCCCGGCAATGCCCCGCTGAATGGTGGAACTTACTTCTGATAGCTGGCGGATCGGCTTGGGCAAAAGACCCGCAGCAGTAATGTAGGCTACAAGGTCGCCTACGGTAGCGTCGCCTCGCATCAGGAGAACCAGGAACATCAAAACCGCCATGCCGCTGTAGATGACGAGTTGCAGGGTAGGCGTATAAATCGCGCCGATCCGGCTCATCTTCAGCTGGCGTTCCCGGCTTTTATTGCTGGCTGCCTCAAAGCGTTTTCGCTCGTAAGGCTCGCCGCCGAAGCCGCGCACGACCCGGTAACTCTGAATCGTCTCCGAAGCGACATGCGTCAAGTCACCCGCCGCTTCCAGAATCTTGTAGCTGTATTTGCGGAATCGGCGACTGGCGTTGACAACCAATATGGAAACGGGCGGCAGAATGGCAACCATGACCATAGTCAGCTTCCAGTTCATCCACAGCAAATAGGCGAAAAGGAAAACCACTGTCATGCCCTCGCGGATCACGACCTTGATCGCTTCAGTCGCGGCGCCCGTCACCATCCCAACGTTATTGAGGATGCGTGAAAGCAGGCGACCGGAATTGTGTTGGTCGAAATAACGGTTGGGAAGCGACAAAAGATTATTGAACAGCGTGATCCTCAAGTCATGCACCAATCCCAAGGAAACCCGAGCCAGAAGAAAATTGCCGAGAAAAGACCCCAGTCCCTGCCAGATCGAGATGATGAAAATCAGGAGCGGGAAGCCTATCAACATATTCATGTCGCGTAGCCATTCCCAAGGAGCGTCCGGCAGGAAGGAGTTTTCCGGCGCGGAGAGACCGTCGACAAAATACTTCAATATGCCCGCCAGCATCGGCTGCCCGGAGGAAAACATGACAAAGCCGATCATGCTGAGCGCAAACAATCCCCAGTAAGGCCGCATGTAGGCGAGCAGGCGAAAATAAATACGCGCTCCCGAAAGAGGTGTGGTTTTATGCTGAGGCATGGATAATAAGGGCGGATTGAATCGGTAAACTATAGCATGGGTGTTTGCTCAATCGCAGCAGACTGGTCAGGTAGGTTAAAATAAACGCTGATCGAGCGGGCATGACGGCTCAAAATCGGTTTTACGGACACAGATGATGGAATTACAGGACAAAACAATTCTGTTGGGCGTTTGCGGCGGCGTGGCGGCCTATAAGGCCGCTATCCTTCTGCGCGACATGCGGCGCGCGGGAGCCAGGGTGCGGGTGGTAATGACGGAATCCGCGACCCGTTTCATAACCCCGCTTACCTTTCAGGCTCTCTCCGGCGAAGCGGTTTATACCTGTTTGTGGGATGACAGGATTCCGAACGGTATGCCGCATATCGAACTCTCGCGCGGGGTGGATGCGATTCTGGTGGCCTCCGCGACGGCGGATTTTCTGGCCAGAATGGCGGCGGGGCGCGCGGAAGACTTGCTCTCGACCTTGACCCTGGCGCGTAACGCGCCGTTATTTGTCGCGCCCGCGATGAACCGGCAGATGTGGGAACATCCGGCGACACGGCGCAATGTCGGGCTTCTGCTTGGCGATGGCGTTTGCTTCTTTGGCCCTGCTTTCGGCGAGCAAGCATGTGGCGACGAAGGAGAGGGGCGAATGCTGGAACCGGCGGAAATTCTGGAATCCCTGATTGCCGCCCTGACTCCCAAGCGACTGCTCGGAAAAAAAGTTCTTCTGACTGCGGGGCCTACTTTTGAGGCGATTGATCCGGTGCGCGGCATTACCAATCTTTCTTCCGGCAGAATGGGCTATGCTCTGGCGCGCGCCGCAATGCAGGCGGGCGCGGAAGTCTCGCTCATCTCCGGCCCGGTAGAGCTTGCCGCGCCGTATGGAGCGTGCGTAACCAGAGTTACGAGCGCGCTTGAAATGCGTGATGCGGTTCTGAAGGATGCGCCGACTGCCGATCTGTTCATCGCGGTGGCGGCGGTAGCCGATTACCGGGTGGAAAAAGCCGTTTCGCAAAAGCACAAGAAAGAAAGCGGCAAGCCGCCCGATTTTAAGTTGGTTGCCAATCCCGACATTCTGGCGGAAGTCGCCGCATTGGCACACGCGCCCTTTTGCGTTGGATTCGCGGCGGAAAGCGAAAATCTGGAAAAATTCGCCGAAGAGAAGCGCAAACGTAAAAAAATTCCGTTAATTGTCGGCAATCTGGTTCAGGACGGTTTGGGCGGCAAGACAAACCGCGTTACCCTGTTCAGCGAACATGGGCGTTATCCCATACCGCCGGGAGATAAGAATATAATCGCCCGCCGCTTGATTGAACATATCGCCGATCTTTTGGAGAAAACTGATGCCGGTACGGGTCGACGTAAAAATTCTTGATTCGCGTCTTTATGACGCCATGCCCGAATACGCTTCTCCCGGCGCTGCCGGGCTTGACTTGCGCGCTTGTCTGGACTCGCCCCGCGAGATCCTTCCCGGAGAGACCGTCCTTGTACCTGCCGGCCTTGCCATTCATCTGGCTGATCCTTCCTTTGCCGCCATGATTTTGCCGCGTTCCGGCCTAGGGCACAAGCATGGAATCGTGCTTGGCAATCTTGTCGGCCTCATTGATTCCGATTATCAGGGCGAACTCATGCTTTCCGTCTGGAACAGGGGAGGCGAGGCTTTCGTCATCTCTCCCATGGAAAGACTGGCGCAACTGATTATAGTGCCGGTCATTCAGGCGGAATTGAACGTGGTTCAGGAATTCAGCGAGAGCAAGCGCGGCGCGGGCGGTTTTGGCAGCACGGGACGGCAATGAGAACTGTCGTCCTTTTCATCGCAAATTCACACGGGGTAGCAGTGAAAACTGCGCCCTTTTCATCGTAGGTTCAAACAGGAGATTTTGACATGAAGGTTGAAGCGGAAATGAAAACAAGGACTGGTCTTGGTATCGCGGGCACTATAGCGGCATTGATCATGTTGGCGTGGCTTTCCGGATGCACAGGAGAACCGAGAGGCCTTGAGGCCGAATCAGGCGTTGCTGTTGAAGAATCAGGCGTTGCCGATTTGGCTCTGCCGGTTTCCGATTGCGATCCCGGCCTTGCGACCTGCGTCTATGACATGCCGGATGGCGGCAGTCTGGAGATAGATTTATCCGAGCGTCCGCTCCGGGCGCTACACCCGTTTACAGCACGCGCCACTCTGGAAGCTGCGCAGGAAGTTCGCGCCATGCGCCTCACGCTGTCTGGGGCTGATATGGATATGGGAACAATCAACCATGTCCTTGAGCCGGATTCCGAAGGCAATTATCGGGGCGAAGTGGTGCTGCCGATGTGCATGTCAGGAAACGCAATGCGCTGGCGCGCGGACTTTACTGTCGAATTTGAAAATAGGCACATGGTCATGCCTTTCATCTTGTCCACCGCCAAATGACGGGATAGGTCATGCGCCTCGCCCTTGTCCTTTCGCTGGCGGTATTTGCCGGAGTGGCGAATGCCGCCTATAGCGCCCATGACTTGCATGGCGATTGCAAACACGCCGAAGTTCTGTTGGCGGAAAAGCCGGATATGTTGGACGCTATGGCAGGCGCGCGCTGCCTTGGCTATTTGCAAGGGTTTGCTGATGGGCACGGCATAACCGAAACGCTTGCCAAACGGGTGGACATTGAATTTTCCGTGTTTTGCCTGCCGCAGGATATTGATATACTCCGCCTAGTTCGCGCGGTATTGTTATATCTGTCGCGCAATCCGTTGCCGCCGGAGACGCTTGCCGCCGTTTCCGCCGATCGGATAACGATTGCCGCGTTGTCACGGGCTTTTGCCTGCGCGGATGAGCGAGATGACTGAGCGGATAACCTGGACCAGTCGCTGGGCGTTTATTCTGGTGACTATCGGCTCGTCTGTCGGGCTTGGCAATATCTGGCGTTTTCCTTACATTGCCGGAACCCAGGGCGGCAGCGCCTTTGTTGTGATTTATCTCTTTTTCGTGTTGCTGGTGGGCATACCGCTGCTGATGGCGGAAATAATGATCGGGCGGCGCGGGCGCGGCAATCCGGCGGACGCCGCGCGAAATACCGCGACAGAATCGGGGCGTTCGCCCTGGTGGAGCCTGATCGGCTGGACCGGTATGATCGGCGCGCTTGTGATCCTCGGCTATTACAGCGTCGTGGCGGGTTGGATTGTGGATTATTTCTGGAAGATGCTGATCGGTATGCGCTTTGATAGCCAGGAGGTGGCGGTGGCCGGATTTGCCGCGCTCCAGGCCAATCCGATTGAGCTGATTCTTTGCCACAGCATTTTCATGGCGCTGACGGTGGCTGTTATCGCGCGGGGCGTGGTTTCCGGGATTGAGCGAGCGAACAGGATAATGATGCCGGCGCTGTTTTTGCTGTTGCTGTTGCTGACGTTATGGGGCGGCATTGTCGGAGATATGAAGCAGGCGGCGCACTTCATGTTTGACTTCAAGCCTGGCGATATAAACAGGGAAGTCGTGTTGAGCGCGTTGGGACATTCCTTTTTCTCCCTGAGTTTGGGGATGGGCGTCATTATCGTCTATGGCTCTTACTTCAAACGGGGTTCGTCCATAGCCTTCGCAAGCGTTTGGGTTGCGCTGGCCGGAATTATGGTCGGATTGCTCGCCGGACTTGCGATTTTTTCCCTTACTTTCGGCTATGGGCTGGAGCCGGACAGCGGCGCGGGGCTGATTCTGCAAACCTTGCCGCTTACCTTTGCCCATATGCCGGGCGGGCGGATTTTCGGCTCGCTTTTTTTCCTGCTGGTGATTTTCGCCGCCTGGACTTCCGCCGTTTCCCTGCTTGAGCCGTTTACCGCCTGGCTTGTCGAGCGCGCTGGTCTTACACGCGCCAAGGCGGCTTTATCTGCCGGATTGTTCTCATGGCTGCTTGGCATTGGCGTATGTTTTTCCTTCAATATCTGGAGTGAATACCGCTGGTTCGAGAAGAATCTGTTTGAGCTTCTGGACTTCTGGAGCACCAGTATCGCCATGCCGTTGAACGGTTTGGCGGTGGCTTTCTTTGTCGGCTGGGTTGTAAGGCGGCATGTGGCAAGGGACGAGATTGCGCTATCCGACAGGATGTTCAAGGTTTGGCAGGTCGTTTTGCGCTACCTTGCGCCGTTGGCAATCCTGCTTATCTTCGCGCACAGCCTGGGATTGCTGGCTTGACGGAGGGATGAGGTGAGTCAGGGCAGCAAGGCGTGGATGCGCGAGCATGTGGCTGATCCCTTTGTGCGTCTGGCAAAAAAAGAGGGCTGGCGTTCACGGGCGGCTTTCAAGCTGATGGAGATTGACGACAAGGATCGCCTATTTAGCGCCGGTGATGTTGTGGTTGATCTGGGCGCTGCGCCCGGCGGCTGGTCGCAAGTGTCTGCCCGAAAGGTAGGCGAGGCGGGGACTGTGGTCGCGGTTGACTCGCTTGAAATGCAGGGCATAGCCGGAGTTTCGTTTATTCAGGGCGATTTTTGCGAGGCAGAGACGCTGAAACAGCTTGAATCCTTGCTGGCGGGACGGCGGGTGAACCTTGTGCTCTCCGACATGGCTCCCAATCTTTCCGGGGTTAAAGCTACGGATCAGGCGCGCGGGATGCATCTTGCGGAATTGGCACTTGATTTTGCAAGGCGTTGGCTGGTTTCCGACGGCGCTTTGCTGGTCAAGGTTTTTCAGGGCGCTGACTATCCCGCTTTCCTTGCCGCGATGCGGGAAGCGTTTGTCAACGTGGCGACCAGAAAACCCAGGGCTTCCAGAGATCGCAGCGCGGAGCTTTATCTCTTGGGCAGAGTTTTGAACACTTGTTAAGCGCAATCCTCGAAATGAATGGCGAGGTGAGCGAGACAGTTGTTTTATGGAGCATTGAGGCTCTCTAACCGATGTCGAGGAATCCCCGGCCTAAAGGCCAGGGTGACTCAATAAAAGGAAAGCGACATGACAATCAGAATCAAGATATGCGGCTTGACCTCTGCGGAAGATGTAGACGCGGCGGTCGAGGCTGGCGCGGACGCGATAGGATTCGTGTTTTATCCGCCGAGTCCGCGTTATGTTAGCGTCGAGACGGCGGCTGCGCTCATTCGGCGCTTGCCGCCGTTTGTGCTCTCTGTCGGCTTGTTCGTCAATGCAGCGCCGGATGAGATCGCCGCAGCGTTATCCAGTCTGCCTTTGAATCTGTTGCAGTTTCATGGCGACGAGTCGGCTGGCGATTGCGAGCGTTGGCAGCGTCCTTATCTGAAAGCGGCGCGGATGAAGCCAGGCGTGGATGCGCGCCTGATAGCCGCTGAATTTGCCACAGCTCGCGCCTTGCTGCTGGATGCCTTTACGGAATCATACGGAGGTGGCGGCAAGACTTTTGACTGGACGCTGATTCCCGCTGATCTTTCCATGCCGATTGTGTTATCTGGCGGTTTGACGCCGGAGAATGTCGGCGCGGCTATAAGACGGGTTCGTCCGCTTGGGGTGGATGTATCCAGCGGGGTTGAGGCATTGACAGGACGGAAGGATCATCGCCGGATACGGGAATTTGTGGCGGCGGCGCGGGCGGCGGAAGCGGCTATTGCGGGAATGGCGGTGAAGACGAATGTGTAGGCAAGTAATAGCGGGCAGCGCCGACCACAAAAAAGGCCGGAAAACCGACCTTGTGGCGCGCCCGGAGCGATTCGAACGCCCGACCCCTTGGTTCGTAGCCAAGTACTCTATCCAACTGAGCTACGGGCGCGCAGCGAAAGCTCTGCATTTTGCGGAAGAACCACGGATTTGTCAACGGATAGATGTCCCTAGTATACGACCATGCTAAAATAATCTGTTTTCTTTGTTTTTTTGACGCCACGATGTTTGACTTTCTCAAAAAGATTTTCGGCAGCCGTAATGAACGGTTGCTGAAGCAATATTCCCGGACGGTAAGGCGTATCAACGAGCTGGAGCCTGCCATTTCCCTGCTTTCCGATGAAGAATTACGGGACAAGACAACGGAATTAAAAGCGCGGCACACTGCTGGCGAAACGCTGGAAGACCTGTTGCCGGAAGCGTTTGCTGTAGTGCGCGAAGCCGGAAAGCGGGTGTTGGACTTGCGCCATTTCGATGTCCAGTTGATCGGCGGGATGGCGCTCCATCATGGCAAGATTGCGGAAATGCGAACAGGGGAAGGAAAAACCCTGGTAGCGACATTGCCCGCCTATCTGAATGCGTTGTCGGGCAAAGGGGTTCATATTGTCACCGTAAACGACTATCTGGCGAAGCGCGACGCGGAATGGATGGGCGGGGTGTACCGCGCCCTCGGCCTTTCCGTCGGCGTGATCCTCTCCCGCATGGATCACGCGGACAAGCAGGCCGCTTACGCATCGGACATCACCTACGGCACGAACAACGAATTCGGTTTCGACTATCTGCGCGACAACATGACCTACAGCGTCGGGGACAGAATGCAACGCCCGCTTTCCTTCGCCATCGTGGACGAGGTGGACTCCATCCTGATTGACGAGGCAAGAACGCCGCTTATCATTTCCGGTCAGACCGACGACCATACGGACATGTATGTGCGGATGAGCCAGGTCGTCGCCATGTTGAAGCGCGCGCCTGAAGAAAAAGCGCCGGGCGATTACTGGGTGGATGAAAAAGCAAGGCAGGTGCATTTTTCCGAAGAAGGGCACGAACACGCCGAGCAGATTCTGGTCAACATGGGCTTGCTCTCGGATGGCCGCAGTCTTTACGAGGCGGGAAACATCGTCCTGATGCACTACCTGAATGCGGCGCTACGCGCGCATACCCTGTTCCACAAGGATCAGCATTACATGGTGCAGAACGACGAGATAATCATCGTTGATGAGATTACCGGACGCATGATGCCCGGCAGACGCTGGTCGGACGGGCTGCATCAGGCGGTAGAGGCAAAGGAAGGCGTGCCGATCCAGAGCGAAAATCAGACTCTTGCATCCACCACCTTCCAGAACTTTTTCCGCCTCTACGCAAAACTCGCCGGAATGACCGGCACGGCGGATACCGAAGCCTACGAGTTTCACCAGATTTACGGGCTGGAAACGGTGGTCATTCCCACGCATCGCCTGATGATTCGTGAAGATTACAACGACATGGTGTACAAGACCGCCGCCGAGAAGCATCGGGCGCTCATTGCCGATGTCAAGGATTGTCACAAGCGTGGGCAGCCGGTGCTTCTGGGCACGACTTCCATCGAGGCTTCGGAATTGCTATCCGATCTGCTTAACAAGGAGAGGCTGCCGCATCAGGTGTTGAACGCCAAGCAACACGCGCGTGAGGCGGAGATTGTCGCGCAGGCTGGCAGTCCGGGGGTTATCACGATTGCCACCAACATGGCCGGACGCGGCACGGACATCGTGCTGGGAGGCAATATCAGCAAGCATATCGAAGCGTTGAAGGCGGACGAATCCATCAGCGATTCCGAAAAGGAAAAGCGCCTGGAAAAGATGAAATCCGACTGGCAGGAATTGCATGACAGAGTGATTGCCGCCGGAGGGTTGCGAATCATCGCTTCCGAGCGGCACGAATCGCGCCGGATTGACAACCAGTTGCGAGGCAGGTCGGGGCGGCAGGGAGACCCCGGCTCTTCACGATTCTATCTTTCTCTGGATGATCCGCTCATGCGGATTTTTGCGGGCGAGCGCCTTCGCGGCATCATGGACAGACTTAAATTTCCCGAAGACGAGGCCATTGAGCATCAGTTGGTCAATCGTACTCTGGAATCCGCGCAGCGCAAGGTGGAAGCCCGCAATTTCGACATCAGGAAGCAGCTGCTCGAATATGACGATGTGGCGAATGATCAGAGGAAGGTGATCTATGCCCAGAGAAACGAATTGCTGGAGAGCGAGGATATTTCCGAGACCGTGACCGCCATGCGGCATGACGTGCTGGCAGAGTTGTTCCGCCAGTTCGTCCCGGAGGAGTCGGTGGAGGAGCAATGGGAAATTCCCGCTCTGGAGCGGGCGTTGGCAAGCGATTTTCTGCTTGAAGTCCCGGTCGGCAAGTGGCTGGTCGAGAACAAGGACATGACCGACGATGAGATTCTGATGCGGATTATCGAGATGTCCGACGAGATTTACGAAGAAAAGGCAGAGGCTGTCGGAGCGGAGATTTTCCGTCAGTTCGAGCGCAGCATCATGCTGCAAAGTCTGGATACGCATTGGCGCGAACATCTGTCCGCGCTCGATCACTTGCGGCAGGGCATTCATCTCAGGAGTTACGCGCAAAAGAACCCCAAACAGGAATACAAGCGGGAAGCCTTCAACCTGTTTGGAAATCTGCTTGACACCGTGCGTCGTGAAGTCACCCGGGTTTTGGTCATGGTTCAGATTCGCTCGCAGGAAGACGCCATGCAGGCGACGCGGCCTGAAAAGGTGGGGAATGTCCAATATCATCACGCAAGTTACGATGAGGCATTGGGCAAGCCTGAGCAGGATATGCCGCAACGGCCTTTCCATGCCACGCCCCGACCGGGCAGAAATGACCCTTGCGCCTGCGGCAGCGGCAAGAAGTACAAGCACTGTCATGGCAGATTGGCTTAGGGCTTTGTGTTGTGGTGAGCGTTCCGCTCACCACAACCGTGCTAAAAGCGCATTTTTCTCCTTGCCGTTGACATTTTGGAAGTCAGACGTGTTATTCTGATGGATTATGCCGTCTGGCGATAGTCAGTTGTGAGGTGAGGCGAACCCGAATCCCAATATTGCGCCCCGGCAACTGCTGCGTGTTGGGGTTCGCAAGCTCAACCAACGCGCTATTCTCTGCCTGCTGCTGGCGCTTGACGAATCCAACGAAAGGAACATCCCGTGAATGCAGAATTTGAATTTTTCTGGAGAAACAGACCCAGGCGCTGGATGTCGACGCCTGATGTCTATCATGGCTATATCCCGCATCAATATATCATGGCCTGTCAGGCCGCGCTCAAGGAGTTCGGGCTCTATCATGGTCGCCTCACCGGCGTTATAGACGAATACACGATATCCTGCATACGGTCGTATTATGGTATGAAGGGGATGGGCGCAGGGTCTGAACTCAGCTCTCGCTACAGCCCTTATGGAAGTTCTATCACTCTCCGCCCTGACGGCGAAAACATTGCCGAGGTCTATAACGCAATTCTCCCGATACTAAAAGAAGCCTATCCGGAAGATCATCTCAGGGTGCACTCTACGAAACTCGGTCAGACAAACAGGGATGTCGAAAAAATAATTGAGCAGTTTCAAAAAAGTGTTGATGTTCTGACTGAATATGGACGGCGGCGTCCTGGCAAAGGATTATGGAATGGCATAAAAAACAACGCCAAATATTGGTGCGGAAGCCGTTGTGGCAATACTTATTTTGGATGCAAAGGACAAGCAGCTTGGTTAAAAGAGGATCTTGAGAATTTAGAGCTGGAAGGTGAGTGGAGGTTTCAGACAATAACCAATATTATCCATTTTTGGGTGGTAGCTTCTTCACCTGATCCGAATGACCCGTATTATATAAAATTAGATCCTTGGAGAGGTACCTATGAAATTTGGCCAACAACATCCAGACCCTTAATAACTGGAGAGTTCGATGTTGACTGAGATAAAGTCCTTCTTGTCGGCTTGTGTAGGAATAGTTGTTGCTCTTGTGTGCTTGCTAGTTGCCATAGTTATTCTTCCTAACTATGGCGACGATAGAGCAATATACGAGACAGCCCGATGGTTTAATAATATTCAGCCCGTACTAAGACTGATTGAGCAAAACGCACTTAAGAATCAGTCTTTGCTAAATGCTGCAAATGACATTGACACAAAAAACCTTCAGGTGAAGATAGGCAATGGTGTTAAAATTGTGGAAATTACAGAGTCAGGATGGGTAATACTTTCGGGCGGTAGCGAGGAACAACTTTTGATTCTGATACCTTCGCTTCTGGAAGAGCACGTTACTTGGCGTTGCTTGGGAGCACCAGCAAAAATCTTACCCGTACTTTGTAATGAAGGTAACTTCCGTGCGGCAATTTATTCACCCAGCCATTAGGAGTGTACTTATGAAAACTTTAGTTCCATTTTTGGCGATAAGTGCTCTGGTTGTTGCGGCAGTCAGCCGGAAGGCGGGGGGAAGAGCCGGGCTTCAAGCAAGGGCAAACAGCGCAGGAACAAGGAGAGCTTGAAGTGAAGCGCGCCGCACACCTTGCTCTGCGGATTGCCATCGCTGTTGTCCTTCTCCTGTGGATTGCCATCGCCTCGTTTATTCTGGGCTGGTATTGGGAGGTTCGTCCAGCAATATTTCCTGAGTTTGCAAACCTGCTCGCCAACTACTTTACCGATTTCCTTGTTTATTTATTCGGAGCTGACAGTTGCGAAGATGCATATGATATGGAGCAATTGGCCAGGGAGTTGATGAGTGTGCCGATTGTGCTAATCTTTACCTATCTGGCGTATGTTGTATGCCGTAAATTGGCTAATTTTGCGTATGCTGTGTGGCGGAAATGCGCTAAAAAGCCATGATATACTGGTAAGACAACAGTTACTTTCCAGACTGAAACCTACCCCAAAAACTTTTCCCCCGGAGATTTTTATGCCTGTTAACTACGCAACCCCTTCGCCAGAAGCTCTCTTTCCCGTCGCCGGTGTAAAGCTGGGAGTGGCCGAAGCCAACATCAGGAAAGCGGGGCGCAAGGATTTGACCCTGATTGAAATCGCGCCGAATGCTGCCGTGGCGGGCGTGTTTACCCAAAATAGCTTTTGCGCCGCGCCAGTAAAGGTTTGCATTGATCATTTAAGCCGCAACCCTGACGGCATTCGCGCTCTGGTGATCAATACCGGCAATGCCAACGCAGGCACGGGCGAAGAGGGATTGCAGGCCGCGCTGAAAAGCTGCGCGGCGGCGGGCGAGCTTCTGGGCGCGCCTCTCGATGCGGTATTGCCTTTTTCCACCGGGGTGGTTCAGGAGCCTCTGCCGATTGATCGTCTGATTGCTGGCTTGCCAACGGCATTGGCAAACCTTTCGGAAGATAACTGGTTTGCCGCCGCGCACGCGATCATGACGACGGACACGGTTGCCAAGGCGGCCTCGAAAAAGGTCATTACCGCAGGTAAAACCATGACCGTGACCGGCATTTCCAAGGGGGCGGGGATGATTCGCCCGAACATGGCGACCATGCTGGGTTTTATCGCTACCGATGCCGCCATTTCGCCGCCTCTGTTGGCTTCCCTGGTCAAGGAAGCTGCCGATCAATCGTTTAATTGCATTACCGTGGATGGCGACACCTCGACCAATGATTCTTTCGTCATCATTGCAAGCGGCAAGGGCGCGCTCTCTTTCGTGAGCGAGGAAGAGTCGGGCTGGGCGGAGGCAAAAGCCGCGATTTTTGCCGTCGCGCTGGAGTTGGCGCAGGCGATTGTGCGCGATGGCGAAGGCGCTACCAAGTTCATTACGGTGGCGGTGGAAGGCGGAGTCTCGCAAGAAGAATGCCGGAAAGTCGCCTATGCTGTGGCGCATTCTCCACTGGTCAAAACCGCATTTTTTGCCTCTGATCCCAATCTGGGGCGTATTCTTGTCGCGATTGGTTATGCGGGCGTGGATGATCTGGCGGTTGAAGGCGTCAAGGTCTGGCTGGAAGCGGCGGGCGAATCCGCGCTGGTTTATGATCGGGGATGCCGCGCGGCTCTCTATCGGGAAGAGGACGGCTGCCGTCTCATGCGGGAAGCCGAGATTACCGCGCGTATCCATCTGGGTAGAGGCAACGCCGCCGCAAAGGTGTATACCTGCGATCTCTCCCACGACTACGTGAGCATCAACGCGAACTATCGTTCGTAACGCTTTCAGGCGTTTGGCTCACCTGACGCTTTCCTCACGTGCCGCAGGGGACAGCGAATCTTTCCAAGGCGCGACCTTGAATAGCAACAGCATCCCCGGAATCGCAAGCAGCGCGCAAAGCAGGAAGAACGACACCCAACCCAACGCCTCTACAAGCCACCCGGCAGAGGCGTTGACCACAGTACGCGGCGCGGTGGCCAGACTGGTAAACAGGGCGAACTGGGTCGCCGCATAGGCCGGATTAGTGGCGCGGGCAATAAAAGCAATAAAGGCAACTGTACCAAGACCAACCCCCAGATATTCGGCGGAAACCACTACCGCCAAGGCAATCCGATTGCCAAGAGTAATCCCGCCTTCCTCAAAAGGGCCTAGCCAGGCTAACCAGACGAAACCGAAGATCGTTACAAGCTGCACTGCGCCAAACAGCCAGAGCGCCTTGTTGATGCCGATCCGCTGCATAATCAGTCCGCCCAGAATCGCGCCGACAACGGCAGACCACAATCCCGCGTTTTTGGCAATCAGGCCAACATCGGTCATGGAAAAACCCATTCGCAGATAAAACGGGGTTGCAAGCGCCGTCGCCAGTGAATCGCCCAGCTTGTATAAACACAGGAAAGCAAGGATAAGCAACATCCCCTGCCAACCCTGTCGCCGAATAAACTCCAGAAAAGGCTGCACACAGGCTTCCTTCAGATTGCGGGGCGTATTGCCGACAACCGGCTCAGTAACCAATAACGCCATAATCATGCCCGGCGCCATGAATAGCGCGGTAATCCAGAATACGGCATTCCAGGAAAGGCTGTCCGCCAGAATCAGGGAAAGCGAGCCGGGAACCAACCCTGCAACGCGATAGGCATTAACGTGCACGGCATTGCCAAGACCCAACTCCGCATCCGACAGAATTTCCCGCCGATAAGCGTCAATGGCTATATCCTGCGTTGCGGCGCAGAAAGCCAGCAATACCACCAAATACATGATGGTTGATATGTCATCCGCCGGAGTGAACGCTCCAAGCGTCCCGATCAAAACCAGCAGCATGACCTGCGCTATCAGCATCCAGCCCCGCCTTCTCCCCAAAGGCGGCGCATAGCGGTCAAGCAGGGGCGACCAGAGAAATTTCCAATTAAAAGGAAAGGTTGCCAGCGCGAAAAGCCCAATAATCTTGATATCCACCCCGCCTTTTTCCATCCAGGCGGGTATAAGCTGCAACAGCAGAAAAAAAGGCAGGCCGGAAGAAAAGCCCGTAAAGACGCAAATCAGCATCTTGCGGGTCAAAAGCGGCGCTATCCAGCCATAAAGACGGCTCCGCCCGCCTTCGCTTCCTTGTCCGGTCGTGTTCATGCCGCCTCTTTTTCGCCGCCCAAGGCTTCTATAAGAGCTGGCAGGAAACGAACAAACTCGCCTGTCATCAATGCGAATTTGGCGTCGAAAATTTCTTCGGCCTCTTCAATGTCCTCAAGCTCTTCTTTCAGCATGTTCAGAAACTCCAGCCGCTTGATCTCTCCTTTTTCGGTCAGGACAAAGGAGAGCCTGTCATCCCATGTCAGCGCAAGGCGGGTCGGAAATTTGCCCGCCTGCAAATGGGCGCGAATCTCCGGCAAGGTCTCATCCCGCAAGGAATGACGCACATAGCGCACCGCCGCTTGTTCCCCGGTTGCGGACTTCAACTCGCAATCCCGATCAATGGCAAAAGGCGCATCCCCCGACAATAGCCATTCCGTCATCGCGGAAGCTGGCGAAGTACGCATGGATAAGAGCTTGCAGGGAAAATCTTCCAGACAATCGCCCAGAGCTTCCAATACTTCTTCCGCTTTCTTTTGACTTCCCGCGTCAACCCCCAGCCAGCCATGCACAGGGTCTATCCATACAACAGTTTTACGCCGACAGGCAAAGGCTCGCGGCAAAAGTTCGTCCCAAACCTCTGCCTGTAAATCCCTCAATGCCTTACGCCCCGGCGTAAAGCCTTGCTCCTGCGCGATTTTTTCCGCTCGCGCCTGAACTTCCTGACGAACTACAAGCGAGGGCAGGAGCCTTGTTTCCGTCTCCAGCGCAAGCAGCCATTGCCCGCCGATGGCATGTATCAATGTTTCCGGGTCACGCGCAGGACGGGGCGAAATCCAGCCCCGGCTTGTCGCCTCGAATGCGCCGCAAGGCTTGAACCGTCCTCGCGCAAGTTGTGCATTCAGCGCCTCGGCGCTTATCTGCCAGGGCGTCGGCAACCGATAAATCTGTAAATTCCTGAACCACATGTTCTACCTTTCGATTATTTCTTGCGAATGAAAAAAATATCCCACACCCCATGCCCCAACCGAACGCCTCGGTTTTCAAACTTGGTTTGCGGACGGGAAGAAGGACGAGGCGCAAAGCCTTCCGCACTATTTATTAACAGCGGCTCGGCGCTCAGGGTTGCCAGCATGTGTAAGGCGTATTCTTCCCAGTCCGTCGCAGCGTGCAGATAACCGCCCGCTACGAGGCGGCTCGCCAGGAGCGCGACAAATTGCGGCTGAATCAGGCGGCGCTTGTGATGCCGCTTTTTCTGCCAAGGATCGGGGAAAAAAATATGGATGCCGGAGAGGCTATTTTCCGGAATCATGTCCCGCGCGACTTCCACCGCGTCGTGCCCGGCTATGCGGACATTTGCCAGACCTTCTTCCGCAACCAGTTTGCAGAGGCTCCCTATTCCCGGCGTATGCACTTCTACGCCGAGATAGTCCTTGTCGGGATTTTCCCGCGCAATTCGCGCCGTAGTCTCGCCCATGCCGCAACCGATTTCCAGAATTCTCTTCGCTTCTCTACCGAATAGCAGGGAAAAATCCAGTATTTCTTTGCGATAAGGAACTCCGATTTTCGGCATCATCGCCTGAAAATATCGTTCCTGAGCGGCGGAAAACCTGCCGCCGCGCCTGACGAAACTACGTATATGGCTATTTCTCGCCTCTCCTGCTTGCGGGTGGGAAAAGGGATAACTCCTCTCTCCCGCTTGTGGCATCAAAGCGAGTGGTGGAGGGGTCGAGGAAGAGGGTATCTGAGATTCAGGAAGCATGTAGCGATTCTCGTAATCAAAAATCACGCGCTAACACCTGCAAACCCCGCCCTTGCGGGCGACCCCTTTGACTCGCGGCGAAGCCAAAAGGGGGATTGGCGACAGTGCAATGTTGGGGTTAGCCCCCTTTTACAAAGGGGGTGGCGGCATCGCCGCCGGGGGTTTGCCGGATAGCTCCCGCTTGCGGCGCAGCCACTTGCGGCGCAGCCAAAAGAATCGTTATTCACGGGCATCAGTTCATATGCCTCGCCCGTTCTTTCCGTCGCCATTCAGGTTCCGATCATGCCCGCGCGCGGCGAAGAAGGAGAGGCAGAATAGACCTTTTTCTCCATCCGCCCGGCAAGAAAAGCCTCTCTTCCCGCCTCTACCGATTTTTTCATTGCGGAAGCCATCAAAACCGGATTTTTGGCGGCGGCTATCGCCGTATTCATCAACACTCCGTCGCAGCCTAATTCCATTGCGATTGTCGCATCGGAAGCTGTTCCCACTCCGGCATCAACCAGCACCGGCACATTGGCGCGCTCGATGATGAGGGAGAGATTCCACGGATTGACAATGCCCATGCCGGAGCCGATAAGGGAAGCAAGCGGCATGACCGCGACGCAGCCAGTATCTTCCAGCATGCGCGCCTGAATCGGATCGTCGGAGCAATAGACCATGACCTGAAATCCGTCCTTCACCAGAACTTCGGCGGCCTTCAGGGTTTCCGGCATGTTCGGGAACAGGGTTTTATCGTCGCCCAGAACTTCCAGTTTGACAAGCGCGTGACCGTCCATTAGCTCCCGCGCCAGCCACAGGGTTCGCGTGGCGTCTTCCGCCGTAAAGCATCCTGCCGTGTTGGGCAGGATGGTAAACCTGTCCGGCGGCAAGGCATCGAGCAGATTAGGGGATGCCGGGTCTTGCCCGATATTCATCCGCCTGATTGCCACCGTAACGATGTTTGCGCCGGAAGCCTCGACGGCGGCGCGGGTCTCGGCGAAATCACGATATTTGCCGGTTCCGACCAAGAGCCGGGAATCGTATGCGCGTCCTGCTATGACAAGTTGATCCATACGCTTACCCGCCGCCTACCGCGACGACAATTTCCAGCGCGTCGCCGTCAGCAAGCGCCGTTATTGCATAGTTGCCTTTGGGTACAATTTCGCCGTTCAGACCCACGGCAATGCGTTTGTTCGTGAAGTCCAGCGCCTCGACCAGAAGCGCCACCGTGTCGGCTTCGGGAAAATCCCGATGTTCGCCGTTCAAGAGAAGATTAGGCATGACCAGTCAGTTGAAATGAAAAGGGGAGCAGTTTATCAGGTATCAGGGCGCAGGTTTCAGGAATCAGGCATTAGTGGGGCAGCGGTTTGCAGGCAGGGACAAAGCATAGCGTAATCCCTGCATTTTGTTTGCTGATGATGCTTGAAGCCGGGATTCCATTTCATTCCAGCCTGCGGCTCCTTCCTCTGCCAGGAATAGGAAACCACTATGCTGGAAGAAGCAGGCGAGTAACAGTAACGTCTTGCGGTTTTCATAGAAGATCCCCCTTAGAGCTCTCTCTTCAGGGGGATAAGTTTTTGTGGGGCGCTATTGCCAAACGATCTTCAATTCATGCCCATCAGCAAATTTCACATACGTCGGCTCCCAGACAACACGGAAACGTCCCTTGGTGGAATTGGTAATAGAATCACCTTCGCTCAGACTACTGCGGCGTTCGAATGTTAACTCAATGTCGCCGTCTTTCGGGACAGCCAGAGCCAGTTGATCGCTTTCATAAAACCAGCACAAGGGGATTGATAAGAGGGATTCGCTGTAGACGGCTTTTAATGTGCCTCGTAGTGCAATGATTGCATCGCCGCCGAGATTCTGCACACGTACGAGCGTGGCGATAATTGCGATATTATCGGACGAGCTAAGCCGTCCTTGGTACTCACTGTGCGGGATTGCTTCGACTTTGACAGCAATCGCCTGTACAACAGCACGCAGCGGTGCGAATTTTGCGCTACCTAGGGCAGTCTCACGGTTAGCGGCAGCCATCTTTGCGCCCCATGCGCGTTGCAACTTAATAGCCTCTCCGAAAGTACGTGCCGGTAACGAGTCGGTCGGATCAGTGAATTGTGGAGAGAGCACAGTGACGCTGCTCCGTCTAACATAGGCCTGGACGAGCGCACGCTCATCCGCAGAAAGCTTGGCAAGCTTTTCTTGGACGCTGGTCAAGTCGGTCGTACCAACCGGTAGTTTCGTGTAATGAGGATCGCTGATGTAGCTGTAGAGCATGAATGCAACACCCGAAACAAGAGCGATTATGAATAGTTTTCGGAACATAATTTGAGCCTTTCATTTTTGACTGAACCCGATGGTTAGCCTTGGGAACTGTGATTCTTCCCCAAAACCGCCTGAACCAGCGACGCCCAATAGGCTATCCCGATAGGGATTGCCTTGTCGTTGAAATCATAACCGGGGTTATGCAATGGGGCGTTGCCTTCCTCGCCCGTTCCCAGCCAGACATAACAGCCGGGTCTTTCAAGCAGCATGTAGGAGAAATCCTCCGCCGTCATCGCGGGAGGCATGTCGTGGTATACATGCGCCTCGCCCAGCAAGGCTTTGGCAACGGCAAGGCAGATGTCGCTCTCCGCCTGGCTGTTTATGGTCGGGGGGTAACTCCGTTCCATCCTTGCTTCGATTTTTGTTCCGGTTCCGCCCGCGACGCCTTGGCAGATGCGGTGAATGGCGGCTTCGATCTGTTCCTGAACGCTTGTATTGAAACTGCGGATTGTGCCTCCCAGGGTAGCTTCATCGGGAATGACATTCCAGGTGGAACCGGCGTGGATTTGGGTGATGCTTAGCACTGCCGAATCCAAAGGAGATATTTCGCGGGAGCCGATTGTGTGCAGAAGGCTGATTAGCTGGCCTGCGGCGACAATCGGGTCAATGCCCTGATGCGGCATGGCGGCATGACAGCCCTGCCCGCGTATCCTGATTCCCAGTCGGCAGGTTCCCGCCATGATCGCGCCGGGACGAAGAGCCATGTTACCTAGCGGCAAGTCCGGCCAATTATGCAGGCCGTAGACAGACTCAACCGGAAAACGCTCAAAGAGTCCGTCATCCACCATTTCTTTTGCGCCGCCTTCCGATTCTTCCGCAGGTTGGAAGATGAAAACGACCGAGCCATCGAATTTGGGATTTTCCGCAAGATGCCGCGCCGCGCCTAGGAGCATCGCAACATGGCCATCATGACCGCAGGCGTGCATATAGCCGGAACAGGCGGAACGGTGGGAAAACTTGTTCCGCTCTTCGATTGGCAATGCGTCCATGTCAGCCCGAAGACCGATCATGCGCCCGCTTTTCCCGGCGCGTAATACGCCCACTACGCCGGTACGCGCCAGACCGCGATGCACTTCCAGACCATAACTTGCCAGCTCGCGGGCGATTATCCCGGCGGTGCGCGTTTCTTGGAATGCAAGTTCAGGATGTGTGTGGAGATCATGACGTAGCGATGTCAATTCCGGCAGGAAGGGAAAATTGGGCAAGTTCAGCATGTGGTTTTGCAAGCATAAATAGTCTCGCTCACCCTGTCGGCAAGCGAGACTAGCAACAGGCTTAACGGCGAGCCTTGGTCGGCGGCGCAGACAAAGGCGTGGAGAGGGTGCGTAACATGTTACTCGCTTGAAACCGCTCTAAATCAGGGCGGGATTTAAGGTGTAAAGGCCGGTTATCTCGGCGCTGGCGAGCACATGCCCGGTCATGGCCTGCCTTAACGCGGCGGCGGTGAGCGGCGAGAAGGGCGGGAGTTCTTCCACGTCCAGCGCGTACAGGGTGAACACGTAGCGATGTACTCGCTCGTCGTTCCAGGGCGGACAAGGGCCGTCGTAGCCGTAGTATTCGCCTTTCATGTCGTTGTCGTTGGCGAACCAGCCCGTATAATCGTTGATGCCCTGACGCGCATCGCGCGGAGCGGCTCCACCGGATTTGCCGCGTGGGACGACTTCGCTGGAATAGGCTCCAGCGGCAATTTCGGAAACTTCGGCGGGCAGGTCAAACAACACCCAATGCACGAACTCCGCGCGCGGCAAGCTGTCCGCTACTGTCCGGCCTTCCTGGTTTACGTCGTCGCCGACGCTTGGCGCGTCAGGGTCATGGCAAATCAGGGCAAGGCTTTTCGCATCCGGCGGCGCGTCTGTCCAGGCCAGATGCGGATTTAAGTTACTGCTTAAAGCTACGCGATTTTTCGGATCGGGCACGGCAAAAGCGAATTCTCCGGGAATCCGCCCACCGTCGGTAAAGCTCTGACTATGTAGTTTCATGGTTCGTTCTCCTTATACGCAAATTTGCGACAAAACCTTATTATGTCACGCAGAAAAGGTTGATGGGGAAGGAAATTGCCGAAGTCGAACCGTCAGGATTGTTGGTTTCGGTCGGACTGATCCGGGAAAAATGGCGCTTCTTCTCGCAACTCGAAGCGCAGAAAGTCCTGTAATTTCTTCGGTTCGATGATTTCGTCGTGCGGGATCAGCAAGTATTTCCACGGCTTGCCTCCAACGGCAGCGGCGTAGTCCGAGGCATGTTCGCACCAGCGAACGGCGACTTTCGCCTTGGCTTCTACTTCCTCGGTTTTCAGGTCATCCCGCTTCTTGGTCTCCGCCATCAGGATTGCGGCCTCGGTTTCGATCACGAAATCGGGAATGTATTCCGGCTGTTCCGCGCCCTGTTTGTAATAAATCTGGAATTGTCCTTTTGCGGGCTTGAGTCATTTTACGGTGTCGCGCTCCAGAATTATCGAAAAGCGGCGTTCCGAATCCGAGTCAAACTTCTGAAGCATGTACAGGCATTTTCTGAAGCCGCCAAATAGCATCTGCCTGACGCCGCCTTTATCTTCCACGGTTTCGCGGTAATGTCGCGGCGTTTGCTCCGCCGTGTAGTTGCAGGGCTTTAATTCGGTGACCTCCCGGCTTACACCCACCGTGTATCCGGCATCCTCCTCCCAGAAATGCGCCATCATCTGGGCGTGGATTTCGCTTGCGATCAAGCGGCGATTCTGATCCAGCGCGTTTATGGTTTCATCCTCGGACAGATAGCTACGCAAATGCCGCGTCATCCGCCATCAATCGCCGGATAATCTCCAGACGGTCGCGCATAAGCCCCTGCCAGATTGAATGCTCCAACCCGTCGTCGTAATGCGAAAACGCGCTGCCGGTGTTGTACGGCGGATCAATGAACACGCACTTAACCCTGTCTGTAAACTCCTGCTCCAACGCCTTCAACGCCAGGAGGTTGTCCCCGAAGATCAAGCGATTGTCGAAGATGTCCGCCCTCTCCCCAACCTCTCTCCCGCTTTTTGACCTTCCTTCGGATTGCAGGTGCGAATCATTATTCGCCCCTGCCGGGAAGAGGGTTCCGCCATTGGAGAGGGATAACGCCGAAATGCGGCGTGATAGGACTTTTCCGCATCCTCAAGCAAAATCCTCGGCTCCAGTCTTGGCCGCTTCTCCTTCCCAATCCAGACGAGTTCGAGCTTTTGTTTATTCACTTCCTGCGAACCTTTTAAGGTTTCAAGGTTTCAAGCCTGTGTAACCATGCGTCGAAATGCGGGCAATCCTTACGCAAGGCATCAAGCCCGATTTCACAAGCAATCAACGGGCCATGAAATGTTTTCCGGTAATTGGGCATAGCGGCCAGAATGCGCTTGGACGGCGCTGTGCTCGAATCATCGTTTATATCTTCCGGCGCAGAACCTGCCCGCGCCTGCTGTAATGCCTGAACGGTTCGTGTATTCGTCCATTCGGAAAAACGTGATGCGTCTACGAACAACAGCGCCTCGAATTCATGCGCCTGAATATAAGGGATGAAGTTTGGCTGACCGATGTCGGAAGCCATTTCTTGCTCAACCAAGGCTGCCTTGTCCGCTCCATTTTTTAATTTTGCCCACTTTGGGCTATTCTTGCCGGGGAAATCACCAGGCAGACCGTACAGGTCAAACATGGTCGAAACATGCGCGTTGGCATCTTGCCTGCACAATCGTTCGATTTGCGTCTTGGTTTTGGCATAACTGGTCATGCCGCCTTTATGCCCGGAACTCGTTCTGACGAGGGAGTACGTGAGATATAACCCTTGAGGCGAATAGTGCGGTTGCAGAAGCTCCCGCACGAAAGTTTCCTCGGTTTGCCCTTCTACCAGCAGATGAACCCGGCTCATCGCGTCGGCCTCCCGCCCAACAGGTTTTTCTTCCACAACTCGCCCAGGGTGTACTCGTCCAGCCACTCGCGCAAAATATCAGTATCCAACCGCCGCAAGACGGACGCTTCATTCTGCTTATCCGCAACAATCAAATCTTCGGCGTCAAATTCACTGACCAATTCAACAGACTGCGTGGAAACGATCAACTGGTGCTGTTGTGAAGCCGATTTCATCAAATCGGCTAATACTGTTATGGCAAATGGATGCAGACCAAGCTCCGGTTCGTCTATGAGTATGGTGGCGGGCACAAACTTTTCAGGTTGCAGCAACACGGTCGCCAGACACATGAAGCGTAGCGTTCCATCAGACAAGGCGCTGGCTGGAAAAGGGATGTCCTGTCCGAGTTCCGTCCATTCGAGCTGGATTTTTTCCTTGTTATCTACCGTTGGACGCAAATGAAAATCGCCAAAAAACGGCGCGACAAGCTGAACAGCCTTGACGATACGCTTGTAGTACGATTCGTTTTGAGACTTCAGCCGATAAAGAAAAGCGGCCAGATTGCGAGCATCATCGCGCAGGCGTTCGTTGTCGTTGATGCCGTGTACCTGCTTGACCAGTGCGCTGTGACTGGTGTCGTGAAAATGGTAGAGACGCCAGCTACGCATGGCGGGAACAACAAAATTATAGATGTTGGTGCGATTTTTCTGATCTTCTGTATACGCTTCAAAATGACCGGAACACGGACGCCAATCGCCATGATCCTTCCACCACAACGCTTCGTGCGCGAACATCATGCGATTGTCCTGCGTAGGGCGCAGGGTGAAACGATAACCGTTTTCACCAAAATACAGTTCGGCCTGTAGATTTTCCGTTTTTTTGCGCCCGTAATGCAAAAGCGCGTCCGGTCCACCCATCTCGCCTACGGCAAGCTGCAACTGCTGATCCAGTATGCGATTGATCAAGCGAAAAAACCCGATGAAATTGGATTTTCCGGCGCCGTTGGCGCCGATCAATACATTAAGCCGGGCAAGCGCTATGTCGCACTCGGCAATAGATTTGTAGCCTCGCAGTTTCAGAAGCGAAATCTGCTTCCGATCGGTGACTTCTTTCATGGCGGCGTTCCGTCCAAATGCCTAATTGTCATATCAGTTACGGCTTGCTGCGCTCGCCTTCCGGTTTACGCTGCCTCAATTACGCAATGATAGCTTTTTTCCGGCGCAGGCACTCTGGTTTCGGTCGCCGTTCCTGGCATCCGGCATTCCGCGCCTATACGTTGAACAAAAAATTCATCACGTCCCCGTCCTTTACCACGTAGTCCTTGCCTTCGGCGCGCATCTTGCCCGCTTCTTTCGCGCCTGCTTCCCCGTTATAGAGAATAAAATCATCGAAGGCGATAGTCTGCGCCCTGATAAAACCGCGCTCAAAATCGGTGTGGATGACGCCTGCCGATTTGGGGGCGGTGTCGCCCGCACGAATAGTCCAGGCGCGAACTTCCTTCACTCCGGCAGTAAAGAATGTTTGCAGGCCAAGGAGCTTGTAACCGGCGCGAATCAGGCGATTCAATCCGGGTTCAGCAAGGTTCATGGCTGCGAGAAAGTCCGTCTTGTCCGCGTCGTCAAGGTCGGCAATCTCGGCCTCAATCGCGGCGCACAGGGCGACGACTTCCGCTCCTTCAGCCGCAGCGCGTTGTCGCACGGCTTCAAGATGAGGATTGCCGACAAATCCATCCTCGGCCACATTGGCGGCGTAGAGCACGGGCTTTTCGGTGATGAGACACAACGGCTTTATAAGAGCGCGTTCTTCCTTTGAGAGAGCCAATGTACGCGCCGCGCCGCCGGAATCAAGCCCTACAAGGCATTTTTCCAGCACGGCAAGCATTGCCTTTGCCTCCTTGTCGCCGGTATTGGCAGGGCGCCTGAAGCGGTTGATGGCCTTGTCGACAGTGGCAAGATCAGCCAGCAGAAGCTCGGTGTCAATGATTTCAATGTCCCGCGCCGGGTCAATATCGCCGGAAACGTGGGCGATGTTTTCGTCGGCAAAGCAGCGAACAACATGCACAATGGCGTTGGTTTCGCGGATGTTGGCAAGAAACTGGTTGCCAAGCCCTTCTCCCTTGGAAGCGCCCGCTACAAGCCCGGCGATGTCTACAAATTCAACAATGGCGGGCTGGACTTTTTGCGGCTTGACGATTTCAGCCAGTTGTTCGAGACGCGCATCCGGCACTTCGACGATGCCGATATTGGGTTCTATGGTGCAGAACGGATAATTGGCCGCGTCAATCCCCGCCTTGGTGAGAGCGTTGAAAAGGGTGGATTTGCCGACATTGGGCAGACCCACAATCCCGCATTTAAGGCTCATGATAAAAATTCCAGATGAAGAAAAAATCAGCGAAAAACAATGGTCTTGTTGTTATATACCAGCACCCGGTCTTCCAGATGATAGCGTAATCCCCGCGCCAGTACAGCCTTTTCGATGTCCTTGCCGTAATGCACCAGATCATCGGGTTGGTCAGAATGATCCACGCGCACCACGTCCTGCTCGATGATAGGCCCCTGATCCAGATCGGCGGTAACGTAATGGCAGGTCGCGCCAATCAGTTTCACCCCGCGCAAAAAAGCCTGATGATAGGGCTTCGCGCCGACAAAACTGGGCAGAAAACTGTGGTGGATGTTGATTATTTGCCCCGGATAACGTTCGCACATTTCGCCGGAAAGAATCTGCATGTAACGCGCAAGCACCATCACATCGCCTTTTGCTTCCTCAAAAATGAACATGACTTTTCCGTAAGCCGCCGCCTTGTTTTCCGGCGTTACCGGCACGTAATGGAAGGGGATGCCGTGCCACTCGACAAAGCCCCTTAGCGTCTCATGATTGGAAATGACGCAGGGAATATCAATGTCCAGGTCTTTGGACTGCCAGCGTCCAAGAAGGTCATAGAGGCAATGTTCCTGTTTCGAGACCAGAAGCACGACCCGTTTTTTGCGGGCGCTGTCGGTTATCTTCCAGGTCATGCCGAAACGGTCGGCCACGGGAGCGAATTTTTGCCGGAAGGTTTCGAGGTCAAACGGTAAAGAATCCGCCATCACTTCCTCGCGCATAAAAAACTGCCCGGCGTCTTCGTCGGAGTGGTGGCGGGCTTCGGAAATCCAGCCGCCATGTCCGGCGATAAATCCGCTAACAGCGGCGACAATGCCGACCTGATCGGGACAGGAAAGGGTAATGGTATAACGACGGGATGAAGTCATGTAAGGTGTCTCCAAAATGCGGCTTATAACCCGTAATGATAAGCCGAAGGCTCCGTTTTTCAGGCGGAGCCTTTGCTATGGTTGCCAGGCAGCCGGGCGTCAAACCACCCGCTCTTTCACGTAACGCCCCGGAGCCGGTTCGATCGGACGATATTTGCTGTTGCCGTAAGTCTTGGTCGCGGCCTTTTCGCCATCGCCAAACCGCTTCAACCAGGCCGACCAGTTGTTCCACCAGCTTCCCTTGTTTTCCGTCGCGGCGGCAAGCCAGCCTTGCGCGTCGGCTTTCAGATCTTCGTTCGTCCAGTAACTCCGCTTGTTCTTGGAAGCAGGATTTACAACACCGGCAATGTGCCCGGAAGCGCCGAGAACAAAACGCGCCTCCCCGCTCAAAAGCCGGGTGCTCTGGTAGGCGGTGTGCCAGGGAACGATATGGTCTTCGCGCGAGGCCAAAATATAAACAGGCATGTCAAGCTGACCGAGATCAACGCGCACTCCGCACATTTCCAGCTTACCGGGAATGCGAAGGAAGTTGTTGAAATACATGTTCCGCATGTACCAGCAGGCAAAGGGGCCGGGCAGGTTGGTGGAGTCGGCATTCCAGTAAAGAATGTCGAACGCTTGCGGCTTCTGCCCCTTCAGATAATTGTTGGTGACATAATTCCAGACCAGATCATTGGGACGCAGCATGGAAAAGGTGTTTTGCAGTTCCATCGCCTGCATCAGCCCGCCCTTGCCGATAGCCGCCTCCTTGGTGGCAAGGAATTGCTCGTCAATGAAGAGGCTGATCTCGCCCGTATCGGAGAAATCCAGCATCGTAGTGAGCAAAGTCAGCGAGGCGGCGGGTTTTTCGCCCCGCCCCGCCAATACCGCCAACGCCGAGGCAAGCATGGTTCCGCCCACGCAAAAGCCGACTGCGTTCAAATCTTTCCGTTTTGTTATCTCCTGCACGAGGCGAATCGCAGTGATCGGCCCTTTCTCCAGACAATCGTCCCAGGTCAATGCGCTCTCTTCCTTGCCCGGATTCTTCCAGGACACAAGGAATACCGTGTGGCCCTGCTCGACCAGAAAGCGAACCATCGAATTGTCCGGCTGCAAGTCCAGGATGTAAAACTTGTTGATACAGGGCGGCACGAAGAGAATCGGACGAGCGGCAACCTTGTCTGTGAGCGGCGCGTACTGAATCAACTGAATCACGCCGTTTTCAAAGATGACCTGCCCTTCCGTTATGGCAAGATTTCCGCCTACTTCAAAGACCGACTCGTCAGTCATGGCAATCCGGCCTTTTTCCATGTCGCTGATAAGATTGCCGATTCCGGCGGTGATGCTTTGCCCCTGGGTTTCCACCGCGAGCTTGATGACTTCCGGGTTGGTCGCCGCAAAATTGGTGGGCGACATGGCATCGGAGTACTGGCGGACGGCAAAGCGCAGCTTATCCTTGGCGCGCGTATCCTCGACCGGCAAGACTTCCATCACGTCAAACAAATATTTCGAGTTCAGGAGATAGGTCTGGCGAATAAAGTCGTAAATCGGGCTGGATTGCCATTCCGGCGAGGAAAAGCGGCGATCCGTCGCCTCCGCCTGAACGGAAAAGTCCGCCGACTGTCCGACGCTCTTGGCAAGCGTCGCCTGCCATAGCTTCGCCTGATTCTGGAACAGTTCATCCTGCAAGGCTTTCAGCGCGTCCGCCGTCTCCTTCGGATACTGCATGGAAGGCGGCAGAATTTCCGAAAGATCAGGCAACTGCGGCATTTGCGGCATTGCCGGAAAAGCCTGCATCTGCGGCATCTGCGGCACGGACTGCATCTGCTGCGCTAATTGCGGCATTTGCTGGAGAAATGAGGAAAACCCCTGCGCCATGCTTTGTCCAGCCTGGAAAAACTGCTGAAAAAACTCATTTTGCGTATTTTGCTGTCCGCCTTCCGCGCCGCCGGAACTCTTTGCATCCTCTGACATAACAAACCTCCCGATTAATTAAAAGGTGATTCACAGTAAACCCCCGAATTCTCCTAGCCTGACCCTCGCCTGTCAACCGGAGCGTTTTTGCCAAAGATTCACCATTCATGGGAGCGACTCTTGCGTTTTCTTGCGCGAATCCATCCCTTTTGCGACCGGCACTCGATACGCCAGTTTTTGTTGCGCCGCAACAACGAGGGACGATATTCTTTTGTGCGGCGCATATAACCTTGTGCATATGCGGCATTTGGTGAATAATGCACCGCAACAAGGCTAGTCCTTGTGACGTTGTCTCCTCTCCACCTTTGTGTGGATTTTGCGCCGGTCGCGGTGTTGCTCCTTTCAGCTTGCGACCGGCGCTTTTTTTGCGAGGCCGTCTGTACGGGCTTCGTTGATTCAAAGCGACAGGCAAGCCCGTATTCCAGCCCGCATCTCATATTTCCATGCGGTATCTGGCCGAAGCTGCGTGGGCGGGCAGACCTTCGCCATCGGCCAGAATGCCTGCCACTTCTCCCAGATACTTCGCGCCTTCGCTTGATACCTCAATCAGGCTGGAGCGTTTCTGAAAGTCGTACACTCCCAATGGCGACGAAAAGCGGGCGCTGCCAGAAGTAGGCAGGACATGATTGGGGCCGGCGCAATAATCGCCCAAAGATTCAGAAGTATAAGCGCCGATGAAAATCGAGCCGGCATGGCGGATTTTTGCCACCCAGGACGCGGCGTCTTCCAGCGCCAGTTCCAAATGCTCCGGCGCTACCCGGTTGGAGACGCTGACGGCCTCTTCAAGATCGCGGACATGAATCATGGCTCCGCGCCCTTCCAGCGCCGCCCGAATGACCGTCTGACGCGGCATGGTCGGCAACAACCGTTCCATGCTGGCAAGCACGAGGTCAATGTAGTCTCTGTCTGGACATACGAAAATACTCTGCGCCAGTTCGTCATGCTCGGCCTGGCTGAACAAATCCATCGCCATCCAGTCCGGATCTACGCTACCGTCGGCAAGCACGAGAATTTCCGAAGGCCCCGCCACCATATCAATGCCGACAATGCCGAAAACCCGCCGCTTGGCGCAAGCGACATAGGCATTGCCGGGGCCTACGATCTTGTCTACGCGGGGAATGGTTTGGGTTCCATAGGCAAGTGCGCCAATGGCCTGCGCTCCGCCAACGGCAAACATCCGATAAACCCCGGTAAGCTCGGCGGCGGCCAGCACCAGTAGGTTTCTTTCCCCATCCGGCATGGGCGCAACCATGATAAGTTCTTTCACCCCCGCGACGCGGGCGGGAATCGCGTTCATAAGCACCGAGGAAGGATAAGCGGCCTTTCCGCCCGGAACATATAGACCGACCCGATCAATCGGCCTCACCACCTGCCCCAGACGGATGCCGTTTTCTTCCGTGTAATCCCAGCCTTCCTGAATCTGATGCTCGTGAAAACGGCGAATTCGCGCTGCGGCTTCTTCCAGCGCCGACTTTTGCGCGGCTGAAAGTCCGTTCAAGGCGTTTATCCATTCGGAACGGGGAATTTCCAACGCCGCCACATCTGGCGCGATAAGCCGATCAAAGCGTTCGGTGTAGGCCAATACCGCCTTGTCGCCCCTGCTTTTTACCTCGGCGAGAATATCCGCCACGGTTTTTTCGATAGCTTCATCCTGAGCGCTATCGAAAGCCAGAAGTTCATCCAGCCGCGCCGAAAAATCGGATTGGCTGCTGCAAAGTCGCCTGATATTCAACATGGGTTTTTCCCCCCGACGCTCCGAAAAGCGTCAATAATTGGTTGCAAGAGAGGATGTTTCAGTTTGAGCGCGGCTTGATTGACAATCAGGCGGGCGGAAATATCCATGATGTGTTCTACCGCGACCAGACGATTGGCTTTCAGGGTCGCGCCGGAAGCGACCAGGTCGACAATGGCGTCCGAGAGGCCGACCAAAGGCGCAAGTTCCATGGAGCCGTAGAGTTTTATCAGGTCTACATGCACGCCCTTGGCGGCGAAATGTTCGCGGGCGGCGTGAATGTATTTGGTCGCCACTTTCAGCCTTGCCCCTTGCCGCACCGCGTTGGCGTAATCGAATCCTTCCGGCGCGGCGACCATCATCCGGCAATGCGCGATACCCAGGTCAAGCGGCTGATAGAGTCCCATGCCGCCATGTTCGATCAGCACATCCTTGCCCGCCACGCCCATATCAGCCGCGCCGTACTGGACATAGGTCGGCACATCGGCAGCCCGCACAATCACGAAACGCACATCCGGGCGATTGCTTTCGATCACGAGCTTTCGCGAAGTTTCCGGGTCTTCGTCCGGCACGATCCCCGCCGCCGAAAGAAGCGGCATGGTTTCGGAAAAAATGCGCCCTTTTGCAAGCGCGATGGTGATACTGGTCACGGAAAACCTCAAAATGCGTGGAAATGACGCATTCTAGCGCGATAGCGCATTCCGATGTGTCTTGCAGACGGCAAAATTGCTCACCTCTCCGCGCTTGAATCGAAACAGCTTTAACGCAGCAGAACCAGCAACGCGCCGGAACCGCCATCGCATGGCCTTGCCGGGCAAAAGGCCAGAGTCAGTGCGTGTCGAGTCAACCATTGGCGTGTGAGAGGACGCAATACCGGCTGCCCGCCGGGGGAAGAGCGCCCTTTGCCGTGGATAACGCGAAGGCAACGCAAGCCGCGCTTTTTGCATTCGTCCAGAAAGTCGTTCAGCAAAATACGCGCTTCTTCGCGGGTAGCTCCGTGCAAATCAAGTTCCGCCTGAATCACCCAACGCCCGCGCCGTAAATCGGAAAGAGTCCTCCTTGATACGCCATGCGCGAGGAAAACATCATCTTTCTCTCCTTCCGGCGCAATATCCGGTTCATCCGACGCAGACAGGCTCTCCGCCAATGCCCTTGCTTCTCCGAGTTCACGCTGGCGGGCAATGGGCGGCAAAGGCTTGGGAAAAAGCGCGACACGATCATTTCGCTGGGGCAATACATCCCGAACAGCGTCCTGCCAGAGTGTTGCGTCCCGCTCTGCCATAGAGGCGGTCTCCGGCTCCGTTGCCTCATTCCGCACAGGAATCTCATCCCGCGCAGGATCGTTTGCCTTCGCCGCCACCGCACCTTCAGCTTTTCCCCGCCGCAATTCGCCAAGCGCGGCAAAAGCAGGATGCCCCGCCCGACGGCTCATTTACCGTCCCTGACTGCCCAGATAACGCTCGGCATCCAGAGCCGCCTGACAGCCGGAACCGGCGCTGGTAATCGCCTGCTTGTAAATCTGATCCTGCACGTCGCCTGCCGCAAATACCCCCGGAATGCTGGTCTGTGTCGCAAAACCATGCCGTCCGCCCCTTGTTACAAGATACCCGTTTTCCATCTCCAACTGTCCGGCAAAAATCACCGTATTGGGCAGATGGCCAATTGCGATGAAAACTCCCGGAACGTCAAGCGTTACAAGTTCGTCATTCTGTCGGACACGTAGTCCGGTCACTCCGGTGTCATCGCCCAGAACCTCGACAACTACCGCCTTCAGAACCAGGCTGATTTTGCCTTCCGCAACCTTTTTATGCAGTTTATCCACCATTATTTTCTCGGCGCGGAACTCGTCGCGCCGGTGAATCAGGAAGACATGGCTTGCGATATTGGCAAGATAAAGCGCCTCTTCCACCGCGCTGCTGCCGCCTCCCACCACGGCAACCGGCTGATCGCGATAAAAGAAGCCGTCGCAGGTGGCGCATGCCGAAACGCCGCGCCCTTTGAACCTTTCTTCCGAAGGAAGGCCAAGATAGCTGGCGGAAGCGCCGGTCGCAATAATCAGCGCATCGCATGTATATGCCCCGGCATCGCCGTTAAGCCGAAAAGGGCGCGTTTGCAAATCCGCCGACTGAATATGATCAAGGATAATTTCCGTATCAAAACGCCGCGCATGACGCTCAAAACGCTGCATCAAATCCGGCCCCAGCACGCCGTCAACATCGGCAGGCCAATTATCAATATCCGTGGTCGTCATCAGTTGTCCGCCCTTGTCCAGTCCGGCTATAAGTACGGGCTGCAAATTGGCGCGCGCGGCATAGACGGCAGCCGTATACCCGGCAGGGCCGGAACCGAGAATAATCAGAGGGGAATGGCGGGAAGGCTCGTTCATGGCATCGCTCAAAAAGGAAGGGAAAGATATTCTGCCACGCTGGCAGGCTCATGGGGAACTCCGACAGGCAAAACCCCCAACAGCGGCGCGGGCAGACTCTCTCTTATCGTATCAACATTTTCCGCAAAACGCGGCATGACACTTGACAGGGTATTGGCAATCCAGCCCGCAAGCGGCAACCCTCGCGCAATGATGGCTTCCGCCGTCAACAAGGCATGGTTGATGCAGCCCAGCCGCATTCCGACCACCAGAATCACCGGCAAGCCGAGCGTAACGGCAAGATCGGCGCTGTCGCCATCCTCGCCCAGCGGCACACGAAATCCGCCGACGCCTTCTACCAATACAACGCCCGTCTCTCCGGCAATGACCCTTGCGCTCTCCAACGCCTGTATTATCGGCGCGAAACGGATCGGCTGATTCGCTTCCCTGGCGGCAATGTGCGGGGCAATGGGAGGGGAAAAAAGATAGCTGTTCAGGACTATCTCCGGCACGGCAAGGCCGGAGGCGGCGCGAATCGCCTCTATATCTTCGTTCTTGCCGTCCGCAGCCATGCCTGCGGCGACGGGTTTGATTCCCAACGCTGTGAGACCAGCCTTGCGAATACGATGGAGCAACGCAGAAAGCGCATAAGTCTTGCCGACCTCGGTATCGGTTCCGGTCACAAAAAATGCGCGGATCATTTCTGCGCGTAACCGAGCACAACCTGATATGTCAGGGGAAGTCCGCGCGGAGTGCGCCGTCTTTCATAGGCTTCTTCCAGCTTTTGCCAAGCGTCGCGCCCCATAAGGCCGGGACGGCGGGCAGGGCCGATCTGGTTTGCGCCGATGGCCTTGATGGCTTTCATAAGGCTTTGCAAATCACGATAATGGGCGATGCAAGGCTCAATGTGCAGGCGAATATCCTGAAACCCCGCGACTTCCAGCGCCTGGCGCACCGTTTCCAAAGGTCTTAACGGCAGGACATGGCGGTAGTTGTCAACCCTGGAAAAAGATTCCTCCAATTCACGGAACGTTCCGGGCGCAAGGCTGGAAAACGCCAGCATTCCGCCCTGCCAGAGCACCCGCCGCGCCTCGCGGCAAAGCGCGAATATGTCGCACCATTGCATGGTCAGATTCGACCAGTAAAGTCCTACTACTTCATTACGCAGGGGCAGTTTTTCCACATCGCCCGCCACGCCGAATTCCAGTTTTTTGATTCGGGAAAGCATCGCCGGGGAAAAATCAAGCGCAATCGTTCGCGCCGCAGGAAAACGCCTTTCCAGAATCTCCATGCCGAAACCCGTGCCGCAACCTGCGTCAAGAATCACCGCTGAGACCAACATGGGCGGCAGACCGCTTATCAGGCGGGCGCAAATCCAGCGTTGCGCCTTGGCGGCTGAATCATAGGTAGTGGCAGCGCGTTCAAAAGTCCGGCGCACAGAAGCCTTGGGCGGAAAGATGCCGATTCCGTCCGACAGATTTTGTCCGCGCATCTCGCGTGTCTCGATATTCATGACGATAATAATTCCTGTAAAAATCCGGCATCATCGCCCGCGAACAGCGCGTGCGCACGTCCAGGCAAAATGACAAGCCGGGATGAAGGGATACGATCCGCCAGCCAGCGCGACGCATCCGGAGAAACAAGCGGATCGTTCCCGCCATGCAGTATGGTAGCGGGACAGGAAATTTTCTCCGCATCCCGGCGCAAATCCGCCTCGTAAAGCCAGGCAAGCCCCGCTTCCAGCGCCGCCTGCGGCATGGGCGAGGCGTTGCTTATGACGTATTCCGCCGCGTTCGGGACGGAGTCTCCACGGCAGAAGCTGCCGATAAATCGGGGGAAAAGCGCCTCGTCTTCCTGTTTGATGGTGTGCATGAAAGCCTGTAATTCAGCGGGCGGACGCCCAATGTCCCAACCTTTCCGGCTGATGAAACTGGGAGTCGTCGCCATGAGAAAAAGGCTTAGTATACGCTTAGGCGCGGCAATGGCACAGGCCATTGCCAGAATCCCCCCCAATGACCAGCCGCCAAGGTGGCAGACTTCCGGCAGGTCTTGCAACAGGCAATCCCTTGCTGCCGTGATGGTTCGTGGGATTGTCCCGCCTGTTGCGCCCGGCAGGGGCATGGGACGCCAGCTGGTTTTTTCCAGACTTTTTTGTAACGGCCCGGTTCCGACGCCCCAGCCAGGCAAAAAGATACGGGGCGCGCCAGCAAGTGTGCTTTGGTTCATATGGTCATTCCCGTAGATAATTGTGCTTTTTCGCATAATGTGCGGGAGAGGGAGAACCTTGCTCCCACGCCGAATTATTCGTCATTCCCGCGAAGGCGGGAATCCAGACAAGCCTTTCCGTTCCTCTGGCGTTTCCGCATGGGAATATCGCTCCTGTCCTGTTCTGGAAATCTGTCGTGACTTTCAGCGCCGTACTGGATTCCCGCCTTCGCGGGAATGACGAATGTGCTAAAGTCCGTGCGAAAGAATGACTATGCCTGATAGTCGTTGCGGCAAGCACTATAAAATCTCCCGACCGGCTTCATGCAGGGCTGTTGCCAGCCTCAAGACATCTTCCTTACTGTGCGCGGCGGAAAGCGAGATTCTGAGCCTTGATGCGTCAGTCGGCACAGTGGGCGGACGAATCGCGGGAACCCATAAGCCGCGCTTCCTCAGAGCTTCGGCAAGCGACAGGGTCGCATCGCCGGTCATCAGCGGCTGGATTGCCGTCCCGGACGGCAGGAGCGACCAAGGCAAGCCGGAAAGCGATGTTTGCAAAAGCGCAATCAAATCGTTCAGGTGGGAGCGTCGTTCGTCGCTATCATTAATCAGGGAGAGGCTCGTCAATGCCGCGACCGCCAGCGCGGGCGGCTGGGCGGTCGTGAAAATGAAGCTCCGCGCCTTGTTTTGCAGGTATTCGATTACTGTTTCCGAAGCTGCGACGAACGCGCCGCCCACTCCCGCCGCCTTGCCCAATGTTCCCATCAGGATGATCCCTGGGTGCGGCGGCAAGCCGCAATGGGAAAGGCTGCCCGCGCCCCGCTCGCCCAGAACGCCGAAGCCGTGCGCGTCATCAACTACCAACCAAGCATCGAACTGTTCCGCCAGTTCAAAAAGTCCTGCAAGCGGCGCAATGTCCCCGTCCATGCTGAACACCGCGTCGGTCACGATAACCTTTGTTTTGGCGGAGCTTGCCGCGAGCAGTTTTGCAAGCGCCTTCAAGTCGCCATGCCGGTAGCGATGCTGGCGGGCGCGGGATAAGCGGGCGGCGTCAATCAGCGAGGCGTGATTCAAGCGATCCGAGAAAATTTCATCATCCCTGCGGGCAGCCAAGGTTGGCGTCACCGCAAGATTGGCCAGATAACCGCTGGAAAAGGTAATACAGCGGGCAAATCCGAGAAAATTCGCCAATGCTTCTTCCAGCATCGCATGCGGCTTTAAGTGTCCGCTGATGAGGTGCGAGGCTCCGCTGCCGCTACCCCAGGCAAACGAGCCTTCCGCGAGCGCACGCGATAAAGCCGGATGCGCGGTCAATCCCAGATAATCGTTGCTGGCGAATGAAAGCAGTTCCTGCTCTCCTGCCCGCGCGCGCGGCGAACAGGGCGTATCCAACACGCGCAATTCCCGCAACAAGCCCTGTTCGGCAAGGCTTGACAATTCAGTACGCAGGGCACTTTCGAGGGAGAACATACTGGTAGCAGGAAATAATGCGAGAATGAAATTTTAGGCCAGAAATAATGCAGGGGCGCGATTTATCGAACCCTAAGCATTGCTTCTGCAAGACAGGCAAACCGCGCCCCTACAGTAATCGTTGCGTGTTGAGGGAGCGGTTTGCTTTTCCCAAAATTGTGCCGCATCGGAGGTCATCAATCCCATGGATCAATGACGGCTACGCCGACGGCCTCATATGGCGCGGTATCGCGTGAGGCAACGATGAAATTACGCGACGCTGCTATTGCCGCGATATAACCGTCAGGAGCGGGAAAACCTCGCCCTATGTTTTTTGCGGTAACAGCCAATTCAGCATAGCGTCTGGCGGAATCATGGTCGAATGGCAACACCCGATCCTTGAATAACAGCATCAACCCGTCGAGAGCGTTTGTCAGCATGTCTTTGCGCTTGCCGCTCGGCAATGAGGCTATACCGAACAGCAATTCGGCCAGAGTCACGCTAGACAGGTACAATGTTTCGGCAACCTGAGCGTTCAGCCAGCCTCGCACGGTTGGGTGCGGCACAGGCTTCATCGCTTCGGAAACGACATTGGTATCAAGAATTATCATTCAAACCTCATCGGCTCAGCCTGTGTTTTAGCTCTCAACTGATCGAAAATCTCGAAATCTTCATTCGTCAAGCCAAGTTTGCGCCCCAATGCTGCAAGGGCGTCGCCCATGTGGATACGCGCTTCAGGGTTTACCGCGTTAGCCAAAATCTCACGGACTTCGGCCTCGGCGCTGTGTCCTTTCCGGGCGGCTCGCACACGCAATGCCCTGTGTACTCCGTCGGGCAGATTGCGAACAGTCATCATAGCCATAGCATCACCTCATCAAAATGCAGTCTACGCATTCATTTTAATCTTTTGTATGCGTAAATGCAAAGCGCCTGTCTCCCGGTGCGCGAACCCCAACATTACGCTACAGAACTTCCACGCCTTATCCTGCCGTCTTGACATTCTGGATCACGTCGGCGATTGCTTTTTGCGCGCTGCCGTACAGCATGTGGCAATTTTCCTTGTAGAACAGGGCGTTTTCGATACCGGAATAACCGGCCCCCTGACCGCGCTTGACGACGATAACCTGAGCCGCATAGTCGGCATTCAGAATCGGCATACCGTAGATCGGGCTGGATTTATCGGCTCGCGCCACAGGATTGACGACATCGTTGGCGCCAATTACCAGCGCGACATCGGCCTGGCTGAAATCGGAATTTATTTCTTCCAGATCGAAAATCTTTTCATAAGGCACACCGGCCTCGGCCAGCAATACGTTCATATGCCCCGGCATCCGCCCTGCAACCGGATGAATGGCAAATCGGACATCCACCCCGGCGTCTTCCAGGAGCTTGGTCATTTCCCAGACTTTATGCTGCGCGCCAGCCACAGCCATGCCATAGCCGGGAATGATGATGACCTTGCCGGAGTAGCGCATCATCATTGCCGCATCAAGCGCCAGAATTTCTTTCATCGTGCCGTCAATCGCGCCTCCCGCCTGCGCTTCGCCGCTGATCGGCTGGAACAGGATATTGGCGATTGGGCGGTTCATCGCCTTGGCCATCAACTGCGTAAGCAACGTGCCTGCCGCACCGACGACAATACCGGCGATTATCAGCAGAGGATTTCCAATGACATAGCCTTCAAAGCCGACCGCAAGACCAGTAAGCGCGTTGAACAGCGAAATTACCACCGGCATGTCGGCTCCGCCGATCGGCAGGGTGACGATAACGCCCAATACCAGCGCGGAGATGAAAAATGCAATCAACATCCAGGCGGGAGCCGATTGTCCAAGCCATACGATGGCAATCCCCAATCCAAACGTCGCAAAAGCCAGAACAATGTTGACCGCGTTTTGCGCCGGTAGGCGGAATGCCTTGTTCATCAATCCCTGCAATTTGGCGAATGCGACAATTGAGCCGGAAAATGAGATCGAGCCGATCAATGCTCCCAGCGTCGCCAGCGCGAATATCACCGCTCCTTCCATGTGTCCGCGAGCGAATTCGACGGCGGCAATCCCCGCCGCCGCGCCGCCGCCCATGCCGTTATAGATGGCCACCATCTGCGGCATATCGGTCATTGCCACTCTCTTGCCGAAAATCCAGGCGACGGAGCCGCCGATGGCGATTGCAATCGCCATCAGAATGATATTGTCAAGCGGCATGAACAGCGTTGATTCGCCCGGCGTCAGAAAAGTGACCGCCGTTGCCAGAACCATGCCCACCCCGGCCCAGACAATGCCTTTACGCGCCGTGGACGGCGAACTCATCTCTTTCAGTCCGAAGATGAAGAGAACGGCGGCAACAAGGTAGCTCGCGCCAATCAGCCATCTGATTTCATCCATGACTTTGTTCCTTGCCGTTCTTGAACATGGCCAACATGCGCTCGGTCACCACATAGCCGCCTGCCGCATTGGCCGCGCCGAGCAAGACGGCGACAAAGCCGATGGCTTGTTCGAGCGGCGTTTCGGCATGACCCAACGCTACCATTGCGCCGACCAGGATTACCCCGTGGATGAAATTGGAACCGGACATCAAGGGAGTGTGCAGGATGACCGGCACCCGTGAAATGACTTCATAGCCGGTGAAAGCGGCTAACATGAAGATATATACTGCAATAAAACCGTCCATGATTTTTTCCTTGCTATTGCCCGCCTTGGTCTTACAAACCGAGAGCCTGTTTGACGCCGCCATGCCGGACTTCTCCGGCATGGGTCAGACAGGAGTCGGCAAGAGTCTCGTCTTGCCAGTCGAGCGTCAATACGCCTTCCTTGATGAAGGGCGAAATGAAATTGAACAAATTTTTGGCCAACATCTCCGAAGCATGCACCGGCATACGGCTGGCGATGTTGGTCGGGCCTATGATGAGAACCTGATTATCAGTTAGCGCCTTCTCGCCAGCGACAGTTCCCGCGACATTGCCGCCGGTTTCGGCTGCCATATCAACGATAACCGCGCCCGGTTTCATGGCGGCAACCATCTCACTGCTGATAATCTCCGGCGCGCGTTTGCCCGGAATCGCCGCCGTGGTAATCAGCACGTCGCATTGCGCTACGGCTCGTCCCAGTTTTTCTGCTTGCTGGCGCTTTTCGTCATCGGTCAATTCACGCGCATAGCCGCCCGCGCCTACAGCCGAGACGCTTGTATCAACAAACTTTGCGCCCAATGATTCGATTTGTTCGCGTGTCTCCGGGCGAACATCGTAAGCCTCGACTATCGCTCCCAGGCGTTTGGCCGTCGCTATGGCCTGCAATCCCGCGATACCGGCTCCGATGACCAGCGCCCGAGCCGGACGAATAGTTCCGCCCGCATAAGTGAGCATCGGAAAAAATTTCGGACAATGATCCGCCGCAATCAGCACGCATTGATAGCCGGCAATCGCGCCCTGCGAGGAAAGAATATCCATGCCTTGCGCCCGCGTGATCCTCGGCAGAAGCTCCAGTGAGAAAGCCGTGATGTTCTTCGCCTGCAACATCCTTACCCGCTCAATATCGGTATAAGGCTGTAACAGGCCGATCAAAACGGCCCCATCTTTCATCGCCGACAGCTCATCGGCGCTTGGCGCTTGCACTTTCAGCACAATGTCCGCCTGCTGCAAAACCTCGCGCCCGGAGGCCGCAAAATGCTCCAGCGGAAAAGCGTCGTCGGCCAGAAACGTAGTGGTTCCGATGCCTATTTCCAGCAACAATTCCGCGCCCAACGCCTGATAGCGTTTGGCAATGTCCGGCGTCATCGTGATGCGCCGCTCGCCTGCCACGGTCTCGCGTAACGCGCCGATCTTTATTTGTTCCGACACATGACCCCCGCCAAATGTTTGACAATAACATAAAACAGCGTAGCGTAACAACCGCCAACCTGTTTTTTTGAGGAGCGAAATTTTCCTTGATAATGCCGATTTGAGCAATAAGTTTTTTTACCATCCTGCCGCTGTTGTTATGGAGCTTTCCGCAAATAATGCGACTATAAGGGGGTTGGTCAAGCTGATTTAGGGGTTAAAAACTTTTAACCCCTGCGCCGCAAGCGCGAGAGTGTGGTCACTCGCGGCGTAGACAAAGGCCGGGAGAGGGTATGTAAAAAGTATCCACTTGAACCGAACACGCTCTAGTTGGGATGTCCTCCGATAAATATGGCGACTACTTTATCCTGATCAGAAAGCGTAAAAAAAATACCGCCATGAATAGTGCCTACCACGATGCCACTTTCATCATCAACCATTTCCCCCCTTTTAACCTTTCCGCCCTATAACTTTCCGACATTCTCAAGACTTCGTAATCAATATCATCTTTGTACGCATCGAAAATTTCCTGCCTTGTGCTCCCGATACGAATTCCCTTGTCAGTGCTGCCATCGAACACATCAGAATAGATAGTAATCCACCATACACGGCTGACATAATTTTCATCCATTTCTCCCTTTTCATAACCTAACTTTAATCCAATTTTCACATAATCAGCTTCCCACATCTCCGATCCTGTAGCATCTGAAAACATAGCATCAGTTTTTTTCTCCGGCTCTCCCAAAATCCTGACGACATCTTTTTCCAGCATGGATAAATGGATTCCGCCCGGCCTTTCATTTGTGATGATCTCCCATCCTCTATCGTATAACTCCTCTTCACGCTTTTCACGCAATTGGTCATCTACCACAGCGGAAGCATCTTCTTTGGAGTTCTTCTCGCCATTCATTACATCGGCAGATGCAACAGGCATCAAGTCCGTTTCTCTCGACGCGCCAGATTCTGCCGCAGCGCCATTGGCGCAGCCTACTAAAAACAGAGCTAGAATAATCAAAATTTTACGCAGCATTTTGGTTCTCCAAAAAAACCTATCCCCCTGAAAAGCAATCTTTTCAGGGGGATAAAACGCGCTATCTCGTCGCTGCCTCGTTACAACGCGCCCGCCTCTTCCATGCCGGTTTCTGTCGTTGCTTCCGTAACCGGACGATCCAGCAATTCGACATAAGCCATCGGCGCATTGTCGCCAACGCGAAAACCGCATTTCAGAATGCGGAGATAACCGCCCGGACGGTTCGCGTAGCGCGGCCCCAAAACATCAAAGAGCTTGACGACCATATCACGGTCGCGCAGGCGATCAAAGGCCAGACGACGATTGGCAAGACTGGGCTTTTTGCCCAGCGTGATCAAAGGCTCCACGACCCGGCGCAATTCCTTGGCCTTGGGGAGAGTCGTCCTGATAGCCTCGTGTTTAAGAAGCGAGACCGACATATTACGCAGCATCGCCAAACGATGGCTGCTCGTGCGATTCAGCTTTCTCAAGCCTAAACGGTGACGCATGGTTAATTCCTTTCGTTATACAAGCGTCCCTTGCGGGGTAAAAACTATAGCCGCTCCAGTCCGGCAGGCGGCCAGTTATCCAGTTTCATGCCAAGGGTCAGACCTCGCTTGGCAAGCACTTCCTTGATTTCGGTAAGCGACTTCTTGCCCAGATTCGGAGTTTTCAAAAGTTCATTTTCAGTGCGCTGAATGAGATCGCCAATGTAATGGACGCTCTCCGCCTTCAAGCAATTGGCCGAACGCACCGTCAACTCAAGGTCGTCTACCGAGCACAAAAGAAGCGGATCAACCTGCGCCGGCTTGGCGGCCTCAATGATGGGCAAGGTGCCTTCCAGCTCGGCAAACACTTCCAGTTGACTGACCAGAATACGGGCAGCCGCGCGAATCGCCTCTTCTGGCTGAATTACGCCATTGGTTTCAATCTCGACTATCAGCTTGTCAAGATCGGTATGCTGCTCGACCCGCGCGGACTCGACAAAATAAGCCACCCGCCTGACCGGAGAAAACGAAGCATCCAGCGCCAATTTTCCGATATGCTTGCTGTCGCCCAAATTACGCATGTTGCCGGGAACATATCCGCGCCCTTTTTCCACGCGAATCTCCATTGACAGTTTGCCGCCGGATTGCAGGTGGGCAATGACATGCTCCGGGTTGATGATTTCCACATCATGCGTCAATTCAATATCTTCGGCGCGGACTTCGCCCTTGCCTTCCTTTTTCAGAATCAGGGTGACATCGCTGCGATTGTGCAGCTTGAACACAACACCCTTAAGGTTCAGAAGAATATCCACCACGTCTTCCTCCACGCCGTCCAGCGCGGAATATTCATGCAATACCCCATCAATGGAAACCTGGGTCGGCGCATAACCGTCCATGGAAGAAAGCAAGGTGCGGCGCAAGGCGTTCCCAAGGGTATGCCCGAAGCCCCTTTCAAAAGGCTCCATCACAACCTTGGCTTCCGTCGGAGAGATGCTTTGCACGTCAATAATGCGCGGTTTCAAGAGAGAGGCGTTCTGCATGAGTTATCCTTTTCCAAAGTTCGGAAGTTCTTTACTTGGAATAAAGTTCGATGACCAGACCTTCGTTCAGGGTCGGGGAAAGTTCGGAACGCATCGGCATTGCCTTGAACGTGCCCTTGCCTTCCTTCAGGTCGACTGTTATCCATTCCGGGAACCCGCGCGACTCGGCGGCTTCCATCGCGGCTTTGACGCGCAGTTGCTTCCTGGCGCCCTCGGAAAGCGAAACGATGTCGCCCGGACGGACGGTATAAGAAGGAATGTTGACGCGCTTGCCATTGACGAGCACACCATTATGACGAACCACCTGACGAGCCTCGGCGCGGGAAACGCCAAAGCCCATGCGATAGGCGACAGAATCCAGCCGCGCCTCAAGCAGTTGCAACAGGTTTTCGCCAGTCTGGCCTTTCCTGCGCTCCGCTTCCGCAAAGGTGCGGCGAAACTGGGATTCCAGGACGCCATACGTCCGGCGGATTTTCTGCTTCGCGCGCAGATGCACTCCGTAGTCGGACAGGCGCGCGCCCGATTTTTGACCATGCTGGCCGGGCGCATGCGCGCGGTGCTCCAGAGAGCATTTATCGGAAAAGCACTTTTCGCCCTTGAGGAACAGTTTTTCCCCTTCGCGGCGACATTGACGACATTTGGGATCAAGATTGCGAGCCACGTTCTACTCCTTAAATACGACGCTTTTTAGGCGGACGGCAACCGTTATGCGGAACCGGGGTAATGTCGGAAATTCCGGTAATTTTCATCCCCAGGGCATTCAAGGCGCGTACTGAGGATTCCCTGCCGGGGCCGGGGCCGCTGATGCAAACTTCCAGATTCTTGACGCCGAATTCCTGCGCGGATCTGCCAGCGGCTTCCGCCGCTACCTGGGCGGCAAAGGGAGTGGACTTGCGCGATCCCTTGAAACCGGCGCCGCCGGAAGTCGCCCAGGCAAGGGTATTGCCCTGGCGATCGGTAATGGTAATGATCGTGTTGTTGAAAGAAGCGTGAATGTGGGCAATGCCCTCGACCACATTCTTTTTGACTTTCTTTCGGACTTTTTGCGAGATTTTGGCCATGATTATTCCTTACTTCTTCTTGCCCGCGATTGCCTTGCGCGGCCCTTTACGGGTGCGCGCATTGGTGCGGGTGCGCTGGCCACGGCAAGGCAAGCCCTTGCGATGGCGCAGACCGCGATAACAGCCAAGATCCATCAGACGCTTGACGTTCATGGTGACTTCGCGTCGCAAATCGCCTTCGACGGCAAATTTGCCGACTTCGTCGCGCAACCTGTCCATGTCGGCGTCCGACAAATCCTTGATTTTTGCGGAACGAACCACGCCAGCCGCATCGCAGATTTTCTGCGCCCGCGAACGACCAATGCCATAAATGGCGGTCAACGCGATTTCCGCGTGCTGGTGATTCGGAATGTTTACCCCTGCGATACGGGCCATTGCTTCACTCCAACTATGTTGAAAAAAGGGACGACAAAAATCAACCCTGACGTTGCTTGTGGCGCGGATCCTTGCACAGGATGCGTACCACGCCTTTACGGCGAATCACCTTGCAATGGCGGCAGATTCGCTTGACCGAAGGCATTACTTTCATTCGACGACTCCTAAAATCAGGAAGATGGGGAAAGCAGCCGCGCTCCCGTCCCTTCCGGGGTTTTTGCGTAGAGAATCATTCATTTCGTTCGGAACGTAATCCGCCCTCGCGTCAAATCATACGGCGTCATTTCCACCGTTACCTTGTCGCCGGGCAAAATACGGATGTAGTGCATCCGCATCTTTCCGGAAATCGTGGCATGAATTTCATGTCCGTTATCAAGCCTGACCCTGAAGGTCGCGCTGGGGAGGTTCTCCAATACCTCGCCCTGCATTTCAATGGATTCTTCTTTCGCCATCTTTAAGTTAACGCGCGGGCGAGCCGCCGCCCTTGAAATTGACTTTCTTCTTCAGCAGTCCCTCGTACTGCTGCGTCATTATATAGGCTTGCACCTGCTGCATGAAATCCATGGTGACAACCACAATAATGAGTAGTGAAGTTCCGCCAAAGTAGAAAGGAACATTCCATTCCAGAATCAAAAACTCAGGCAACAGGCAGACCAGAGTGATGTAAATCGCCCCCACCATGGTCAACCGCAGCAACACCCTGTCAATGTAGCGCGCCGTCTGTTCGCCGGGACGGATTCCGGGAATTACCCCGCCGCTTTTTTTCAGGTTGTCCGCCACCTCCCTGGAATTGAAAACCAGCGCGGTATAGAAAAAACAGAAGAAAATGATAAAGGCGGCATAAAGCAGCACATAGGGGGGCTGACCGGGCGACAAGGTAGCGGCAATGTCTTTCAGCCAAGTCATGGAGTCGCCGGAGGCAAACCAGCTTGCCGCCGTCGCCGGAAAAAGAATTATGCTGGATGCGAAAATCGGCGGAATGACCCCGGACATATTGAGCTTCAGGAAGATGGGAGAAGACTGCCCCTCATAGAGACGATTGCCCACCTGCCGCTTCATGTAATTGACCGGAATCTTGCGGATGCCGCGCTCGACAAAAATAACACAAGCCGTTACCAAAGCCACCAGCAAGCAGATCAAGATGGCTATCAGCGGGTGCATGGCTCCTTCATTAACCAGCGTCAGCGTGCCGCCAATGGCGCTGGGCAAGCCTGCCACAATCCCCGCGAAGATGATGATGGAAATGCCGTTGCCCAAACCGCGCTCGGTAATTTGTTCACCCAGCCATACCAAGAACATGGTTCCGGTCGTGAGCGTCGTAACAGCGGTGAGCCGGAATACAAAACCGGGGTCATAGACCAGTCCCGATTGAGACTCCATCGCAACGGCAATGCCGAGCGACTGGGCGCAAGCAAGCAACAGCGCGCCGTAACGGGTGTACTCGGTAATCTTGCGACGCCCGGCTTCGCCTTCTTTTCTCAACGCTTCCAGTTGCGGCACGGTATAGGTCATCAGTTGCATGATGATGGAAGCGGAAATGTAGGGCATGATTCCCAGCGTAAAAATGGCGAATCGGCTTAACGCGCCGCCGGAAAACATGTTCAGCATCCCCATGATGCCGCCTTGCTGCGATTGGAACAATTCCGCAAGCGCAATCGGGTTGATGCCCGGCACGGGAATATGCGCGCCGATGCGAAACACAACCATTGCGCCCAGCAGGAACAGCAAACGGCGACGCAAATCGCCGAATTTCCCGCCGGAAACCCGATTCATCAGAGTATTGCTTGCCGGATTCGCCAAGATATTCTCCCCTGAAAATTATTCCACGCTGCCGCCTGCGGCAAGAATTGCGGCCTTCGCGCCCTTGGTCGCGGCAACGCCCTTCAAGATTACCTTACGGGTAATTGCCCCGGAAAGAATCACCTTGGCGACAAGAATATCCTGCCCGACAAGACCCGCCTGTTTCAAGGCGAGCAGATCAATTTCCTCAATCGGCAGGACGTTAAGCGCGGACAAGCGCACTTCGGCGCGAGTGGATTTGGTCATGGAGACAAAACCGCGCTTGGGCAGACGGCGATAAAGCGGCATTTGCCCGCCTTCAAAACCTACCTTGTGAAAACCGCCGGCGCGGGCTTTTTGCCCCTTGTGGCCGCGACCACAGGTTTTGCCAAGACCGGAGCCAACTCCGCGCCCGACCCGCTTGCCGGACTGCTTGGCGCCTTCGGCTGGCTTGATGGTATTCAAACGCATGGTCATTCCTCGCATTTCAAGAGATAGGCAACCTTCTGGATCATGCCGCGAATCGCGGGCGTATCCTCCAGGGTCACGGTGTGATTCAGGCGTCTTAGCCCCAGGCCGCGCACTGTGGCGCGATGAGATTCCTTGGTTCCGATAATGCTTTTTATCAGCGTCACCTTGAGAGATTTTTCAGCCATTCGCCGCTCCTTCAAGCCAGAATATCCTCCACCCGCTTACCGCGCTTGGCGGCAATCTCGGCTGGAGTATTCATACGCGCAAGACCGTCCAGGGTAGCGCGCACGATGTTGTAAGGATTGGTGGAACCGTGCGCCTTGGCTACCACATTGGTAATGCCGACCACCTCGAAAACCGCGCGCATGGCTCCGCCCGCGATGATGCCGGTTCCGTCCGGCGCGGGCTGGATCATGACCTTGGTAGCGCCATGCTTGCCGGTGACAGTGTGATGCAGGGTTCCGCTTTTCAGGCTTACCTTGAACATTCTGCGGCGGGCTTCTTCCATCGCCTTTTGCACCGCGACCGGCACTTCACGAGACTTGCCCTTGCCCATGCCGACTCTGCCGTCGCCATCGCCCACCACGGTAAGCGCCGCAAAACCAAGAATCCGTCCGCCCTTTACCACCTTGGTAACGCGGTTTACGGCAACCATTTTCTCCCGAAGACCGTCGCCTTGTTCTTCGGCTTGCTGTACTTTCTTGCTTGCTTTAGCCATTTCTTCCTCGCGCCTTAGAACTTCAAACCGTTTTCACGGGCTGCCTCGGCCAGCGCCTCGACGCGACCGTGATACTGAAAGCCGGAACGGTCAAACGCCACAGCCTCGACGCCTGCCGCCCTGGCTCGCTCGGCGATCAGCTTGCCGATAACGGAAGCCGCCGCCTTGTCTCCGCCGTTAGCGACATTCTTTTTGATTTCCGCCTCTAAAGTGGAAGCGGCAGCCAGCACCCTGCCGCCACAGGCGCTGATGATCTGCGCGTAAATGTGGCTGTTCGTACGATTGACGGACAAGCGAACGGCTTTCTGTTCGGCAATCCTGGCTCTTGTTTTCGCGGCGCGGCGCAAACGCGCCTGTTTTTTGTTCTGCATATGTCCTCCTTACTTCTTCTTGGTTTCCTTGAGGACAATGACTTCATCGGCATAACGCACACCTTTGCCCTTGTAGGGTTCGGGACGGCGGTACGCGCGAATATCGGCGGCCACCTGGCCTACCTGCTGCTTGTCCACGCCCTTGATTATGATTTCGGTCTGGGTAGGCGTCTCAACCTTCACTCCGGCAGGCATCTTGTGCGCCACCGGATGCGAGAACCCAAGGGTCAGATTGAGCGCATCGCCCTGTGCCTGAGCGCGATAACCAACGCCTACCAGAATCAGCTTTTTCTCAAAGCCTTTGCTTACGCCGATTACCATGTTGTTCAGATTGGCGCGTACTGTTCCCCACAGGGCAGGGCTGTTTTCCACGCCCTCGACACGTTCGCAGCGCACAATACCGCCTTCCTGCACAATGGAAACCGCCGAATTCGCCGCCATCTTCAGGGAACCCAAAGGCCCCTTGACATTGATCTCCCGCTCATCCGCACGGACTTCAACTCCGGCGGGAAGGGAAATCGGGTTTTTACCAACTCTGGACATGACCCCTCCCCTCAAGCGACCAAACAGAGCACTTCGCCGCCCACACGGGAAGCGCGCGCGCTGCGATCCGTCATTACGCCCCTGGGCGTCGACACAATGGCAATCCCCAGACCATTCATGACGCGGGGAATGTCATCAAAGCCCTTGTAAATCCGAAGGCCGGGTCTGGAGACCCGTTCAATGCGCTCAATCACCGGACGACCGGCGTAGTATTTGAGCACGATTTCAAGGGTCGCCTTGTTGCCCGGAAGAGTCTTGACGGCAAAATCGTCAACATAACCCTCAGCCTTCAGCACAGCGGCAATCGCTGCTTTCAGCTTGGAGGCGGGCATTGCCACAGCGGATTTTTCCGCCAACTGGGCGTTGCGGATGCGGGTCAGCATGTCCGCTATCGGATCGCTCATTGCCATATTTCAATCCTCCCCGGCTTACCAACTGGCCTTGACAACCCCCGGAATCTGACCCTCAAAGGCCAATTCCCGGATTTTGTTGCGGCACATGCCAAATTTGCGGAACACGCCACGGGGACGCCCCGTGAGCTGACAACGATTACGCAAGCGCGAGGGACTTGAATTGCGGGGAAGCTGCTGCAATTTGAGCCGCGCCTCATAACGCTCGGCATCGGAGAAAGTCGCGTCGTTAATGATCTCAAGAAGAGCGTCGCGCTTTTTCGCGTACCTGGCCACCAGGGCGCGGCGCTTGTCTTCACGGTTAATCAGGGCAAGTTTCGCCATGTCAGTCTCAATTCTTGAAAGGAAATTTGAACGCGGCGAGCAGAGCTTTTGCCTCCTCGTCCGTTTTCGCTGTTGTAGTGATGCTGATGTTCAGTCCGCGAAGCGAGTCAATCTTGTCGTACTCGATTTCGGGAAAGATGATTTGCTCTTTCACGCCCATGTTGTAGTTGCCGCGTCCGTCGAAACCTTTGACCGCCATGCCGCGAAAGTCGCGGATACGGGGCATGGCCACGCTGATCAAACGGTCAAGAAATTCATACATGCGTACTCCGCGTAGCGTCACCATGCAGCCGATCGGGTAATTGTCCCGAATCTTGAAGCCAGCAATGGATTTTTTCGCCTTGGTGACCACTGGCTTCTGACCGGCGATTTTCTGCATGTCGCCCACCGCGTTTTCCAGAACTTTCTTGTCTGCCGCCGCTTCGCCCACGCCCATGTTGAGCGTCACCTTGGCAATGCGCGGCACTTCCATAACGGACTTGTAGCCAAAGCGCGTTTTCAGCGCCTCGGTAACATCCGTCCTGTATAAATCAAGCAAACGAGCCATGTCGTATCCTTACAGCTTCACCAACTCGCCGTTCGACTTGAACACGCGGGTACGTTGAAATTTCTTGCGACCGCCCTCGACCTGCTCCACCTTGACGCGGACGCGATCAGCCTTGCCGGTGGCCGGATTGAAAATTGCCACATTGGAAATGTGGATTGGCATTTCCTTGTCGGTAATGCCGCCCGGAATGCCTTTCATGGGGTTGGGGCGGGTATGCTTTTTGACGACGTTTACGCCCTCGACCAGCAGACGCTCCGAATCAACGCGCGCGCGCACCGTGCCGCGCCGTCCCTTATCCTTGCCGGCAATTATGATCACTTCGTCGCCCTTGCAAATCTTTTCCATCGGGAACTCCTTACAGCACTTCCGGCGCGAGCGACACGATCTTCATGTAACGCTCGGTACGCAACTCGCGCGTCACCGGCCCGAAGATACGAGTGCCGATCGGCTCCAACTTGTTATTCAAGAGCACTGCGGCGTTGCCGTCGAACTTCACCAGCGAGCCGTCGGGACGACGCACGCCCTTGGCAGTACGCACCACGACCGCGTTGTAGACATCGCCTTTTTTGACGCGACCGCGCGGGGCGGCGTCCTTGACGCTCACCTTGATGACATCGCCGATACCGGCATAGCGGCGCTTGGAGCCGCCCAGCACCTTGATACACATTACCGAACGCGCGCCGGTGTTATCGGCCACGTTCAGAACCGTTTGCATCTGAATCATGTAAAAAACTCCAACTTATTCCGCTTGAACGGACAGTCTTGGAACCCGTAAAGGGAGAAAAATCTGTATCCGTACCCGAAAGAGCACGAAAGAGGCGGAATTATCCATAGTTGTCCAAAGCCTGTCAACAGGATTTTTCTTTATTTTCAATTTTTACTTGCATTTGGAGCAGGCTATGCCATAATCAACGGATAATTCTGTCGCTTTTTCTGGAACAGGTAATCGAATATGGGAAACATTCTTTTGGCGCACGAATCCAAGACCGTGCGCGCAACCTTGAAAACCTACCTCAAACCGTCGCACAAGGTGTTGGAAGCGTCAGACAGCGATGCTGCCTGGCACTTGCTGGTTCTTCGCAACGACTTGAACGCAGTCGTTGCAGGGCCTGATCTGGGCATGTCGACCGGCATGTCCCTGTTGGAGCGCGTGCGCAAAAACGCATTGTTGCGCCTGAAGAACATGCCCTTTTACTTCATCGGCTCGGAGACGCGAATCGCGGAACTGATCAAGGACGCCAAAAGAGCCGGAGCAAACGGTTTTCTGCATACCGGCATGAAAAGCCAGGAAGTGCTGGACATTCTGAATCCCGCAATCGGCGATCCAACGGAATCAGCCTCTGAAGATGCTCCCGAGCCGGAAGCCATAGCGAAGTCTTCCGAGCCGAAAGAGGCTCCTGAGCCTAAAAAGACCGCCGGCAAACGCGCCATCAAAACCGGCCTGATCGAAAGCGCGCCAATGTCGCCCAAGCTCTTTGAGGAGGCGGTTTTGCGCCAGTATTCCGTGCCGGGGCAACGAGGCGCGATTCTCTGTTGCGCGATCGCAAATTATCACGATATGGTCAAAAATCTTGGCGAGGACACCGCTACCCGCATTGTCTCAAAACTGACCAAACTGGCGCAGACCAGAATCGGCAGCAGCGACATCATCAGCATCTACGCTCCCGGCGTATTTGCCATCTCTACGCTTGGCGGAACGCTCTTGGCCTGCGATAAATTCGCAACCCAGCTTAAAAAGAATCTGGCTGCCGCCAAAATCGCGGTACAAGGAAAGCCTTTGTCCATTTCGATTATCTCGGCCTTTGCCGCCATTCCGGAGGATGGCGATCTTTCCGGCAAGGAGATACTCGAACTGGCAAAATACCGGCTTGTGAAGACCTTGCATGAGGCGAAAAAACGCTGACGGCGTCCGAAAAAACCTGCTCGTTCGGCATCCGCGAAAGTAACGCCGCCAGGTCAGCCTGATCCTCGCAACAGACTTGTCAGCCACTTTTTCGCTTCTTCCTCAGAAATACGGTTGCGAGCCGCCCAGTCGCTCAACTGATCCTGGCCGATTTCAGGAATGGCAAAGTAACGGGATTCAGGATGAGCAAAATAAAACCCCGCGACGGAAGCGGCAGGAGTCATGGCGCAGGATTCCGTCAAGCCCGTGCCGATTCGCTTTTCCGCTTCCAGCATACGAAAAATCTCACGCTTGCCAAGATGGTCGGGACAGGCAGGATAACCCGGCGCGGGGCGGATGCCGACATACTCTTCCTTTATCAGCCCCTCGCCATCCAGATTTTCATCCTCTGCATAACCCCAGAAATGCGTTCGCACCGCCCGATGCAACCATTCGGCGGCGGCTTCCGCCAGACGATCCGCCAGCGCCTTCAGCAGAATAACGCTGTAATCATCATTTGCCGCCGCAAAAACAGCGAGTTGCCGTTCAATCCCCAGTCCGGCGGTAAGGGCGAACATGCCCGCCCAATCGTCCTTTTCCGCGACAAAATCGGCAAGCGCCAGATTCCGGCGACTCGAAGGCTGTTTGTGCTGCTGGCGAAGCCCGATAATCCGCCCTCGCTCTTCTGTCCTGTCGTCCTGGTAGAACACGATGTCGTCCCCGACCCTTCCGGCAGGCCAAAGCGCGAATACCCCCTTTGCTTCAAGCCATTGTCCGCGAATCAGGGCATCCAGCATGGCCTTCGCGTCGGCATAAAGCTGGCGCGCCGCCTCTCCCGCAGTCCGGCTCTCCAGAATTGCCGGAAAACGCCCGCGTAAATCCCAACTCTGAAAGAATGGCGTCCAGTCAATAAGCTCGGCAATCCCGGCAAGATCAAATCTGATTTCATGAAGACCCGGCAGTTTCGGCGCGGGCGAGGCTCTATCCGGCGCAAAAGCATTGGCGCGCGCCGCCTGTAGCGGAATCAGGCTGACGCTCTTCCTGCCTGCGTGTTCCTCGCGCAAGGCCTGATACTCATCCTTGATTTCCCGCGCATAGTCCGCCTTTTCCGCTGATAACAGACATGCGACAACGCCCGCCGCGCGAGATGCGTCGGGGACATACACCGTCAAACCATTTTCATAACGGGGCGCGATTTTGAGCGCGGTATGCATACGGCTCGTCGTCGCCCCGCCGATCAAAAGCGGCTGGTCAAAGCCTTGCCGCTCCATCTCGCTCGCCACCTGACTCATTTCTTCCAGCGACGGCGTAATCAACCCTGAAAGCCCGATGATCGCCGCGCCATGTTTTTTTGCCTCACCGAGAATTTTATCGCAGGGAACCATCACCCCCAGATCAATGACCTCGTAGCCATTGCAACCTAACACGACACTGACGATGTTTTTGCCGATGTCGTGCACATCGCCCTTCACGGTGGCAAGCACGATTTTGCCCTTGCTGCTCACGCCGGTTCTGGCTTTTTCCGCCTCAATATAGGGAATAAGGAAAGCTACCGCCTGCCGCATCACTCGGGCGGATTTGACCACCTGCGGCAGAAACATTTGCCCCTTGCCGAACAGATCGCCTACCGCGTTCATCCCGCGCATCAAAGGGCCTTCGATGACCGCTATCGGCGGCCTGCCTTCCGCTTCCATCTCAAGCCGGATAGCCGCAACATCTTCGCCAAGAAAATCATTGATGCCGTGAATCAGCGCGTATTCCAGCCGTTCTGCCAATGGTTTTTTACGCCAGAGACGCTCCTTTTCCGCAGGGTGCGACGCGGCCTGATCCGACTTCATCCGCAAGGCAAAGGCAACCAATGCCTCGCCCGCGCCAGAATGGCGATTCAACACCACATCCTCGACCTTTTCCCTCAACTCCGGCTCCAGCGTGTCATACACGCCGAGCATTCCGGCGTTTATGATGCCCATCGTTAATCCTGCTTGCGCCGCGTGATAGAGAAAAACGGTATGAATTGCCTCGCGCACAGCATCATTGCCGCGAAAGGAAAAAGAGACATTGGAAACCCCGCCGGAAATTTTGGCGTCAGGAAGATTGGCGCGAATCCAGCGAACAGCCTCAATAAAATCCGCCGCGTAACGATCATGCTCTTTAATGCCAGTGGCAATCGCAAAAACATTAGGATCAAAAATAATGTCTTCTGCCGGAAATCCGTTTCCCGTCAATAAATCATAGGCGCGTCGGCAAATGGCGATCTTGCGCTCGCAAGTGTCAGCCTGGCCTGCTTCGTCAAAGGCCATGACAATGACCGCCGCGCCGTAGCGTCGCGCAAGGTTCGCCTGGGCAAGAAATTCCGCCTCGCCGCCTTTCAATGAGATGGAATTGACGATCCCCTTGCCTTGCAGGCATTGCAGCCCAGCTTCCAGAACTTCCCAACGGGAAGAATCCACCATTACCGGCACACGCGCAATATCCGACTCGGAAGCGATGAGATTCAGGAATTTTTGCATCGCGGCGACTGAATCCAGCATGGCCTCGTCCATGTTGACATCAATGATTTGCGCCCCATTTTCCACCTGCTGACGGGCGACCGACAACGCTTCATCATAGCGTTCGTCCAGAATCATCCGGGCAAAGGCGCGTGAGCCGGTCACATTGGTGCGCTCACCGACATTGATAAAGCGGCTGTCGTCCCTGATATTGAAAGCCTCCAGTCCGGCAAGGCGAAGAGCGGGCGTCAAGACCTGAGTTTTACGCGGCGGAATGCCCGCGATTGCTTCGGCAACCGCCCGGATATGTTCCGGCGTGGTTCCGCAGCAACCGCCAACGATATTGATAAGTCCCACCCGCGCCCATTCCTCTAATTCTTCCGCCAGCATTTCCGGTGTTTCGTCGTAACCGCCCAGGGTATTGGGCAAACCGGCATTCGGATGCGCGGAAACAAAACAATCGCAAAGTTTTGCCAGCGTCTTGATATGGGGGCGCATGTCCTTTGCGCCCAGCGCGCAATTGAAGCCAAAGGAGATCGGGCGGATATGGCGCAGGGAATTCCAGAAAGCCTCCGGCGTTTGCGCGGAAAGGGTGCGCCCCGCAGCATCTGTGATCGTGCCGGAAATCATCACCGGCCAGCGCCGTCCGGCGCGGGCGAAAAACTCCTCCAGCGCGAACAGCGCGGCTTTGGCGTTCAAGGTATCGAACACCGTTTCCACCAGCAGCAAATCCGCGCCGCCTGCCAGTAAACCCGCCGCAGCGTCAAGATAGCAGGCGGTCAGTTCCTGAAAGGTGACATTGCGAGCGGAAGGGTCGTCCATGTCCTGGGAAAAGGATGCCGAACGCCCGGTCGGCCCCAACACCCCCGCGACAAAACGGGGCTTTTCCGGCGTGGATGCCTCGTCACACGCCTCGCGCGCCAGTTTCGCCCCTGCGAAATTCAGTTCATGGGCAAGGTCAGGCAGGGCATAGTCCGTCTGGGAGATCGCCGTGGAGTTGAAAGTGTTGGTTTCCACAATATCCGCGCCCGCCGCCAGATATTGCCGGTGAATATCCCGGATGATCTCAGGGTGGGTCAGGGAAAGAATGTCGTGATTCCCTTTCAGATCATGCGAATGCGCGCAAAACCGCTCCCCCCGATAATCAGCCTCGGCAAGGCCATGACGCTGGATCATGGTTCCCATCGCGCCATCCAGGAGCAAAACGCGCTGGCGCAAGAGTCCGGTCAAAAATTCGGTATGGTCTGGAGCGAACATGAAAACCCGTAAAAAGACAAAAGCAAGGCAGTTTACCCGATGATACGCTTATCGGGCGCTTATCATTGCTCCAACGTAAAAGGTAATCGGACAGCTAGAAGCAAGACTGGCCGAGCGAGCAATGCCTGTGTGAGTACCTCACAACCACCGCCGCACACGTGCTTGATACTCTGTGTACGTGCTGCCAAACTTGGCGCGGAGCGATTTTTCCTCTGGTTGAATCTGGAAGCGATTGATATACATGATGAAGGCTGGCAAGCCGACAAAGGCGCTCATTTCCCCGAAGGCTAAGAAGCAACCAAGCAAGGCGAACAGTAAGCCTAAGTACATAGGGTTTCTGGTGAAGCGGTAAATGCCCGTCGTAACGACCGACGAGGCCCGTTCAGGATGAAGTGGGTTGACCGTGGTTTTTGCTCGCCGAAACTCACATATTCCCAAGATACTTATTACGCCACCGACCGATGCGAAGAGCAGGCCAACAAGTAGCGGTGATGGAAACTCAAATCTCCAGAACGGCCACCAGCGTGCCAAGGCCCACATAATTGCGGCGCTGAACATAGTTACGACCGGCGGAGGAATTCGGTTTTCAAGTACGCGCATACGTCGCTTTGTAAGGCCGGGAGCGGTTTCGGCTCAGGGAGGTATATTTTACCCGGCCTGTCTTGCAGGCGGCAATTGAGGTCGAGGGAGAGGTCTGACCATGCCGTGATTGCTTCCAACCTGTAGAAAAAGTGTACGACGCGCTTAAATCAAAACCGCTCCAACGCCGCCCTGAGTTTGGCTTCGTCCAGAAAATAGTGGCAGATTTCCTCGCCGTCCAGGAGCAGCACCGGCACCAGTTCGTCATAGCGTTCCAGCGCCGGATCGCTGTCCGCGTCAAGCGTTTTCAGGCTTATGCCATATTCAGCCAGAAACGGGCGCAGGGCGGTCTCCATGTCGTCGCAAAGATGACACCAGGCGCGCCCAATCAAAACCAACTCAGTCACCGATGCCCTTGACCGTTACAAATATCTGCTGCTCGCCCCGCCGGATAAGCAGCGTCACATTGGCGTTCTTGCCCAGGGGAGCCAATAGCCTGTTGATCTGCTCGACGCTTTTCGCTTCATGGCTTACGCCATTTTGCACCACGGCCAGAATGATGTCGCCCACGCGCAGGTCGGCACGGGCGACATTGCTGCGAATTTCCTCAATGACAAGTCCGCTTGCGATCCCCAGTTGCCGCCGCTGTTCGGCTGAAAGCTCGCTTACCGAAAGACCGAGCCTTGGCGTTTCCCGCTCCGCTCGCGGAGCGCGACCGCCGCCACGCGCAACCGGGATTCTGTCTTCCTGCATTTCGCCGACTGTAAGCAAAACCTCGCGGCTTACTCCTTTGCGCCAGATAGACGCCTTGACCTTGCTGCCCGGTTTGGTGGCGGCAATAATGCGCGGCAATTCGTCGGAACGATTGATAATCTTGTTGTCGAATTGCAGGATTACATCTCCGGCTTCAATACCGGCTTCCGCCGCCGGGCCGCCTTTTTCCACCGAATTGACGATAGCTCCAGTCGGCTTTTCCAGACCGAATGATTCAGCCAATTCACGGGTAACTTCCTGAATTACCACTCCTATTCGTCCCCGGCTGACCCGACCGGAAGCGCGTAATTGCGTCTGCACTTCCATTGCCACGTCAATCGGAATGGCGAAGGAAAGCCCCATATAGCCGCCGCTACGGCTGTAAATCTGGGAGTTTATGCCAACCACTTCGCCACTCATATTGAAGAGCGGGCCGCCGGAATTGCCGGGATTGACCGGCACATCCGTCTGGATGAAGGGAACGTAGTTTTCCTGCGGCAAGGCGCGCCCCTTTGCGGAAACAATGCCTGCCGTGACCGAATTTTCAAAGCCGAACGGCGAGCCGATAGCGACAACCCATTCCCCAACCCGCAATTTGTCCGAGCTTCCGAGCTTCGCAACCGGCAGGCCGGAAGCGTCAATTTTAAGCAAGGCCACATCTGTGCGCCGATCTGATCCTACAACATTGGCGCGAAATTCCCGCCGGTCATTCAAGCGCACCGTGACCGTGTCCGCGCCGTCAATCACATGCGCGTTGGTAAGGATGTAACCGTCGGAACTGATAAGGAAGCCGGAACCCAGGGAACGGCTTTCCGACTCGCCGCCCGGCATACCGGGCATATCGCGCGGGAAAAAGCGACGGAACAATTCGCCCATCGGGTCGTTTTCACTGAAAGGGAAGGCTTGAAAACCATGACGCCTCACAATCTGGGTAGTGCTGATGTTGACTACCACCTGCCCCTCGCGCTCGGCAAGGTCGGCAAAATCGGGAAGAGAACGCGATGCCTCCGCCAATGCCGTCGCGCAAAGCAAAAGACCGGCAAAAAAGGAAAAAAACGATTTCATGTCCAATCGCATGACTTGTCTCCAGAACGAACGACGATTTTTTCAATTTTAGGTTCAAATGCCGGATTTGCAAGATAGCGCGCCCAAAGTTTCGGCATGAGCCAGAGCGCCGCGCCAAAGGCAAGCGCCCCGCCCGCCAGCGCGCCCGCGTCATTCGCCAGGAATTTTCCCGCCAATGCGCCGAGCAGCAATGCCGCCAGCGGCCAGAGATAAGCCAGAACACTTTGCCTGAACAGGATGCCTGTGGGAAGGATGATAATGACTTCATCCCCCGGTTTTGCAAGCGCCGGATTTTTGACCGGAAAACGCCGTACAGAGGCAAACATCCGGGTCAAATTCGCCTTGCCGCACCCTCCGGCCTCATGGCAACGTCCGCATGAACTCCCGACAGCCTCTACCAACGCCCGCCCGTCCTCCGTCAGCGCCACAACCCGAGCCGCCTGTTCGATTCCTGCTTCTGGACAGTTTTCTGTCATGGGACAGTTCTCCGATATTTATTCAGGTTGTCCTTAGCGGCAAGAAGGCGCACGCCTTCAAGCACCAGTTGCGGCACGACCTGCACCGGCAAACTGGAGAGCATGGGCACAAGGAGCGGAGCGGCGCCGCCGGAAACAAGGCAGATTGAAGCGCCCTTATGGCGCCTGAAAGCGCGTTCGATTGCGCCCGCCTGCGCTTCCAGACAGCCGTTGATAATGGCGTTTTCGGTATCCGTCGGAAACATGTTTATGTCTTCAAGCACGGGTTCCTCCGCGAACGGCGTCATGGGAAGATTCGCCGTGCCGTTTGCCAGCGCATCCCTCATCATGGCCAAGCCTGGCAAAATCATGCCTCCCGGAAAATTGCCGTCGCCGTCGAGCGCATCCAAAGTTGTCGCCGTGCCCAACATGACGACAAGGCAGGGGCGTTTTTCGACATGGCGCGCGCCAATCAGGGCGCACCAGCGATCAGCGCCCAAGGTTTCGGGTTTGGCGTATCCGTTCCTTATGCCCGGAAATTCAGTAGCGCCGGTAAAGCGGACTATCGGGATGCCGCCGATTGCCTTTGCCAGCGCGGCCTCGCGCACAGCGCCGATAACGCTCGCCATATAGGCATGGGAAAACTTCCAGCGCGAAAGCGTCTGATGCGCGTTGGCAAGTTCCGTCCATGCCAGTTTTCCTTGCGCCAGCCAGCCGGAATTGTCGGCAACGCCCCATTTCAGGCAACTGTTTCCCGCATCCAGACAAAGCTTCACGGCTCGCGCTCCTCCGGTTTAGGACGCATACTCAAGTCTCCCGCGAAAAAACGGGAAAGTTTACCCGACATTTCCAGCAACAGCGCGCCTTCTGCATCCACTCCCCGACAAATGCCTCCGGCTTCGACATTACCGGCATTCTGAAGGATCACGGCGCAATTCTGGTAAGCATGACGCGCCTGCCATTCCTCGCGCAAGGCGGAAAATCCATGCTCTTCCAAAACGACAAGAACTTGTCGCGCATCAACGAGAATCTCTGCCAACAGCCGGTTGCGAGACGGCATGGCGGGAAGGCAGTCAGCAAGCCCTGCGGCAGCAAAACCCTGCGGCGGAAAAAGATTAAGTCCGATGCCAATTACGACCGCAGTTTTATCAGCGCCGGAAGCCAGTTCTATCAGAATGCCCGCAAGTTTGCCGGACTCCGCTCCGGGCGGGGCAAAGATCAGATCGTTCGGCCATTTGAGCGATAAATGTTTTGCGCCAAGTCTTTCCAAGGCGCGAAGGAGAGCCAAGCCGATTGCCAAGCTCAAGCCGCCGATTCTGGACGGGGCAAACCGCCAGAGCAAGGAAAAGGTAAGGCTGCCTTCCGGCGTTGATTCCCAAGCCTTGCCCTGCCTGCCGCGCCCTGCCGTTTGCCGGTCGGCTACCAGGACAAAAGGCGCATCCTCTGCGGCGCGCGCCAGCAGACGGGCATTGGTGGAATCACAGGTTTCCACGCTTTCGATGAGAAAGGGGAAATCCGCATCCGGCCATGCTTCCCGCACAAGAGCAGGGTTAATCAAGGTCATGAAAGTGCCGCTACTATCGGCGCAATGCGGAAAGTTCCTTGTTCAATGCCTCGATGTTGCGCTCGTGCCGCGAGACTTCATCTTGATAAGGTTGCAGGCGATCCAGCACTCTCTGATAATTTCTTTCATTGCCTTCGCGGACGCTCTCCTGCTTGGCAAGCGCCTGTTTTGCAGCTTCCAGACTCTGTTTCTCATTGGCGAGTTCCTGGGAGAGGATAGCGCGACGGCTCTCATCCCGCGACCTTTGCGCGTCCTGGCTCACTCTGGGAAAACCGGCGGGCGTGGCTGCCGCGCCTGGCTGCCGATCAGTCACCCTTGCCGAACCGGTAGGCGTGACGGCGGGTTCGACTTGCAGGCGTTGGCAATTTTTGCTATTTGACGCAACATTGGTGTAAGTAACGTGATCATTGGCATCTACGCAACGGAAGACCTGCCCCCAGGCAGGCGTAGCGGCGCAAAAAACCGCCAGCCAAAAGTAAAAATACGGGGTACGCATGACCATAACTCCGGGAAAGGGCTTTTAAGTCTAGCAACATTGGCAAGGGGAAGGAAGAACGCAACAACGATTTGCGTCAATTTCGGATATAAAAACAACAAATTGACCACAATAGTGTCCCAGTTTGAGCCTATGCGCGCTCTCCCTATTCTGGTCGCCATCCTACCGCGCTCGCTATGCGGATTTTTTGAAGCGTGATTTTCCGCGAGTGCCGCTTACGTCTGATCGCAAGCTGTTCAAGCGACTGGTCAAGGTCGGACACGGATTGATGTCGCTGCATATGATGAAATCCACCTTGCGAAGCATTGCGGCATTTCCGGTCATTGGCTCCAATGAAGCGCATAAGGTGAAAGGTGAAGTACGAGCCGCCGCTATCCAAGAGCCAAAAGGGACGGGTCTGGATCAACGGAGCGCAGGGGCAGACAATTGACTTTTGATGATTTGGAGCACTACCAGAAGGTGATCGCCGCGCTTGCCCGCACGCTGGAACTTCAGTCCGAGCTGGATCGAGCCATAGACGATGCTGGCGGCTGGCCGCTAAATTGATGCCGGATACTGATTTCGCGCAACTCCCGCATGGCGGGCAAGCAAGGCTTGCGGCGAATCCATAAGGCATTATGAAACAAACTGTCTTCTTGGATTGTGGAGCAGAAGCCACGCATGGGCAAGCAACCACACATCGCGCACCATCCTCGCCAATTTTGGAACATACGGCACTCCAGTTCAGACTATAATGAGTGGTTTATGAGAGAAATTTCATTGGTCTCGTCTTCATGTCGCTTCCTCCATCAAATGCAATTGTCGAAAAACACATGAAGATCATGCCGATTCCCGTAATTGACCTTTTCGCTGGCTCTGGTGGGTTGGGAGAAGGGTTTGCTTCTCTGAAAATGAAAGATCGTCGGCGACAAGCGTTTTTCAAGATCGTGCTTTCCATTGAGAAGGATCCTGTCGCACACAGGACACTGACCTTGCGGTCGGTGTTCCGGCGTCTCCTTGGAACCAAGAGTGTGAAGCACTACTACCGCTATATACAGGGCAAGATCGATGAAACAACTTTCCGAAGCATTCCCGCCGTAGCCAAGGCTTTTGAGCTTGCCGCGACCGAGGCACAATGCTTGGAACTAGGGAAGTCGACTGAAACTGAAGTTGACGACAAAATCCGTACTGTGCTGAAAGGGCAGGCAACTTGGGTACTGATTGGAGGGCCGCCTTGTCAGGCATATTCATTGGCTGGTCGTTCCAGACGAGCCAAAGACAAGACTTTTAATGAAGATGAAAGGCACATGCTTTATACGGAATACCTGCGGATCATACGTGCGCATAAGCCTGCTATCTTTGTGATGGAAAATGTCAAGGGGCTGCTTTCTTCGAAACATTCCGGCAGCTCGATGTTCAAGAAGATTCTTGATGATCTTGCAATGCCAGATGAAGGCATTGAGTATGACATTAGATCTTTCACAAACAATGGTAATAGTGCTTCGTTGAAGCCTTCGGATTACATCGTCCATTCGGAGCGACATGGGATACCACAAAGCAGGCATCGAATGATTCTGCTCGGTGTCAGGAAAAACTTGAAAATGCCGCAACATCAACTGTTGACACCAATATCCTCATCTACCACTGTCGAGCAGACTATTGGTGACCTTCCACGAATACGCAGCCGATTGTCGCGACAAGACTCGCTGGATGCTTGGCGAAAGGCTGTCCAAGACACACCCTCTTACCTTGCAGGCTGGAATTCAGAGATTGCGCCCGGCATGACTGAACAGATGTACGCTGCTCTTGCCAATCAGGCAGAAAATGACATGGCAGGAGCATCCTTCATTCCTGTTGATTGCATCAGACCGAAAAAAACTACTGAACTTCAACGGTGGCTTCACGACAAAAAGATGGGGGGGGTTTGCCAACACGAAGCACGCGCACATATGCCTTCCGACTTGGCTCGTTATTTTTTCTCCTCCAGCTATGCACAGATGATGGGCTGTTCGCCTTGTCTGGAAGTCTTCCCGCCTAAACTGCTTCCTGACCATGTGAATGTGCAGGGGACATCTGACCTCAAGACAATTCCGTTCAGTGACAGATTCCGCGTACAACGCAACAATGAACCGGCCACTACAGTTGTTGCACATATTGCCAAGGATGGTCATTACTACATTCATTACGACCCGTCCCAGTGCAGGAGCCTTACAGTCAGGGAGGCAGCACGGCTTCAGACATTCCCTGATAACTATTTTTTCGTGGGTAATCGCACGGAGCAATACACACAGGTCGGCAATGCCGTACCCCCACTACTTGCGTATAAACTGGCCAAGATCGTGTGCAACCTCCTGAACAAAGTGGAGAGGAGTAGAGAGAAGCCGACGCGTACCGCTGTGCAGGAGATGCTGACACAAAAGGCACAGTGTAGCTTTCCAGAGCAAGTTCATGTCACGTTGTCCGACGTAGTGGAATTGCATATGACATGATCGAGATCAATAGCATCATCATTGCCATGCAACCACTTCTCCAGCATTTGTGCCGCATCCTTGAGAGAATGCTTCAGAGCACATTCCCAGACAACAGCTATACGCCAGCCGGCAGTACGGAGCAATTCTGTATGCCGTTGGTCGCGATCAACATTTTCCAGGAACTTTTGCATCCAGAAATCTACATTGGTTCGGGGAATTGTTGTGTAGCGGCAGTTTTCATGCCGATGCCAGAAACAACCGTGGATGAATACCACTGCCCTGAATTTTGGGAACACAAGATCAGGCGAACCAGGCAGAGTTCTCACATGAAGTCGATAGCGAAATCCCTTGGCAAAAAGAAGAGCGCGAAGCGTTCGCTCAGGCTTGGTATTCTTTCCTCGAATGCCCGACATCATGCGACTGCGTTGTGGGGAAGTTGGAACGCGCATGGAGAGAATCTTTTTCGTCAGGATGGTTGGCGGGAGTACTTGCTTCTTGCGCCAAGCGACAAGAGCAGCATTCGTAGTGACAAAGGAGAGTTTACCATGTACTTGACTGGCAGAAGGATACAGGGAGAGATTGATGGCGCGTACTCTTAGTCATCCGCCAAGCGCGGCTTGCCTTTCGGCATCACTGCGCGACCTTGGGTATTCGCTCGAAACCGCGCTTGCCGATTTGGTCGACAACAGCATTTCTGCTGGTGCAGGCAACGTAGAGATACTCTGCGATGTGTCTACTGAACGTCCAATAGTAGTCGTTCTTGACGACGGTTGTGGGATGTCGGAAGACGAATTGCTTGCTGCAATGCGTCACGGAACGAACAGTCCCCGGCATGATCGCGCGCCACAGGATCTCGGACGCTTCGGGCTTGGTCTGAAAACGGCATCGCTTTCCCAGTGCCGTTCCCTGACCGTCTTGAGCGCAAGGAACGGAACAATCTGTGGAGCGGAATGGAATCTGGATCGCATTGATATCGCCGATGATTGGATTCTGTCCATGCTGGATGATGAAGACATTCAAATTCTGCCTCACGCCAAGCGGCTCGGCAATCGCGGTACTGCCGTCATATGGCAAGGACTGGACCGATTGGTGGAAAACGAAATCGGAAATCGGCGAAACGAAATCGTGGATGAAAAGCTGGAAGTCGTTAGGAGACATTTGTCGCTTGTCTTTCACCGGTTTTTGGCAGGCGAGATCAAAGGTCATTCAAGAATTTCCATCAAGGTCAACGGGCATGAGATCAAGCCGTTCGACCCTTTCTGCAAGAAGCATCCAGCCACTCAGATTCTTCAGGAGGAAATCGTCCGCATCGGCGATGCCGAGGTTCGCCTGCAACCCTATATCTTGCCTCATCATAGCCGCCTGTCGGCATCCGAGTACGACTTATATCAGGATCGTAGTGATTTCATATCCTATCAGGGAGGGTACGTCTATCGCAATGGTCGCCTGATGGCTTGGGGAGATTGGTTCAGGCTTGTTCCCAAGGGTGAGGCCACCAAGCTGGCGAGAGTGCAAATCGATTTTCCCAGCAATCTTGATGAGGCGTGGATCATCGACATCAAGAAATCGCGAGCATGTCCTCCACATGCCGTTCGGGAACGTCTGCGCCAGATCATTCGTCACATTACCGACCGTAGCATAACAGTACATCGTGGACGCGGGCAGAGACTGTTTCAGGAAACCAAAGCACCATGCTGGGAGCGTTATGCCGATCATGGTGGCATCAGGTATGCAATCAACGAGCAGCACCCGCTCATTTTGTCACTATGCGAAAGACTGGCGCCTGATAGTATAGAGTTATTACGTGTTATACTTGAATCATTTTCTGCCTCCCTGCCAGTGGAGATGATCTATTCGGATTATTCGACCAATCCGCGCAAGATCAACCAAGTAGTCGTTGATGAAGGTCAGACTCTGGAGCGTTTGAAAAATCTCAAACAAGTGCTCTATGGCGATGGGTCTGGTGATCCAAATGCCTTTCTCGAAATTGTAAACTCAACACGCCTTTTCAATGACCAGATCGATTTGGTCAACAAATTCATTGAGGAAACCTTTGTATGACGACAGAACAGCATATCGCCAACGCGCTCATTTCGGTACTGGCCGACATGCCCGAGGCGCCAACACGCGAACAGGTAGAGGAAAAGGCACGACAATTGGCCGAGGTGGTCTTTGGTTACACAGGAGACCTTCGCAACATTGTTACAGAAGCAATGATTTCTACCGATACACGCATGGGAGAAGGTGTTTCGCTGGTGGATGTCACTGCAAGGCATGACGACCAATGGGTTTACAAACGCAATGACATTACATGGATCTATGCGGAAGCCTACAGAAAATTCCTTCTCTCCGAGGGCTGGTCACCGCGAATGATTCAATCGCTGAGCGACGTGACTGCCCGGATTCTCGTCCACCTGCAAGACCCCTTGAGCGAGGGTACTACCTGGAACCGTCGTGGCCTTGTCATCGGCCACGTACAGTCTGGCAAGACGGCCAATTACACCGGTCTGATCGCACGCGCTGCCGACGCCGGATACAAGTTCATCATCGTCATTGCCGGCATTCACAACAACTTGCGCAAACAGACACAGCAACGCATTGACGAAGCCTTCATCGGTCGATCAAGCAATCCCGATGATCGTCGCAGCAATATTGGTGTCAGCCTCCGCACCAAGGATTATCCATACCCAGCAACGCTTACCAACATCAACGAGGACTTCAACAAGCACACGGCAGCCAAGAGCGGCTGGAGAATCAACGACTTCAGCAAGCCAATCATTCTGGTTATCAAGAAAAATGTCAGAACACTGGACGCGCTTCACCAATGGCTGAAGGAACTGAACACAAAAGGCGGTGACGGTCGAATTTCAGATGTACCAATGTTACTGATCGACGATGAGGCTGACAATGCGTCTATCAACACAAACAAGGACGACTTGGATCCGACACGCACCAATGCAATGGTTCGCCGCATCTTGGGACTGTTCGCAAAAGCGTGCTATATCGGCTATACGGCAACGCCGTTTGCCAATATCTTCATAAATCCGGATGCCTATGATGATGAAGTGCGCGAGGAGTTGTTCCCGCGTGATTTCATCTACTGTCTGGATGCTCCAAATACGTATTTCGGTGCCAAAAAGGTGTTCCTTGACAGGGATATTGATCAAGACGAGGAGGGCGATCCATATGTCAGGCCGATCAATGATTGTGAGAATTTTATCCCATATGCGCACAAACGCGATGATTCTGTCCACGAATTGCCGCCCAGCCTCTATCGCGCTCTTGATGAATTCATCGTCGCACGTGCGATCCGCAACTTGCGCGGACAAGCACAAAAGCATTGTTCAATGATGATAAATGTATCGCGTTTTGTTCCGGTTCAAAGGGCTGTACGTGACCTCCTGAGTTTAAGGTCTGAAAGGATCAGGGATGCGGTACGAGCCAATTATGCGATGCCGGACGAAGTTTCCTCGCAGAATGTGTACTTGCAGGATCTGAAGCGCGCCTTCGATGCCGAATATGCCAATACAGAATTCACATGGACAGAAGTGAAGGGGGCGCTCAATGTGGTCTTCGATCATATGTTCCTCTATGTCATCAACAGCAAGAGCGATGATGTGCTCGACTACGCCCGCTATGAAAAGGATGGCACAGGTCTGACAGCAATTGCAATCGGCGGACTGAGTCTTTCACGCGGCCTGACCATCGAAGGACTAACGGTCAGTTACATGTATCGCAACACAAGAATGTATGACACATTGATGCAAATGGGACGTTGGTTTGGTTATCGCCCGGGATTCGAGGATCTTTGTCGCATTCATCTTCCTCATGATTCGATCAATTGGTATTCGCACATCGCCCAAGCTGCTGATGAACTTGTGCTGCAAGTCAAGCGGATGAGGCGTGATGGGCTAAGTCCGCGTCAGTTTGGCCTCTACGTCATGGCCCACCCTGACAATCTTCTGATTACCGCCACAAACAAAATGCGAGGCGGCCAGAGAGTGAGTCTCCGCCAAAACTTTAGTGGACGCATGCTGGAAAGCTATATTGTCTCAACGGATCAGGATGTAAACGCCAGCAATTTTGCCCTGATAGAGAAGTACTGGCGCGACGGCTTCGGTGGCCTTGAACCCGCAGATTCCGGCAAGGGAATCGTCTTTTGCGATGTTCCTGTCGAAAGGATAGAAGAGTTCCTGAATGATTTCCGGGCGCACAACCAGTTTGCTGATCGAAAGGCCGATATCATTGCCTACCTGCGAGCGATGTCTGAACAATACAAAGTTGGCGATGTGCTCCTCATCTCACCGCATGGAGGCAACAAAAAACCATACAAGCCAAACGATCAGTCTCGAGCAGGAACCAACATTCAAGGTTCCGCGTGGCGATTGAACAAGGATCGTGTGGCTTCGCGCGGCGATGAAAAACTGGGGCTGTCAGCAGAACAACATGCCGCTGCAGAAGCCTTGGCCGCGTCAGAAAAGAACCCCGTTGCACCATCGGATACGCACTACCGCGAGATTCGCAATAAACCGCTTCTGATGATTCACAGTCTTTCACCTCATGGGAATCCTTGTGCCAATGGATCGATAGCTGCATTTGGAGTCAGTTTTCCTTCTGGTCATTACGACAAGGAAATTGAAGTTGTTGCGAATCATGTATGGATCCAACAGATGCTGGGTTATGCCGATAACCCAGATGAAGAGGATGACTACGATGACTATCTCTCCGTGGGATAAGATCACTGTTCCGGAAAAGGATTTCAACGTCCGCTTGGTTTCGGACAAGACTGCCGTCCCCTGCTTCTGGGGACGTGATGCCAATGGATCCTGTCTGTTCATCGTGGAGCTTCAAGGCGATCACGCCACTCAGTATCGAAAGGATGCCGTCACGGCACATGGCGTCGATGTTGATCTTCGCGAGATTGACCAGAAGCAGTGCCTCGTTCTTGCCCTTGCAAAACAGGTTGATCGCGACCTTTTCACAGGATTTTGCCGCACGCTCGCGACCGCGCTTGGACTTGCCACTGACTCTGCCAGTTCCTTGGCTGTCTCGCTGGCACACATTCGCAGGTGGAAGACTTTCTTGTCCGGGCGCAGCCAGCACCTGTCTACTGAAGAAGTGCGAGGTCTTTTCGCCGAAATTGTTTTTCTGATGGAACTGATCGACCAAAAGGCTTCGAGCATTGTTGCCGTAGAAGCCTGGCTCGGTTCGGAAGGATCGCATCAGGATTTCATCTTCGGCAATACGGCAGTTGAGATCAAATCACTTTCCGGTACCGAGCGAAGTGTTATCCGTATTTCCTCCGAAGATCAGCTTGAATCCTTGAACGATAGACTATTTCTGCGCCTGTACCGGCTTGGCAATCTGCCTGATTCGGTGCAAGCTCAGTCGCTCAACGACATCGTAACGGCAGTTCAGAACCGCCTTGATGATGCAGATGCCATCGAAGCCCTTGATCGAAAGCTGACCGCACGTGGCTACGCTCCTTTGCCTGAGTATGATTTACCACGCTTGATCGTCAGCGAAATGCACAGCTATCGTATTGGCGAAGGATTTCCTCGTCTAGTGCGGTCACAAATCCCTGCAGGAATCGCCAACGTAGCCTACGACATCAAGTTGGAAGCCATTGCGTTCTGTGAATGCGAAGCAACTACCCTCTTCATGGAATGATAATGGAACAGACCAAGGAGGAATTCTTCCACGACTTTCGCCAGGATTTGCTGGTGAGAGCGGCAGCTAATGCAAACTTCGAGCTTTCCTTGTTCATGGAAATTGTTTCGGAAGAACTCGTTGAAACCGGGCACACAGAAGATTTTGAACTGTGCCATTACCGAGCGCACCGTGGTATGCGCGTGGATGGCTACTGGTTCAATGATGAAGGCGTCCTGAATCTTTTTGTCGCAGATTTCGACTCTCGCAACGATTTGGTCTACCTGACCAGAATGGAGGTTGATGCAGCATTCAGGCGCGTTGCCAATTTCTTCGAGGCAAGCGCCAACAAGAACTTGGCTGATGAATTGGAGATCACGTCGCCAGGGTATGGTCTGGCCAGACAGATTCTCGACCGCAAGCACACCATCCGCCAGATCAATCTGTTTCTCCTTTCCGAACGCATACTCAGCGAAAGAATACAAGACATCCCCGATACCGTTATGTCTGGAGTTCCTGCCAGCCACCACATCTGGGACATCTCTCGCCTCCATCGTCAGCGAATCTCCCGCAGTCACAAGGAGCCGCTCGACATTGACTTCGAAAGGATGTTTGGCAAGGGCATTGCCTGCCTCTCTGCGCATCTGGGAGCAGATACCTATCAATCCTATCTTGTAGTCATGCCTGCCGAAATGTTGGCAACTTTGTACGAAAAATTTGGAGCCCGTCTACTTGAACAGAATGTCCGAACCTTCCTGCAGGCTCGAGGCAATGTGAACAAGGGAATAAGGGCAACCATCCTGAACGAACCGACAATGTTTTTCGCGTACAACAACGGCATTACAGCTACCGCACAAGAGGTAAAGACGGAGATAACGGATTCTGGTGTTGCAATCACTAAAATTGTTGACCTTCAGATCGTCAATGGTGGTCAGACAACGGCATCACTATTCCATACCCGGAAGCGGGACAAGGCAGACATATCACGGATATTCGTTCAGATGAAGCTGTCCGTTATCGACAGCCAGCAGAGCGAAACGATTGTTCCAAAAATATCGGAGTATGCTAACACCCAGAACAGAGTGAATGCTGCCGACTTCTTTTCAAACCATCCGTTTCATGTACGAATGGAGGATTTTTCCAGGCGCATCTGGGCGCCAGCACAAAAGGGGGCGCAACGAGAAACACGGTGGTTCTACGAGCGTGCACGAGGTCAATATGCCGATGTACAGTCAAAGCTCACGCCATCCGAACAGCGGCGTTTCAAGGCAGCGCACCCCAAGCATCAGATGTTTACCAAGACGGATCTCGCTAAGTTCGAGAATGTTTGGGACGAGCATCCGAAATGGGTCAACCTTGGCTCCCAGAAAAATTTCGCACAGTATGCAGCGCGTATTGGTAAGGAATGGGAAAAATCATCAGATGCGTTCAACGAGTTTTATTTCAAGAGGTCTGTTGCACGCGGGCTGTTCTTCCGTGCCGCAGAACGCATTGTCTCCGCACAACCTTGGTACAATGGAGGGTATCGTGCAAACATCGTTGCCTACACATTGGCAGTACTGGGAGACATAACTAAGCGCAAGCAGCAAAGTATCAATTTCCTTGGAATATGGAACGCACAGAGCATCAATTCCATGTTTGAAATCGTCATTGCCATTGTGTCAAAGGAAGTTAACAAGGAGATTGTCAGCCCGCAACCCGGTATTTCGAATGTTACCGAGTGGTGCAAGAAAGAAGCATGTTGGACGCAGATACAGGAGCAGACTGAAAGGATCGAAATGCTCCTGCCGCCTGAGTTCCATGATCGGCTTGTTTCGCTCGATGATCAGAATACCGCCATGAAAGACGCAAAGCGGATGCAGAAAGTTGATAATGGCATTGAAGCGCAGCAAAAAGTGCTGGAAATTTCTGCCGAAGAGTGGATTCGGGTTTTCGATATGCTGAACGAAAGAAAGCTCCTTACACCAATGGAAATCAGCATTCTCGATATAGCCAAGCGAATTCCTGCAAAGCTTCCCTCTCCAAAACAGAGTATGGTTCTGCTTGATATTCTTGACAAAGGACGAATGGAAGGCATCGTCAGCAATTGAAACTTCTACACATCAATGCCTTGCATAGATACTCATACCAATCCAGCATCTTGCTGTATTGTGGTCAGGGAGTAAAAACCAAGCTTGCAAGGCGCTGCAGTCATCATTCCTCTATAATAACGTTTTGTCTTTACCGCTTTCCGCGTTGCAACCTTACGGACAACTTCAATCAACCTGACTTTTTGTACCCATGCAGGAAAAATACATCCACGCCGACATCGAACCGGCAGCCCAGACTATCTGGCGGCAGAACGCCGCCGATTGCGCCATTGACGCGCCTGATCGCCCGAAATACTATTGTCTTTCCATGTTCCCTTATCCGTCCGGCAAGCTGCACATGGGGCATGTAAGAAATTACACCATCGGCGACGTTCTGGCGCGTTTCAACCGGATGCTGGGAAAAAATGTCCTGCAACCGATGGGGTGGGACGCCTTCGGAATGCCAGCCGAAAATGCCGCGCTCGCCAACAGGATTCCCCCAGCGGCATGGACTTATCAGAACATCGACCACATGAAAAAACAGCTTCAGTCCCTGGGATTCTCGATTGACTGGACACGTGAGCTTGCGACCTCAAAGCCGGAATATTACCGCTGGGAGCAATGGCTTTTTACCCGCCTGTTCGCAAAGGGTCTGATCTACAAAAAGCTGGGCGCGGTAAATTGGGATCCGGTTGATGAAACCGTGCTCGCCAACGAACAGGTTATAGACGGGCGCGGCTGGCGTTCCGGGGCATTGGTGGAAAAGCGGGAAATACCCATGTATTACATGAAAATCACCGCTTACGCCGAGGAATTGCTCGCGGGTCTGGAACAACTGGAAGGCTGGCCGCCGGAAGTGCGGCAAATGCAGAAAAACTGGATCGGCAAGAGCGTGGGGGTTCGGCTTGCCTTTCCTTATGAACTGGACGGCCGGAAAGACTTGCTCTGGACCTTCACGACCCGCGCCGACACCTTGTTGGGCGTTACTTTTGTGGCTGTGGCCGCCGAACATCCGTTGGCGATCCACGCGGCAAAAAATAATCCTGAGATCGCCGCCTTTATCGAGGAATGCAGGCTGTGCGGTTTTGCCGAAGCCGATCTTGCGACGATGGAAAAAAAAGGAATGCCTACCGGACTTTTCGTAAGGCATCCTTTGACGAATGATGCAGTGCCGGTATGGGTAGGTAATTATGTCCTTATGGGCTATGGCGAAGGCGCGGTCATGGCCGTGCCGGCGCATGACGAACGTGATTTTGCCTTTGCGAAAAAATACGGGCTGCCTATCCGGCAGGTGATTAGCGCAGCCGATGAAACCTTTGACCTTGACGAATGGCAGGATTGGTATGCCGACAAGATTCATGCTGTCTGCGTAAACTCCGGCAAATACGACGGTTTAAGCCATGAGGCGGCGGTAGAGGAAATAGCCTCCGATTTGGCAAGACTGTCTTTGGGCGAGAAGAAAACGCAATTTCGCCTGCGCGACTGGGGCATTTCCCGCCAGCGTTACTGGGGTTGTCCGATCCCCATCATCCATTGCGAACAATGCGGCGATGTGCCTGTTCCTGATGATCAACTGCCGGTGCTGCTGCCGGAAGAGGTGACAATCACGGGCGCGGGTTCGCCGCTTGCCAGAATGCCGGAATTTTTTGAGGCCGCTTGCCCCAAATGCGGCAAGAGCGCCCGACGCGAGACGGATACCCTTGATACTTTCGTGGAATCATCCTGGTATTTTTTGCGTTACGCCTGCCCGGACAAGCAGGACGCGATGCTGGACGAGCGGGTGAATTACTGGTGCAAGGGCGGCATTGACCAATACATCGGCGGCATTGAACACGCCATTTTGCATCTGCTCTACGCCCGATTTTTCACTAGGCTCATTAGGGATGTGGGTTTGCCCGGAATCGAGATTCCCGACGAGCCGTTCCGTAATCTTCTGACTCAGGGCATGGTGGTTGCCCCGGCTTTTTTCCGAAAAACTCCGGACGGCAAAAAAACATGGTTCAATCCGGCGGAACTGACCATAAAGAGCGATGAACGCGGGCGTCTTACCGCTGCTACCCTGAACGCGGACGGCGAGCCGGTCGAGGTGGGCGGCATGGAAAAAATGTCCAAATCCCACAATAACGGCGTTGATCCGCAGGCGTTGATTGACCGATACGGCGCGGACACCGCGCGGCTTTTCATGATGTTTGCCGCTCCGCCTCTGCAATCGCTGGAATGGTCGGATGCCGGAGTGGAGGGCGCGTATCGCTTTCTTCGCCGCCTCTGGCGCATCGTGTATGAGCATGTGAGCCAGGGCGTTACGCGGGCAAACGAAACGGCGGACTTGCCCGCGCCCTTGAAAGATTTGCGCCGCAAGCTCCATCAGACCATCGCCAAGGTAAATGACGACTACGGCAGACGCCAGCAGTTCAACACGGCGGTGGCTGCCGTTATGGAACTCCTGAACGCCTATGAAAAAACCAATCTGGACACGGCGGAAGGGCGCTCGCTCGCGCAGGAAATTCTGGAATCCGTAGTTCTCATGCTTTTTCCCATCGTGCCCCATATCGCCCAGACGCTCCATGCGGAATTAAAGCCCGGAGAGGATGCCGCTCGCGCCCGCTTCCCCGTAGTTGATGAGGCTGCATTGGCGCAGGAGACAATAAGTCTGGTGCTGCAAATCAACGGCAAGCTGCGCGGAAATTTTCAGATTGGCTCCGACGCGGATCGTGAGACAATCGAGTCTGCCGCGTTGGCTGCCGCAGAGAATGCGATCAAAGAGAAGGCGGTGAAAAAAATCATCGTGGTTCCGGGTCGGCTGGTCAACATCGTGGTCTGATCCGGGGAAAGCCTGTTTTTGGAGACAGTCATGCGCTCTCTTTTTTGCTTACTGCCGCTTTTTGCGCTCTTCTTTCTTGCCGCTTGCGGTTTTCAACTGCGCGGCGCGATGGATATTCCCTATGCGCGGCTTTATATCGCCAGTCCTTCCGAGGACACGACGCTGGGCGCGGCGTTGCGCCGCCAGATTCGCGCCCATCAACCGGAAATTCTGGTCGAGACGAACAGGGAAGCGACCGCCGTTTTCCGGCAGCTTGGTAATCATCGGGAACGGGAAATTACGGCGCTGAACGCCGATGGGCGAGCGCGCGAATATCAACTGCGTATGCTTTATTCTTTCCGTATCGAAACGCCGGAAGGTCAGGCATTGTCGGAAGTCGCCAACATTCGCCTGACCCGCGAAGTGACTTATGACGATAGCCATGTGCTTTCCAAGGAGCAGGAGGAGGAATTTCTCTGGCAGGACATGGAAAGAGACCTGGTGCAGCAAATCCTGCGTCGCCTGGCAACCTTCAAGCCTACTCCGGCAGGGGATGAAGGCGAACAGGAGCAAGCCTGATGCCGCAGATGCGAGGCGACGCGCTAAACAGCCATCTTGCCGGACAATTATCCTGGCTCTACCTGCTTTATGGCGACGCGCCCCTGTTGGTGTTGGAGGCCACCGAAGCCATTCGCGCAACTGCGCGTGTACAAGGTTACGCCGAGCGGGAGATATTGACTGTTTTGCCCGGATTTGACTGGAGCGCGCTGGCGCCAGCAACCCAGAATCTTTCCCTGTTCGGCTCGCGGAAAATCGTCGAGCTTCGCATTCCGGGCGGCAAGCCCGGCGTGACCGGCGCGGCGGCGCTTGCCGACTGCTGCAAACATCCTCCTGACGGAATCATCCTGATTGTCACATTGCCGCAACTGGACTGGAAGGATGAGAAGGCCGTCTGGTTTTCCACCCTGGCGCAGCATGGCGTCGCCGTAAGGCTGGATACGCCGCCCCTGTCAGACCTGCCCCGCTGGATTGCCGGACGGCTTGCCCGCCAGCAGCAAACGGCTGATGAAGAAGGCTTGCGCTTCATGGCCGAGCGGGTGGAAGGCAATCTCTTGGCCGCGCATCAGGAAATACAGAAACTGGCTCTCCTGTATCCGTCCGGCAAATTGCGGCTGGCAGAGATCAAGGATGCGGTTCTAAATGTGGCGCGTTACCGGATTGACGACCTGCGCGAGGCGATACTGGCGGGCGACTTGCCGCGTTTTGCCCGCACCCTTGAAGGTTTACGGCAGGAAGGCGAAGCTCCGCCTTTGGTGTTGTGGGCGATCAGCGAGGAAATCCGCGTGATGGCTCGCTTCAAGGCAGGTCTGGCAAGAGGGATGAACATGGATATGCTCTGTCGGGAGTTGCGCCTGTGGGGCGCAAAACAGACGGACGCGCGCCGCGCAGCAGACAAATTAGGTAACAAAATATTACTGGATGGACTTCTGGAAGCCGCCCGACTTGATCGCCAGATGAAGGGCATGAACGCCTCAGGCAGCGGCGATGTATGGGATGGTTTCATGCGCCTTGGCCTGTCCCTGTGCCATCGTCCCGCTGTGCGGACGGCAAGGCGATAACGCTTTCTTCACGCCTGCGTTTCGTCCGCCTTGAACACTTGTTAAGCACAATCCTCGAAATGAATGGCGAGGTAAGCGAGATTGCTTTTGGAGCATTTAGGCTCTCTAACCTGTGCTGAGGAATCCCCTGCCTTCAGGCCGGGGCGACTCAATTGTAACATGCGATTAACATTGCCTTACAATGCGTATCAATTAAAGGCTTGCTTATGTGTTTGCAAATTTTTATTTCTGCATTACCATTGGAGCCGTTGTTCAACAATTTTTACTACTAGGAGAAGTGACATGAAAAAGATACTTGCAGTTGCATTGATGACCTCTGCCGGTTTGGTTGTTTCCGGGCAGGCTTTTGCCGACGAAGCGCTGGCCAAGGCTAAGCTCTGCATGACCTGTCATCAAATTGACAAAGGGATAATCGGCCCCAGCTACAGGGACGTTGCCAAAAAATACACGGCTGCTGATGTTCCCACACTGACCACCAAGGTTCTGGAGGGCGGTTCCGGCAACTGGGGTACTGTTCCCATGGCTCCGAACAAAGCCACAGTATCCAGGGATGAGGCCGAAAAGATGGTGAGATGGATTCTCACTCTGTGAGATGGGTTCTCACCCTTAAGCAACCGGCTTTTGCCCACACAACCCCTGCTTTTGGCAGGGGTTTTATTTCTCTCTCTGTTTGTTCAAAGCGCGCGCTCAAGGTACACTAACCCTTTTTTCAGCTTATAAAACATGAAAAACGCACAGGAACTTCGATCCGGCAATGTCATCATGGTCGGCAATGACCCGCTCGTGGTGCAAAAGACCGAATACAACAAATCCGGGCGCAACACCGCCGTGGTCAGGATGAAACTGAAAAATCTCCTCACTGGCTCCCTCTCCGAAACAGTCTACAAGGCTGATGACAAATTCGAAATCGCCCGCCTTGAGAGGAAGTCTGTCACATATTCCTATTTCGCCGAACCCATGTACGTATTCATGGATGCCGAGTACAACCAGTACGACATCGAAGCGGAAAACATGACCGACGCCCTGAAATATCTGGAAGACGGCATGTCCTGCGAAGTGGTGTTCTACAACGAACGCGCCATCTCCGTGGAATTACCGACCTCGGTGATACGGGAAGTCGCCTACACCGAACCCGCAGTCAAGGGCGATACCTCAGGCAGAGTGATGAAAGCCGCGAAAATTTCCACCGGCTTTGAAATTTCCGTCCCCGCCTTTGTGGAAATCGGCGACAAAATCGAAATTGACACTCGCTCGGACGAATATCGCAATCGGGTGAAATGAGTCGTCATTGACATCAAACGAGGAACTACCCTCTCCCCCAACCTCTCTCCCGCTTGCAGCGTAGCCAAAGACAGGGAGATGGCAGCGGTTCAGGTTGAAATTGATGCTCCCTGAATCTTCAGCCCCCTTACCCTCTCCCTGCCTACGGTCACCCTCTCCTAAAAGTGGGGTAGGGGATGCGTTTGCGGCATTTCAGGTATCATCTCTTGGATTTTCATCGTAAAACTAACTCTGGTTTGAGACCCCGCCCTTCAGGGCGGCGCGAAGGCTGGAACCCCGGCCTGAAGACCGTAGCAACAAGGGAGGGGAGCAAACCCCTTCCTTGTTCGTCTTGAGCTACAGGCATGAATGCCTGTAGCTAATTTCTTGCTGCTCCTGCATGTCTCTTTATTCAAAGAAATGACTGCATTTGCGCGAAGTACTATAACCGAAACCGCCCTAACGACCACAAACCGCGCATTCAGGGTCTTTTGTAAAACGGCTCTCCTGCCAATGTTGGGCAAGGAAATCTATCCGCCAAAAACGTCCGCCCGCGCGCTCTTCCATGCCCGCAATAAGTTTCAGGCACTCGCCCGCCTGCATACAGCCGATCAGCCCTGCAAGCGGCGCAAAGACGCCGACCGTGGCGCTTGTTGCAATAGCGCCCTCTCCTTCAGGAAACAGGCAGTGGTAACAGGGCGAATCCGGTCGATCCAGCTCAAAAACGGCAAGCTGCCCGGAAAAACGGATAGCCGCGCCGGAAATCAACGGCTTTTTAGCCCGCGCGGCGGCAAGATTGACCGCATAACGAGTGGGAAAATTGTCGCTGTAATCAAGAACAACATCCGCCAGGGCAATTTCCGCCAGAAGCGCCTCATTTTCAAGCCGCCGGGCGATTGGCAAGACGTTGATTCCAGTATTGATCGCCAAAGGCGCAACTTGGGCAGACTGGACAATTCCTCCTCGTCGCCGTCTGCCAACGCCAGAATGCCTACACCGGCAGCGGCAAGATACAAAGCGGCGGCGGAACCAAGCCCCCCCCGCGCCGACAATCAGGACACGCGCCGCCCAGATTCGCTCCTGCCCGCCACACCCAATTCATCCAGCAGGATGTGGCGGCTATAGCGGAGCAATTCCGCTTCGTTCACGGCGCGGCCAAAGCCTCTTGCTGCTTGCCCTGTATGACGTTCAGACCTTTGAGGAGATTCAACGCCTGCTGGAACTGATAGTCCGAGGCGCTAGCGTATTCCAGACGAGGCGGCAGGGGCGCTTCGCTCTCCTGACGATTTTCTTGCTCTTTCTCGGTTCTTTGCTCTCTGGCTGGAGTATCCGAGCTATCGCGGTCATTGACAAGATGTCTGCTCAAGTCGGCTTCACGCAGATAAAGGGCGCGACCGCCGCCTTCCGGCGTCTCCTCGACCACGATATCAGGCTCTATCCCCTTGGCTTGGATGGAACGACCATTCGGCGTATAGTAACGCGCCGTGGTCAATTTGATCGCGGCGTTGCCGGGCAGGGGCAATACCGTTTGCACCGAGCCTTTGCCGAAAGTTTGCGTTCCCATTATGACGGCGCGTTTGTGGTCTTGCAGAGCGCCAGCGACAATTTCGGAACCGGAAGCCGAGCCGCCGTTGACCAGCACCACCATCGGCACGGTTTTCAGCGCGGCAGGCAGGTTTCTCAAGGGGTCAACAGTAATACCGGAACCGCGCATATAGTCATTGGGAGTCGCCCTGAATTCCTGACTGCTGTCGGGCGCGCGACCGGAAGTGGAAACAACCTTTACGCCCGCCGGAAGAAAGGCGGCGGAAGCTCCGATTGCGCCATGCAGAAAACCGCCGGGATCATTGCGTAAATCCAGCACCAGTCCTTTAAGCTCGCCTTCCTTGTAAAGATCGGCAAGATGCTTGGCAAGAAGGTTCAGGGTATTTTCCTGGAACTGGGTGATGCGAATCCAGCCGTAATCGGACTCCAGCCGTTTTGATTTGACGCTTTGCACCTTGATTATTTCGCGGGTAAGGGTTATTTCCAGGGGTTTGGACTCGCCCCGACGCAGGATGGAAAGGCGAATTTTGGTATTGGGCTTGCCGCGCATTTTTTTCACTGCGTCAGTCAGGGTCAGCCCCTTTACCGGCTCGTCATCGAGCTTGAAAATCAGATCGCCTGCCTTGATACCGGCGCGATAGGCAGGGGAGTCCTCAATCGGCGAGATAACCCGCACCAGACCTTCTTCCATACCGACCTCGATGCCCAGTCCGCCAAACTCGCCCTGGGTATTGATCTGGAAATCCTTGAACGCTTCCGCGTCAATATAGGATGAATGCGGATCAAGATTGGAGAGCATACCGGAAATGGCATTGGCAATCATGCTCTTGTCTTCCACCGGCTCAACGTAGGCTTGCTTTATGGTATTGAACACTTCCGCAAACAGGCGCAAATCCTCCAGCGGCAATCCCGGAGAGTTCTCCGTTTTGCCGGCGAAGGCTGGCATTTGCAGGGTCAGGAATACGCCGACGATGAAACTGGCGCAGATGACGGAAATCTTTTTCATGTTTGCTTTCATTTCAGTGATATCCATTGCATGGGATTGAGCGTCGCGCCTTGATGGCGAAGCTCGAAGTATAACCCTGTTTCGGCATGGCCGCCGCTATTGCCTGCTGATCCTATTGTTTCGCCCCCTTTCACCCGGTCGCCGACCTGCCGGTAAAGCGCGTCCGCATGACCGTAAACAGTCATATAGCCGCTGTCATGACTGACGATTATGAGATTGCCAAGGCCGCGCATCCATTCCGCGTACACCACCTGCCCGCCCGCAACAGCCTTGAATTCGTTGCCGCGCGGCGCGCTTATGAAAAGCCCTTTCCAGGTTCCGCCATCCTTGCGCGCCGCGCCGTAACGCGCCGTGATTTTTCCCTTGACCGGCAATGCCAAACTCCCTTTTAACTGTGAAAACTTGCCGGTAGTGGCGGTCGGCAGACGGGTATTTTCCGGCACGTTCGCTTTTCCTTTCGTGTCTTGTCCGGCGGCGCGTCGAGCTTCCTGCTCCGCTTTTTTCCGCGCCGCAGCCGCTTTTTTCTCCTGTTCGGCAAGCAGGCGGGTCAACTGGTTTATTACCTGATTCAGGCGTTTTTCGTCTTTTTGCAGGGAGCCTATCTCTTTTCTCTGAGTCTGAATCTGTCCGGCGATACGCGCCAGAACATCCCGGTGCTCCTTTCTCCGCGCGAGCAAATTGGCATGTTCTTCTTCCTGCTGGCCTTTCACGACAGCAAGCTCGGCGGCCTTCTCTTCCGTCTCTTTCGCAAGCTGCCGCTGCCTTTGCATCGTGACGCGAATGTCGGCTATCAGGTCGGCGCGAGCCTGGGCAATGATGCGAAGATAGTAGAGATCACGCGCCAGAATATTGGGATCGTCGCCGTTCAGGAGTATTTCCAAAGCGCCGGGCGAACCCCGGATATACTGGCGATAAAGGAGAAGCTCCAAATGCTGTTGCTGCTGACCGCGCTCCTTTTCCAGCGCGGCGCTCTCCCTTTTCAAGTCGCGCATGGTGTTTTGCAGGCGCGTCTGTTCGCTCTTCAGCAAATTCAGTTGCCGCTGCGCCGTGGAAATCTGCTCTTCCGACCGCTTTAACTGGGTTGTGACATCCGCCCTGGATTCCTCGCTGGCGGATAATTCCTTTCGCAGCGCGTCAAGGCGTTGCCGCAATTCCCGCAAATCGCTTCTCTGCCGTTCGACTTCCGCCGCGCTCTCTGCATGGAGCAGGGGCGCGGCAAGACCGGCGGCGGCAAACACAAGGACGGCAAAGAGAAAACGACGCATTTTAAGGAGAAAGGTGTCAGAAAGGGTTTTATTCTATAATGTTCGCTTTTCATATCAAACATCCATCGGGGCTGCCAGTGTCTTTTTTTGAATTTGTCCAGAATCCTTTTAATGCCTTGTTGATCGCAATCGCCTTGATCAGCGGATTCATGCTGGTCTGGCCTGGCTTTCGCTCAGCGGGCAAGCGCGTAAATCCCAATCAGGCGATACAGCTTATCAACCATGAAAACGCTATCATCATTGATGTCCGCGAAGCGGGCGAATTCATGGCAAGCCATCTGCCGGAAGCGAAGAACATCCCGTTAAAGGATCTGGATAGCCGCATGTCGGAACTGGAACCCTTGAAAGAAAAGAACCTGCTCTTCGTCTGCGCGTCCGGCGTTCGCGCCGGGCAGGCATCCTTTCGCCTTGAAAAACAAGGCTTTGCCCATATAAGTTGTCTGGACGGCGGAGTTGACGCTTGGAAGCGAGCAGGATTACCCCTTATCAAGAGTCCGAAAAAATGAAGCTTACACGGACGCATAGCTCCTACTTCGCCTGCACCAGGCAACCAGAAATTGCAAAACGCGCAGGATGGGCAAAATCTGGCGTTCATGAACGAGCCGGGAGCTTATAATATGCGTCGCATGGGATTTGTCCTGTTTCTCCTTTTGCTCGACGGACACATGGCGCACGCGAATGACTTTCGCTCTGCTTGCCGACCCGTTGATCCCCATCAGGCGATACAGCTTATCAACCATGAAGGAGCGATCATCATTGATGTCCGCGAAGCGCATGAATTCATGGCAAGTCATATGCCGGAAGCGGAGAACATCCCGCTCACGGAATTGGATAGCCGCATGTCGGAACTGGAACCTTTGAAAGAAAAGAATTTGCTACTCGTCTGCGCATCTGGCGTTCGCACCGAGCAGGCGTCTTCCCGCCTTGAAAAACAAGGCTTCGCCCATGTACGCTGTTTGGAAGGCGGAGTCAACTCTTGGCAACGCGCCGGATTGCCTCTTAGGAGCCAGAAATGAAGCATGTACGAATGTATACCACAGCCAATTGCCCATATTGCGTTCGTGCCAGGCAGTTGCTTGATGAACGAGGCGCGCGCGAGATAGAGGAAATTCGCGTTGATCTCGACCCTGAAGCGGCTGAGGCCATGCAAAAGGAAACGAATCGCCGCACCGTGCCACAGATTTTTATCGGCGATACCCATGTCGGCGGCTGTGACGATCTGTACGCACTGGATCGCGAAGGCGGTCTCGTCCCGCTTCTGCAAGAATAAACATTACTACCCAAGGAAACCGCAATGACCCAGGAAAAAGCATCAGACGCGCAAGCAGACGCACAAGATACGCAACCCGTATTTCTGCTCGAAAAAATCTATGTGCACGACCTTTCACTCGAGGTTCCCAACGCTCCCGGCGTCTTTCTGGAGCAGGGCGAGCCGCGTATTGACATTCAACTGAACAATGTCGGCTCGCACATTCAGGGAAATCTGTTCAATTCCATACTGACCGTGACCGTAAGCGCGAAGCTGGAAGAAAAAACAGTATTTCTCGTGGAAGTGAAGCAAGCCGGAATTTTCAGGATGCAGAACATTCCTTCGGGAGAAATCGAGCCGCTGCTTGCCGTTGCCTGTCCCACCATCCTTTTGCCATACGCCCGCGAGGCCGTGTCCGAAGCCACGATGCGCGCCGGTTTCCCGCCCGTATACCTGCAACCTGTAAATTTTGACGCGATTTATCGCGCCCAGTTGCAGGAGCGACAAGCCAAAAACGCGCAAAACGCGCCGGATGTGCAGCATTAAGCGTTCATGAACCCCGGTGCGCCTGGAGATTGATATGTATCGCATACGATTTTCCCTGTTGTTCCTCTTTCTGTGCGTAAACATCGCGCATGCGCTTGAATTTCGCTCCGTCTCCGTGCCGGTCGCCATCTTTTACGACGCGCCTTCCGTTCAGGGGAAAAAACTTTATCTGGTCAGGGAAGGCACACCGCTGGAAGTCCTGGTGCAGATAGAAGGATGGACAAAGGTGCGCGACGCGGAAGGCACGATTGCCTGGATCGAGCGCGGCGCGTTGTCGCTTCGCCGTACCGCCATAGTCATCAGCGATGTGGCATACGTCAGAAAAAGCGCGAATGATGACGCGCCGATTGTGTTCACTGCGGAAAAATGGCTGGTTCTTGACTTGCTGAAAGACAGTCCGCCCGGCTGGGCAAATGTCCGCCATCGTGATGGCGTGGGCGGATTCGTGCGCCTCGGCAACGTTTGGGGATTATGAAAATCTCCATCCTTGCGGCAGGCGCGTGGGGCAGCGCCCTGGCGCTGGCCTTTGCCCGCCATCACGCCGTAACCCTGTGGGCGAATGAGACGGATGTCGCCCTTGAAATCGCGGCGACTCGTGAAAATCGCCGCTTTTTGCCCGGATTCGTTTTTCCTGAAACCATTCTAGCCACCAATGACCTTGCGGCGGCGCTCCTTCAGTCCGACCTGATTATCATCGCAACCCCTATCGCGGGATTGCGTTCCACCCTGGCCCTGATTCTGAAACATTACGCGGACTGTCTCCCCTCGCCGATCATCTGGGTTTGCAAGGGGTTTGAGGCGGAGAGCGGAAAATTGCCGCACAATGTTCTGGAAGAAGTTTTTTCCGATCCTTTACGTCGTCCGTCTCACGGGGCGCTATCCGGCCCCAGTTTTGCCCAGGATGTCGCCGCCGGACTGCCTACCGCCATTACATGCGCCTCAAACGACATGGACTTTGCCCGCCGGATTGCGGCTGATCTGCACAACAATACGTTACGCATCTATGCCAGCGATGATCTGGTCGGCGTTGAGACCGGCGGCGCATTGAAAAACATTCTCGCCATTGCCACCGGCATTTCTGACGGTCTGTCGCTGGGCGACAACGCCCGCGCCGCCCTGATGACGAGGGGACTTGCGGAAATGTCCCGTATGGGAGAAGCTCTGGGCGGGAAGAAAAGCACCTTTCTCGGCCTTGCTGGCGCGGGCGATCTCATTCTCACCTGCACCGGCAATCTTTCCCGCAATCGCGCGGTCGGGTTGAAATTGGCAGCGGGCAAGTCTTTGCCCGATATTCTGGCTGAATTGGGACATGTCGCCGAAGGTGTCTCAACCGCGCTGGAAGCGGAACGCCTTGCCGTAAAACTTGGCATTGATATGCCGATTACCCAGGCTGTCTCCTCGATTCTGCGCGGCGCGCTTTCTCCGCATGAAGCCGCCGCCGCTCTTCTCGCCAGAAATCCAGCCGAAGAATAATTACTCCATTGAGGACTCTCTGTAGAGCTTAAGAACACCAGGGGCGAGGTAATCTGGCCGAAATAGACCGCCGCGAGCGAAGACCAGGAGAACGCGCGATAGTAATACGCGGCAAAAGACAGAGCGAGCTTCCCCCCGCCGCATCAATGCTTTATAGTTCGTGTCTGTGCTTGTCGGGCATGGTCGAAAACAATCAGGCTCTTCCGCCGGAAAATCATATCTTGCAAGGTTTCCGGCGGTTTTTGCGATTATATGAACGGAGCAGGAAAATCATGAGCAAGGTTCTTCTTACACCTACGGGGGCTGAAAGGCTGCGGGCGGAATTGCACCGCCTGAAAACCGTCGAGCGTCCCGAAATCATTGCGGCCATTGCAGAAGCGCGCTCGCACGGCGACCTTTCGGAAAACGCGGAATATGACGCCGCCCGCGAGCGGCAGGGCTTCATTGAGGGAAGAATCAAGGAAGTGGAAAATAAACTTGCCGCCGCCCAAGTCGTTGACCCCAAACTCCTGAACGCCAGCGGCTGTTGCGTATTCGGCGCGACGGTGGAAATAGAGGACCTGGACTCCGGCAAGACTGTCGCTTACCAAATAGTCGGCGAAGACGAGGCGGACTTCAAGGAAAGCAAAATTTCGGTGAACTCGCCTATCGGTCGCGCCCTGATCGGAAAATACGCCGACGATATTGTGGAAGTTGAAGCTCCGGGCGGCAGGCGGGAATTTCAGATACTCAAGGTGCGTTACGAATAACCCATGCGCCGCCTTGCAAATCTCTTGTTTCAGGTCGTTCTGACCGCATGGGCGGGCTGTTTGTGGACTATCGGCTTTCTGGTTGTCCCCGTCCTTTTTTACACATTGGGGAGCGCGCCTGCCGGACAAATCGCAGGCGCGCTCTTTATCGTCTCCGGCTGGGCATCAATCGCGGCAGGCTCTTACCTTGCTCTCTTTCTCTTCGTCCGGCAAAGGCGTGTCTGGAGAACTTTGGCTCTCTGGCTAATCGCTCTGATGCTTATCCTGACTGCCGTCAACCTTTTCGGGATTCAGCCGACGATGGCACAAATGAAGCTGGATGCCCTGCCGCTTGGCGTTATGGACAGTCCGCTACGCGACCGCTTTGTCGCCTGGCACGGCATTTCCAGCTCCCTCTACCTTCTGAAAAGCCTGCTTGCTCTGGGTTTGGTGTTGCGCATGGGCTGGAAGTGGGAGCCGTAGCCTTACCGACTTGCATCCCCGCTTGCCGGAAAAAGTTCCACTTTCAAAAGCTCCCCTTTCCCGAAGCGAAAAACCCGCCGATTAAAGGAAAATTCACATCCCCTTCGCTTCGTGTAATAATGAGGCATGGTTAGTCACCCTGGCTCCAGATTGGGGGACGCCTGAACGCGAATCTCGATTGCCTCGCCATGAACACGGGTCCCGCTTCTCTCCGCCATTTATGGCGGAGAGAAGCGAGACAAAGCGTAACAGGGAGCCGAAGGCTCCCCAAGACCGTATCGAGGAATCCCCTGCCTGCAGGCAGGGGTGACTCAATGACAAGGATTGCGCCTGATGCGTGTTTACACCCTAACATACAGGGAAACGTCATGACAGAAACATTCTACGAAGCGTTGCGTCGCAAGGGCATCACCCGACGCAGCTTTCTGAAATTTTGCAGCCTGACCGCGACTTCGCTCGGTCTTTCCGCAGGCGCGGCGTCACAAATCGCAAAGGCGATGGAGACAAAACCACGCATTCCTGTCCTGTGGCTGCACGGTCTGGAGTGCACCTGCTGCACTGAATCCTTCATCCGCTCGGCTCACCCCTTGACCAGCGACGTGGTTCTTTCCATGCTCTCGCTCGACTACAACGACACCCTGATGGTCGCCGCCGGTCAGCGAGCGGAAGAAATAATCGAGACGGTCAGGAAAAAATACAAGGACAATTACATCGTCGCGGTGGAGGGCAATCCGCCTCTGGGCGAGAACGGGATGTTCTGTATCCAGGGCGGACGGTCTTTCGTGGAAAAGTTAAAGGAAACATGCGCCGACGCAAAAGCCGTCATCGCCTGGGGTTCCTGCGCCTCATACGGCTGCGTTCAAGCCGCGCGCCCCAATCCGACCCAGGCCACTCCCATAAAGAAAGTAATCCGCGACAAGCCTATCATCAATGTGCCGGGCTGTCCGCCCATCGCCGAGGTCATGACCGGCGTGATAACTTACCTTCTGACATTCGAGCATATACCGTCGCTGGATCGGCAAGGGCGTCCGCGCATGTTTTACGGGCAGCGCATCCACGATAAATGCTATCGGCGCGGGCATTTCGACGCCGGGCAATTCGTCGAAAAATGGGATGACGATCCCGCCCGAATGGGCTTTTGCCTGTACAAAATGGGCTGCAAGGGGCCGACCACTTACAACGCCTGCTCGTCAATGCGCTGGAACGGCGGCGTTTCCTGGCCTGTCCAGTCCGGTCACGGCTGCCTCGGCTGCTCGGAAGACGGATTCTGGGACAAGGGCAGTTTCTATGATCGGGTAACAGGCATCCACCAATTCGGCATCGAGGCCAGCGCCGACACAATCGGCAAAGCCATAGCCATCGGCACGGGCGCAGGCATTGCGGCGCACGCGGCAATTACCGCCTTGACCCGCATCCGTAGTTCCAAAAAACAGGGAGAAACGGCATGAGCGAGAAATTCAAACTCGACAACTCCGGTCGCCGCCTCGTAGTCGATCCGGTCAGCCGCATCGAGGGACACTTGCGGGTGGAAGTGAATCTGGACAAAAACAACGTAATTCGAAATGCCGTCTCCACCGGAACCATGTGGCGCGGTCTGGAAGTTATCCTGAAAGGGCGCGACCCGCGCGACGCCTGGGCATTCACCGAACGTATCTGCGGCGTCTGCACCGGCACGCACGCGCTTACTTCCGTGCGGGCAGTCGAAGACGCGCTTTCCATCCAGATTCCGGAAAACGCCCACTTGATCCGCAACATCATGCAGCTTAACCTGATAACCCATGATCATTTAGTGCACTTCTATCATCTGCATGCGCTTGACTGGGTTGATGTGATCTCCGCGCTGAAGGCTGATCCGAAAAAGACTTCCGAATTGGCGCAAGGCATTTCTTCCTGGCCGCTGTCTTCGCCCGGATATTTCCGCGATGTGCAAGGCCGCCTGCAAAAGTTCATGGACAGCGGGCAACTGGGCATCTTCTCCAATGCCTATTGGGGCAATCCCGCCTACAAGTTGCCGCCGGAAGCCAATCTGCTCGCCTTCACCCATTATCTGGAGGCGCTTGACTTCCAAAAGGAAATTGTCAAGGTTCATGCCGTCTTCGGGGGCAAGAATCCGCACCCGAACTGGCTGGTAGGCGGCGTGCCCTGTCCCATCAACCTGCAAGGAACCGGCGCGGTCGGCGCGCTCAACATGGAACGCTTGAATCTCGTCAAAAGCATCATTGACCAGTGCGCGACCTTCGTTGAGCAGGTCTATATCCCCGATCTTCTCGCCATCGCCTCTTTCTACAAGGATTGGCTCTACGGCGGCGGAATCGCGGGCGAGGCGCTTTTGTCCTACGGCGACATTCCCGACCGCGCCAATGACCATTCCCCTGAAAACCTGCTCCTGCCGCGCGGCGCGATCATCGGCGGTAATCTTGGCGAGATCCACCCGGTCAATCTTGCCGATCCGGAGCAGATTCAGGAATTCGTCACCCATTCCTGGTACAAATACCCGGACGAGAGCCGGGGTCTGCATCCTTTTGACGGCGTGACCGACCCCGATTTTTCGCTCGGCCCCAATACCAAGGGCAGCAAAACACGGATCGAGGCTCTTGATGAAGCCGGGAAATACTCATGGATCAAGGCTCCGCGCTGGCGCGGCAACGCGATGGAAGTAGGCCCCCTCGCGCGGATGGTCATGGCGTACCAACAACCGGCGCGTTACCCCTTCATCAAGGAGACTATTGATAACGTGCTTAAAAAGCTGAACCTGCCGGTCACTGCCCTTTTCTCCACCCTGGGACGCACCGCCGCGCGCGGCATTGAGACGCTCTACTGCGCCAGGTTGCAACAACAGATGTTCGACCGCTTGCTAAGAAATCTCAAGGCAGGCGATACCAACACCGCCGACATCAGCAAATGGAATCCCGGCGCCTGGCCTGCCGAAGCGCAGGGTGTTGGCTTTACCGAAGCGCCGCGCGGCGCGCTGGGTCATTGGATCAAGATCAAAAACGGCAAAATTGACGCTTATCAGTGTGTTGTGCCTACCACCTGGAACGGCTCGCCGCGCTGCCCCAACGGACAGATTGGCGCGTTCGAGGCAAGCCTTCTCGACACGCCGCTGGCAAAGGCCGACGAGCCGCTGGAGATTCTGCGAACCCTGCATTCCTTTGACCCTTGTCTTGCCTGCGCCAGCCATGTGATAAGCCCGGACGGGCAGGAAATGGCCACGGTCAAGGTGCGCTAGGCGCTTTGCCGTTGAAAGGACAAAACCATGCTTTCACATCACGACATTCAGGTAGTCCAACAGCATGGACACAAGGTTTACTCCATTTACGTCTATGAGTCGCCGCTTCGCATATGGCATTGGGTCAACGCCATAGTCATGATTGTGCTTGCCGTCACCGGCTACATGATCGGCACGCCTCTCCCGACCTTGACCGGCGAGGCGGCGGATTACTACCTGATGGGCTACCTGCGTTACACCCATTACATTGCCGCTTATGTTTTTGCTTTCGGTCTTATCGCCCGCGTATACTGGGCTTTTGTCGGCAACCACCATGCACGGCAGATTTTCATCCTGCCCGTAACCAATCCGAGATGGTGGAAAGAAGTATGGTTTGCGCTACGCTGGTATTTGTTTTTGGAGCATACCCCCAAGAAGTACATCGGACACAACCCGATGGCGCATTTGATGATGTTTTTCTTTTTCTCCATTCTGGCTTTCGGGATGATCCTGACCGGCTTTGGACTTTACGTGGAAGCATATGGTAGCGGCGGCCCCGGTGATTGGCTTTTCGGTTGGGTTGTACCGCTCCTTGGCGGCGGACAGCAAACCCATACATGGCATCGTCTCGGCATGTGGCTCATGATGACTTTTGCCGCAGTGCATATCTACGCCGCGCTAAGGGAAGAAGTTTTAAGCCAGCACTCGATTATCTCCACAATGATTTCCGGCTGGCGGATGTTCAAGAAATGAACTCGTGTCGAGGAATGACCGGCTTTCAGGCGACGCAAAACAACAAAAACATTGGCAAATATGCTTTTTTCGCTACTTTCTTGCCAGAAATTGCCGAAAAGGGCTTGACGACTGGATAGATGGGCGTAAACTGCGCGAAGTTTGGATTCAAGATGTATCGCCACGCTATGAAGCATCGGTACCTGGAGTCAAAACGGGTTGGCGAAATTCTCGTTTCGCGTTTTTTGTTTTTTTGTAGGAAGCAGTAAATATGGCAACCGGCACGGTTAAGTGGTTCAATGACTCCAAAGGCTTTGGTTTCATCACCCCAGACGATGGCAGCGAAGATCTGTTCGCTCATTTTTCCAACATCAACATGAACGGCTTCAAAACCCTGAAAGAAGGGGACAAGGTTTCGTTCGAGGTAGTACAAGGCCAGAAAGGCAAGCAGGCGTCAAATATCCAACAAGCCTGATCGCCAGAATGATCCGCCGCCCGCCCCGCAAAGGGCGGGTTTTTTGTTTTGAGTTACTCCCGCCTTGGAGCGGTGAGTACATTTTACGCGCCCTCTCCCTGTCTTTGGGTTTTGCAGACGGCAATTTTTTCTCCCGCATCCAATCATACGTCATTCCCGCGAAGGCGGGTACAGGCATGCGGGAATGACGGAAGAGTTGGAGTACGCGCTGGAATAACAGATGGCATAATTCCCCTCTACCGCTCGCGGGAGAGTGTGGCCGAAAGCAGTGAGAGGGCGCGTTATTGGCAGAAACCGCTGTATACGATTCTTGGCTGAAAACAAATAGGGAGTTATCATCTTCTCTTTCGCCAAATCTGTGGTTTCCATGCGCTTCTTACGATTTTTCCGTTTGCCGGTCGCCGCCATTTGTCTTATACATGGCGCAGCGTTCGCGCAAGCTTGGGGCAGCGACTCCCTGCCTGAACTGGGCGACGCCGCGAGCGCGCTTATTTCGCCGCAGGCCGAGAGAAGAATCGGGCAGGAAATCATGAACGAGATTCGCCAGAAAGAACCAAGCTATCTTGACGACCCGGAAGTGGAAGCCTACCTGAATAATCTGGGCAATCGGCTTGCCGCCGCCAGTCCTGACCCTGGCATCGGCTTTTACTTCTTCCCCTTGAGCGACCCGATGATCAATGCCTTCGCCACCTTCGGCGGCTTTATCGGAGTCAATTCCGGCCTGATTCTCACAGTGCGTGATGAATCCGAACTAGCCGGCGTTCTGGCGCATGAAATCGCGCACGTCACTCAACGGCATCTGGCGCGCAGCATCACGCGCCAGCAACAACTTTCCACCGCCGCCCTGCTCGCTATGGCGATAGCGATTCTCGCCGCCCATTCAAGCCCGGACATGGCGGGCGCCGCTATCGCAACCGGCACTGCGGGCGCGATTCAGGCGCAACTGGGCTATTCCCGCGAGTTTGAGCGCGAAGCGGATCGGATCGGCCTACAAACTCTGGAAAAAGCCGGTTTCGATGCGCGCAGCATGTCGTCCTTTTTCAGTCGGCTGCAACAGGCAACCCGCGCTTATGAAAACAACGCGCCGGTCTATCTGCGTACCCACCCGCTCACCACCGAGCGTATTTCCGATATGCAAAACCGCGAGATGGCGTTGCCCTACCGGCAGCGCCCGGACAGCCTGGAGTTTCGCCTGATTCGCGCCCGCCTTGACGCCATGCGCGGTACGCCGAACGAGGCTGTCAAGCGCTTTTCAGAGCTTCTGAAAACCCGAAACATTCTGGAAAACCGCTATGGCCTTGCCGTCGCAAAGGCCAGGCAAAATGATTGGTTAGCGGTGGAAAACACTCTTCTGCCCGCAATCAAGGAAGAGAAATCTCCTCTCCTTGAGCGCCTCTACGCCGAGGCCAAGGTCAAGCGAGGCGACATTGCAGGCGGTCTTGCCGCGTTCAAATCCGCCAGCGCGCGTTTCCCCGAAGCACGGGCGATCTCCTATAGCTATGCGGAAAGCCTGCTTCACGCGCGGCGCGCCGGGGAAGCATTGCATTTTCTGGAACAATCAATCCGCAAGCACAATCAGGATGCCCGCATGTACCGGCTCCTCGCTTTGGCCAACGCAGAGGCCGGACATGGCGGCGCGCAGCATCAGGCTCTAGCGGAAGCCTTCTTGCTGGAGGGCGCGCTTCCCGCCGCCATTGAACAACTGGAATTGGCGCAGAAGTCCCCGGGCAATGATTTCTACCGCGCCTCCTCCATTGACGCCCGTTTGCGCGACCTGAAAAGAAGACAACAGGAAGCAACCCGCGCCTCGGTTTCAGGCGGATAGGATTCAGAGGCAATCGGGATGAATTTCGACTGTGAACTGGATGCCTCCGGGCTGAACTGCCCGCACCCGATTCTGCGCGCGAAAAAGGCGCTCGTCGCTATGGAGAGCGGACAGATTTTGCGCGTTCTTGCCACCGACCCCGGATCGCGCCGCGACTTTCATGATTTTGCCGAACAGACCGGCAACACGCTCCTGGCCGAAAAAGAAGAAAACGGATTGTTTGAATATTTCCTGCGCCGCCGATAGGGCGGCTTCCACAACACTTTCGGCAAAAAGGCCGATTTTCGCAATAACCATTTGATCGGTAAGTATTTTTTGCGTTATTATTCAAGACCTTCCGATCTTCGGAGGGTTAGTTGTCGGCGCGGGGCAATCCCTGTTCCGACTTTGTTCAACCTGACCGCTGCCTTGCAGCCCCTTTATCTTTCTCCTCATGGAATCTTTTGCCAAACTTTTTGAAGAAAGCGCAGCCCGCCAGGAAATGCGCCCGGGCGAAGTCATCACTGCCGAAGTGGTGCGCGTTGACCAGAATTTCGTTGTTGTCACCGCCGGCCTGAAATCCGAATCTTACATCGCTGTTGAAGAATTTTTGAACGATCAGGGCGAGATCGAAGTCCGAATCGGTGATTTCGTTCAGGTCGCCATTGAATCCCTGGAAGACGGTCATGGCGAAACCCGCCTTTCCCGCGACCGCGCCAAGCGTATTGCCTCCTGGAACGTTCTTGAGCAGGCGCTAAACGATCATTCCCTGGTTTCCGGCACCATCACCGGCAAGGTGAAGGGCGGCCTTACCGTCATGACAAGCGGCGTTCGCGCCTTTCTGCCCGGCTCACTTGTCGACATGCGTCCCATCAAGGACACCACGCCTTACGAAGGCAAAACCCTGGAATTCAAGGTTATCAAGCTCGATCGCAAGCGCAACAACGTCGTCCTCTCCCGCCGCGCCGTCCTTGAAGCCTCGGTGGGCGAAGAGCGCGAAAAACTTCTGGAGAGCATGAAAGAAGGAGCCATCGTCAAAGGCTCCGTCAAGAACATCACCGATTACGGCGCGTTTGTGGATTTGGGCGGAATTGACGGTCTCCTGCACATTACCGATCTTGCCTGGCGGCGCATTCGCCATCCTTCCGAAGTGCTGAATGTGGGCGACGAGCTTGAAGCCAAGGTGCTGAAGTTCGACGTGGAAAAAAATCGCGTCTCCCTTGGCCTAAAACAATTGGGCGAAGACCCCTGGGTCGGTATTGCCCGCCGTTATCCCGCCACTACCCGCATGTTCGGCAAGGTGACGAACCTTACCGACTATGGCGCGTTCGTGGAAATAGAACAAGGCATCGAAGGGCTGGTGCACGTCTCCGAAATGGACTGGACAAACAAGAATGTCCATCCGTCCAAGGTAGTGCAATTAGGCGATGAAGTCGAAATCATGATTCTTGAGATTGACGAAGAACGTCGCCGAATCTCGTTGGGCATGAAGCAATGCCAGCCGAACCCCTGGGAGGAATTCAGCCATAATTTCAAGAAAGGGGACAAGGTTTCCGGCGCGATCAAGTCCATCACCGACTTTGGCATTTTCATCGGTCTTGACGGCGGGATTGACGGTCTGGTGCATCTCTCCGATCTCGCATGGAATCTTACCGGCGAAGAAGCCATCCGCAACTTCAAGAAGGGTGACGAGACGCAAGCCATTATTCTGGCCATTGACGTGGACAAGGAGCGTATATCTCTGGGCATCAAGCAACTGGAGGGAGACCCTTACACCAACTACATCGCCACCCATGAGAAAAGCTCGATAGTCACAGGCGCGGTAAAATCCGTTGATGCCAAGGGCGCTACCATTTCTCTGGATGGAGAGGTGGAAGGTTATCTTCGCGCTTCCGATTACTCTCGTGAGCGCATCGAAGACCTCTCCCTGGTTCTTAAAGTTGGCGACTCCGTGGAGGCGATGATTGCCAACGTGGATCGCAAGACCCGTTCGATCAGTCTTTCCGTCAAAGCCAAGGATCAGGCCGAACATGCCGAAGCCATGCAAAAAGCCGCTGCGGATTCCGGCTCTGCCGGTACTACCAACCTGGGCGCGCTTCTGAAAGCCAAACTGACCCAACAAACCTGACGGCCATGACCAGATCAGAGCTTATCGTCCACCTCTTCGAGCGTTTTCCCAATCTGGGCGCAAAGGATGTGGACGAGGCGGTTAATGCCATTCTCGAAACCATGACGGACGCTCTCATGAAAGGATGGCGCATTGAGATTCGGGGATTTGGGACTTTTTCCCTGAATCATCGCCCGTCGCGCACGGGGCGTAACCCGAAATCCGGCGAACAGGTGTACGTTCCCGAAAAATGGGCGCCCCACTTCAAGGCGGGCAAAAAACTGCGGGAACGGGTAGATCCCCATCCCAGACGCAGTTCATGGTCTGTGATAGATTAGAGCGTTTTAGATACAAGCAAGTATGCGCGTCACGACGTGCCATCCCTCTCCCCCGACCCCTCTCCCGCTCGCGGCGCAGCCAAAGGTCGGGAGAAGGTATACAAACTTGAACAAAAACCGCTCCAGGGCGGCTAATCGTTCCTGTTTCGGAGAATTATCGTGCGTTTTCTGACTTGGACGTTTCGCCTTCTGGCGTTTCTCTTTTTATTTGTTTTCGCTCTGAGAAACACGGTGGATGTGTCGCTCGACTTTTTCCTTGTCACCTGGGAGCTTCCTCTCTCCCTGCTCCTTTTGATTGCTCTTGTTCTGGGCGTTGTACTGGGGGCGCTGGCCATGCTGAAGCCATTTTTCAGGGCGCGGCGCGAGGCGGCAAGGTTGCGGGGCGAGCTGGAACAGCTTGCCTCTGCCGATCGCGCCCTTGCTCCGCCCGCGCCGGATGTCGCGCCTGATTCGCCGCGTTCCGGCTTTTCTGTCTTTCCGTTCTGGGCGAGGCGTAAATCCTGATGGAAATCGAATCTTACTGGTATCTACTGCTGATACCTCTTTTTTTCGCGCTGGGCTGGCTTGCCGCGCGGGTAGACATTCACCATGTCGTGCGCCAATCGCGGGAGTTGCCCCGCTCCTATTTTCAGGGGTTGAACTTTCTTCTGAACGAACAGCCGGACAAGGCCATTGACGCCTTTCTTGCAGTCGCCCAAAACGATACCGTGGAACTCAATTTTGCCCTTGGCGGCCTGTTTCGGCGGCGCGGGGAGACGGAACGCGCGATTCGGATGCACCAGAGCCTGATTGAGCGAGAGGATCTCGGCAGGGAAGTCAACCTGCAAGCCCTTTTTGAATTGGGGCAGGACTATTTGAAGGCCGGACTCCTTGACCGCTCTGAAGCGGTCTTCGTCAAACTAAGGGATTCCTCGCTGCGCGAAGAGGCGGAACGGCAACTTCTGGAAATTTACCAGATTGAAAAAGAGTGGGAAAAAGCCATTCAAATCGCGGGCGAATCAACCGATCCTTATGCCGACAAAATCATCGCTCAATTTCATTGCGAGATTGCCGAGCGTGAATTGTCCCGTTCCAACTTCGCAGCGGCGACGACCAGTCTGGAGAATGCCAGAAGCGTTCATCGGCCATGCGTGCGCGCCAGCATTCTTGCGGGAGAGGTCGCGGCGCGGCAAAACGCGCCGGAAGAAGCAATAGTCATCTGGCGGGACATTGAGCGGCAAAATCCCGCCTATCTTGCTCTGGTCGCGCAGCGCCTGCTTGAAACCAGTCGTCAGCTTGGCAGACAGGAAGAAGCATTGGCTGAGCTTCGCGCCTGGCTGGAAAATTATCCATCGCTTGATCTTCTGGATTCTGTTTATCAACTGGAGCTTGCCGCGCATGGTAATGAAGCGGCTTTTCGTCTGGTGCGCGCCGAATTGAAGCGCAATCCTACCTTGTTGGGTCTGGAAAAGCTGATTGACGCGCGTCTTCCTTTGGTTACCGAACCGGAAAGACGGGACGACTTGACGCTTTCCCGCGCTATTCTGCAAAGTTATACCAATCGGCTTGCTCGTTATTGTTGCGAGCAGTGCGGTTTTCGCGCCCGCCAGTTTTACTGGCGTTGTCCGGCCTGCGGCGGCTGGGAGACATATCCGCCGCGCCGCGCGGAAGAATCGGATGTTGTTAAACGCCATGTGTCCTGATTTTGCCGAACTTGCTTCCGTCCGGCTCCTTGTTGTCGGCGATGCCATGCTTGACCGTTACTGGTTTGGCGAAGTCAGCCGTATTTCCCCGGAAGCCCCGGTGCCGGTCGTTAAAATCGAGCGACAGGAAGAACGTCTGGGCGGCGCGGCCAATGTGGCGAAAAATGTCGTCGCGCTGGGCGCTTCCGCCGCGCTCCTTTCTGTCGTAGGCGAGGACGAAGCAGCCGGATCACTTGCCCATCTTTTGGCGGACGCCGGAATTGACGCCCACTTGCAGGTTGACGCCAGTATTGAGACCACCGTCAAGCTGCGCGTTATCGGCAGACAGCAACAACTTTTGCGGGTTGACTTTGAAACCACGCCTTCCCATGAAATTCTGAACGCCAAGCTGGCGGAATTTTCACGTCTGATTTCCGGGTGCGACGCCGTTATTCTTTCCGATTACGGCAAGGGCGGCCTGACCCATATTCCTGAGATGATCCGTCTGGCGCGGGAGGCGGAAAAGTCTGTGCTGGTTGACCCCAAGGGCGATGATTTTTCCCGCTACCGGGGCGCTACTGTTATCACTCCGAACAAAAGCGAGTTTCGCGCAGTTGTCGGGCGTTGGTTGAACGAAGAAGAGCTTGCTGAAAAAGCGGAGGCTTTGCGTTGCCAGCTTGGCCTGGAAGCTCTCTTGATTACCCGCAGCGAAGAGGGGATGAGTCTGTTTACGGAAGCGCATGTGCGGCATGAGGCCGCGATAGCGCGGGAGGTGTTTGATGTTTCCGGCGCGGGCGATACGGTCATTGCCGTTCTGGCCGCCTTGCGCGCCGCGCGATTTTCCTGGTCGGACGCCGTTCATGTCGCCAACTGCGCCGCCGGCATTGTTGTCGGCAAACTCGGCGCGGCTGTAGCCACGCAGGAAGAACTCTCGGCGGCTCTGGCTTCTGCCTCATGCTGAACACTTGTTAAGCGCAATCTTTGCCATTTATGGCTAGGTGAGCGAGACATTTGTTTTGTGGAGCATTGAGGCTCTCTAACCTGTGTCGAGGAATCCCCTGCCTTCAGGCAGGGGTGACTCAAATTCATGTTTCCAGAATCTTAACCCCTGCCCTCTCCCCCGTTCCTTCTCCCGCTTGCCCACTCGTCATTCCCGCGCAGGCGGGAATCCAGTATGGCGTTGGCGGCGACGACAAGTTTCCAGAACAGGACAGGAGCGGCGTTACCATATTGAAACGCCAGAGGAACGCAAAGGCTGTTCTGGCTTCCTCATGCTGAATACAAAAAAATTGACAGACAAAAGAATGAGTATAGTTGTTTAGAGCGGCTCCGGTTTAAGCGGATGCATCCATTCTGGATTCCCGCCTACGCGGGAATGACGCCTGAAATGTGGTCATGTTTTCTCTACTGTGGCAGCGTGCCTGCTGCTCCCACTATTCCAACCTTTCCACTCGAAATGAACGCGTAGGCGGGAATCCAGCAAAAAACCATATCTGCTGTACAGGATTAAATTAAAACTGCTCTAGGGTTGGCTAACGGCGAAGCCACCTGCGGCGAAACCAAAAGGATTATTATTTACGGAAATTATAATAAAATGCCATGCCTTTGAGAATTGAAGGTATACTTCCGCTTTTTCATAAAGCGTGAGTAGAGAATGCAGGGCAACGCACCGTTAATTTCCGTTATCATGCCGTTATTTAATCGGGCGCATCTTGTCGGCGAGGCGATAGAGAGCGTACTGGCTCAGACGTTTACGGAGTGGGAGCTGGTGATAGTGAATGACGGCAGCACGGACAATTCACTTCATGTGGCGCGTGGTTATGCGGAGCGTGATCAACGGATCAGGGTTCTGGATCAGCAGAACGGCGGCTTGGTTGCGGCGAGGAATAACGGGATAGCGGCTGCTCGCGGTGAATATATTTTTCCTCTGGATGATGACGATAAAATTTCGCCCGATGCTTTATCTGAGCTTTTCGCCGCCGCGAGGCTTGGTCTGGGCGATGTCATACATTCCGAAACGGAACTGTTCGTAACACAGGAAGGTTTGTTCAAGCTGCCGCTGCCGACACGGGAGAATATGATCTATGCGAATGCCGTCGTATGTAGTGCGCTCTATAAAAAATCTGATTGGGAAAGGTACGGCGGGTATGACTCCAATATGAAGGGCGGTCTGGAAGACTGGGAATTTTGGCTGAATTTTATTGCGGAAGGGAGGAATTTTTATCGCATTCCTAAAACCCTGTTTTATTACCGAGTTGCGCCAGGTTCCATGCTTAGAACGATCCCGAAAGATGTCTGTGCACGGCTTAAAAGATACATGCGAAAAAAGCATTCCACGTTGTTCAGCGGGAGGCGGTCTAGCGTCAGGCTATCATGGGCGGCTTGTCTCTATCTGGCTTTTGTCAAGCTACGGTCAGAAAGGAGATACCGGAAAAAGCTCGGTCGGCTATCCATTCCTGATTACCCAAGGATTGAAAAACCCAAATTGATAATGACCCTGCTGGTTAAGGATGAGGCCGACATAATCGGACACAACCTCAAGTTTCACAAGGCAATGGGCGTTGACGGCTTTATCGTGACGGATAATATGTCAACCGACGGCTCCCGCGAAATTTTGCAAGAGTACAAGGATAAGGGCTGGATTCTGGACATCATTGACGAACCCGGCCAAGACTACAGCCAGTCCGAATGGGTGCACCGCATGGCTTCATTGGCAAGGCATAAATATCATGCCGACTGGATCATAAATGCCGACGCGGATGAATTCTGGTATCCGCAATCGGGCGACCTGAAGGCGGAAATTGCCAATAGTCCTGCAAACATGCTGTTCGTCCAGATGCACAATATGCTGGACAACGGCGGCGATTGGATTGACAACACCAGTTTAATCAAGAAAAATTTGCCTGAACCCTTGGCTGCAAAACTTATCGAATCCGGTCGCCTGGGCAAATATCATCAGTTCAAACAACACCCGCCAAAAGTTATAGTCCGCGCTAAGGAATACGTGCATATTCACCAAGGGAATCATGACGCGGATATGGTAATAAGGCACAAGCCGCGCGAATCAGAAGATGTCATGATATGCCATTTCAACAGCCGCGGGCGAGAGCATTTCAAACGGAAAATGCTGACATGCGGCGCGGCATATGAACACAACATTGCGCCAGACAAAGAAATGGGAGCGCATTGGCGCCATGTCTGGGATGGATTCAAGGACGACTCTTTGGACATGGACAGCGAATACGATAAATTTGTCGGCAACCTATGCATGGATGAAGTAGCATCATTGATTGCAAAAGACGAAACCATCAGGAGATTTTTCAATGGGACTGCGAAAGAAGTTTAAGAAATTCTTGCATAGAACTCAGCGAGTATCCGCTGCGGAACGGGCGCGACTCTCGGAGATCGAATCCGCATTCCCAAGGATCATGACGTTTGAGGAAATGCTGGTCAGGATTAAGGCGGGGGCAAGCCTTGCCCGTTTTAGCGAGGTGGAATTTAATACAGCGTTGTATCGAATGCCCCAGTATGCTAAAGTGTCCCGCCGTCTACATGAAATATTGACGCGGCCTAGTGACGGCAAGCTGATACTCTCTATTCCGCCATTCAATCCACAATATGGCAATGTAGAAAGGCATTATAAGGATCTTTCTTTCTGGCAAGATTATTGGCTGAATATGTGGGTAGCTCTAGAGCCACTACTAAATTGCCCGTTGTATGGAAATTCTTTCTTTACGCATAAATCGGCGTTTCATGAAATTTCAGTAAAAGAATTAACCGACATCTGGAGCGACCGCGATGTGGTATTCGTAATGCCCAATAACTGTCGCCTGGTTTTCGACGAGGATATGTTCAGAAATGTGAAATCGCGCACGTATGTCAACTTTCAATCATCATCGTACATATATGACGAATATGATAATGTTCTGTCGGAATGTCTAGCGCATTCAAAAGATAAATTATTCCTTGTGTCGGGCGGCGTGATCGCCTGCCTTTTGGCAGCAGGACTTTCTGGGCACGGTTACCAAGCGTTGGATATGGCGTGCCTGCATTCTCCAAGGCTGACCACAAACATCAAGATTGATAAAAAAAGAACCATTCCCAAAATAATGATGGATAAGCTATTCAATATTTTCTGCAAGAACAAACCGTTTTTAGCCGCCATGTTATGCGCCAAAAATGAAGGTTTGTATATTCGTGAATGGATTGAATACCATCGCTTGGTCGGAGTCGAGAAATTTTTTATTTACGACAATGAATCTACCGACAACACGCGGGAAATTTTGCAGCCTTATGTTGACGAGGGCATAGTGGAATACAAATTTTGGCGAGGTGTAAAGCAGCAACTGGAGATGTATGCGGATGGATTCCGCCGATACAGCTACTCTGCCAGATGGCTGGCGGTAATTGATACGGATGAGTTTCTGGTTCCGGAAAGTGGGGGGACTATTCCCGATGCCATACGCCGGATAAAAAAACAGTTTCCGAACGGTCAGCAAATTCTGTCGCCTTGGATAATGTTCGGCACAAGCGGACACGTGGTGAGACCGGAAGGCTTGGTAATTGAGCACTATACTAAATGCATGCCATTGACACGGCATGAGCACAAAGCTATCGTAAATCCGCGCCTGGTCAAGAGTGTTAGATCGGCGCACATTTTCACACTTTGCTTGGGCGATACGATCACGCAGGACGGCATCAATTTCTTTGAGAACCGATACCCTCTGAGTTCACAGGAAATATTGCCGCATCCGGAAATCCGCATAAACCATTACTGGACAAAAAGCGTGGAAGAATATCGGAAAAGAAACATTTTACCGGATGTAATCACAGGCTCCGCCTCTATTCGTTCGGATGATGCGCTGGCGCAAATAGAAAAGGATTCGACCATCACGGACGAAGCCATGCATATATATCTTGACAGATTAAAAAAGGCTTTGGAATGAAGAATTTCCTCAGGGAACATAGGCGTACATCTTCTTGAACTTCTCAACAATTTGATACTTCGGATTCGCCTCCATGATGATCTCGCGTAGCACTTCCGGATCGTCAGGCAAATGATATGTGCAGATCGAGAGCTTAGGCGCAAATTCCTTGAGAATTTTTCTCGCGCCGAGCAACATGTTCCGCTCCGCGCCCTCAATGTCGGCCTTGATGAAATCAACACGCCTGATACCGTTTCTTTCAACAAAAGCGTCAAGTGTAATTGCTGGAACAGTAAATTGTTTGCGGCGCTCTTTAAAATCAATTTTGCGGAGCAACTGATCACATCTTGATCCTCCAAAATTATCAAGCAGAAAAGAAAATTCCAGCATTTCTTCCTTATCCCAAACCGCAAAATTACACACCTCGATACTCCCGTTCATGTTCGCAGTTTTCGACAGGTAATTATCTATGATATCAGGAATGGCCTCAAACGCAAAAACCCTGCATCCATAGCGACTTGCCACGGCGGAAAATAATCCCATGTTCGCGCCGCAATCGAAGACAATATCACCCTCTGCCATAGAGACATTCTCATACTCGTAAGGCCCCTCAAAAAAGGCTATCGGCTGATCTTTAAAAACAGCGCAATAAGATTCAACGGCGGCAAGGTTAAAATTCCCTGATTTTCGCTTGAAATAACTCGGAAACACCACATCCGCCAGCTCGTGCTCAAATATGAATTTGTCCTTTTCATTCAGAGGATGGGGAAATTTGATGCCGTCAATGACCAATGCTTCTTCGGTAGATTGGATTTCCTGCGCAAGATCAATGCCGACCAATTGCCCAAACACGTTCAACATGCGAGGAAAATTTGGCCTTTTGACTCGTAGAAGTTTTACAACACCCCCCCCAAAAAAGCACTTCAGACGGCGGTATCTAAATTGGGAGTCAGCGTATTTGCCTATTTCACTGGTAACTCCATAAAGGGCGTCAACTTTGTCCTTGATTGATCGCCACATTTTGAACTGCTCCAATGCTTTTATTTTGCCTGAAAACGGGCGTTTGCTCGCTTGCAAAATTTTTTCGGCGCCGCTAGAGTTGCAATTGGAATTAGTTGTCATATTGAGTTCCTTGGATGTTTTTTGAAAAGCTCAAGAGCGGCATTAGTGTTCGGCAGACATGAATTTGTCGCGTTTCCGCTTTGATAAACATAATTGAATCTTTAAACTCAGTGATCTCAAAGCAGGAATGCTTTTGATTTTATGCCAGGACTGTCTCGTCTTTGACAACAGCATTTGAATCTTTAAAGATAGTGATTTCACGGCAGGAATGCTTTTGATTTTACGCCAGAATCGTCTCGTCTTTGCCTTGTTAACGGCATGATGAATGGCTTTTGCCAATTTCTCTTTTTCAGGATTTTCGGTCAAGGCGGCTTCAACAACCTTCCATTCTGGTATCATATACCAGTCAAAATTAATTTTGACTTTTGTTACAAGCGCGCATAATTCATCATATCCTATAGGCGGGAAAATAGCGGAGGTTAGATGACGTTTATTCACGGCCTCTAATGTACACAACGTCCACAAACATTTATGGCAACGCCCACAATTAGGCGGATTGACGGTTGCGTACATAAAACAGCACCGAATATTTTCAATCAATTCAGAGTGAGCTGACATTTCTCTTATTTTATCAAGACGGAAGCATTCTGAGCCAATGTTAAAGAGATTAATATCGCCTCCCCAGAGATAATCCAATGTTAATGAAGTGCCAAATGGGCGCAAGTAATTAACTTGTACAGTGGATCCAACGTATACGCAATCAAACCCTTTAGCCAGCGCATTTGCAACCGATGCCAACGCGGAAATGTGAGTATGCTCTGACCATGACAAACGACAATCATCGGTTAAATGATGCCTAATATTTGTGGAGACAGGCAGCACTTTCCAGTTATATACATTAGCAACACGCTCTGCGTGACGATGCAAAACCGTAGTCATTTCATAAAACAATTCAGTTTCTTCCAATATTATATCCATGCCAGCCACCGGCAACAGATATATGTCATTATCCGGATAAGCGTACTCTGGATTGTTTTTTACGCGGCTGACGACGTGCATAGCATCAACTCCCGCACTGAAAAAAATACCTCTGTTCTTGCGGGGGGGGGGGGGGGGGGGGGGGGGGGGGGGGGCGGCCCCGCCATCCGAACAACAACAAAAAAGAGTAAACGACACAGAGCCGAAGT
>WRMF01000002.1 GCA_009777245.1 Betaproteobacteria bacterium
CACCAGCTTCAGAGAACCCAAAACTTCAGTAGCCGCCTGATGAAACTCCGGCTGATTGGGATTGTTGGCAATCAGCTCGCCCAGTACTTTCTCTACGTAAGACATTGTTTTTCCCTCCTGTTAAAAAAACTTTTTATGTATACCATGAACCAAAATCAAGCGCAACAGGAAGTTTTCTAATCCGATTTCCGGTTTCCGTCTTGCAGATCGAACATGGCTTCATCGGCATCATGGCGGAGCTTTTCCAGAAACATCAAACGCTGCGCCAGGTCAGCGGCGGCAGGATAATCCTGCTTGTCATCCAGAAGTCTGCCGAGAGTTTCATAGCAATTTTCCAGATCGCGCCCAAGGCTCTCAAGGATGCGTTGCAGGCCGGGCGCATTGCCGCTTGCGCGGGCGACTGCTTCCCGACATTCCATCTGCTCCAGCAAGAATTCGGCGGGTAATGCGCTGCTATCGGTCAAACCAGCATCACATCCCAGGTGTTGCAGCAGGTAAAGGGCGCGGGATAGCGGCTGCTTCAAGGTTTGATAGCCTTCATTGATCCGAGCGGCCAGTTGTACGGAGAGTCGGCGGGTTTTTTCATCCGCGCCAGCGAAACGGTCAGGATGCGCCTCACGCTGGAGAGCAAGATAACGCTCTTCCAGCGCTGCAGGCGAAATACGGAAAGCTGACGGCAAGGCAAACAAAGTGAAAAAATCAGCAGTCAGTTGGTTCATATCATTTCCTTCATGGGGCACTGTAAATAAAGAGACTGTAAAGTGTCGCACACGAGAGGCAAAATACCCGCCCCCCCCTTGCGGGAAAGCCTAACCACTCGCTTTGACGCCAAAGGCAGGGAGAGGGTAATGTTTCAGGTTGAAATTGATGCTTCCTGAATCTTCAACTTCCGCGCCCTCTCCCCCGCCCCCCCCTTCCGCAAGCGGGACAGGGGAGCAAGGCGTTCTCCCCTGATAGTCGCTTATTCACAGCCGCTATACATTGAAACTTTCCCCGCAGCCGCACTGGTTGGTGACGTTCGGGTTATTGAAACGAAAGCCCTCATTCAATCCTTCGCGGGTATAGTCAAGTTCGGTTCCGTCCAGATAGGGCAAGCTCTTGGCATCGACAAAAACCTTGACGCCGTGGCTGTCGAAAATCTCGTCGTCAGGCTCCGCCTCGTCAACGAATTCCAGCCGGTAGGCCATGCCGGAACAGCCGCTGGTACGAACGCCCAGGCGAAGCCCCAGGCCCCTGCCGCGCTTTTCAATGTACTTGGCGACATGCTGCGCCGCCTGTTCGGTAAGAGTGATTGCCATGTCATTCTCCCTGATTTTCGCCGTGTTTTTTCCGGTAATCAGCCACCGCCGCCTTGATGGCGTCTTCTGCCAGAACGGAACAGTGAATTTTGACCGGCGGCAATGCCAGTTCCTCGGCGATCTGGGTGTTCCTGATTGTCATTGCCTCTTCCACGGTCTTGCCTTTTACCCATTCGGTGACGAGGCTGGAAGAAGCGATGGCGGAACCGCAACCGTAGGTCTTGAAGCGGGCGTCTTCAATGATGCCGTCCTTACCGACCTTGATTTGCAGCTTCATCACGTCGCCGCAGGTAGGCTGACCGACCATGCCGGTTCCGACATCCGCGTCATCCTTGTCGAAACTGCCTACATTGCGCGGATTTTCGTAGTGGTCAATGACTTTTGCGCTGTAACTCATGGGAACTCCGTTCAGTGATATTTTACGCTTGGCAAGAGCGTCGCAGTCAATGCGCCGCCCATTGCACCGTGTTGAGATCAATGCCTGCCTGCGCCATTTCCCAAAGCGGAGACATGTCCCTCAATTGGGCGACTTTTTGCGTAAGCAGCGATATGGCATGATCAATTTCTTCTTCGGTCGTGAACCGCCCCAGCGAGAAGCGGATGGAACTATGCGCCAATTCGTCGCTGCGCCCCAGAGCGCTTAGCACATAGGAAGGCTCCAGACTGGCCGAAGTACAGGCGGAGCCGGACGAAACAGCCAAATCCTTGATCGCCATTATCAGCGATTCGCCTTCAACGTAAGCAAAGCTGACGTTCAGGTTATGCGGTATACGAGCGTCAAGGTCGCCATTGACATAGGCCGATTCAATGCCGGAAAGCCCGGCAAGCAGGCGATCGCGCAAACCGGCGATCCGGGCATTTTCCGCAGCCATTTCTTCGCGGGCGAGGGCGAATGCTTCGCCCATGCCGACAATCTGGTGGGTAGGCAGCGTGCCGGAGCGAAAGCCGCGCTCATGCCCGCCGCCGTGCATTTCCGCTTCCAGCCGGACGCGGGGTTTGCGCCGCACATAGAGCGCGCCGATTCCCTTGGGGCCATACGCTTTATGGGCGGAAAAACTCATCAGATCAACCGGCAGATTTTTCAGATCAATGGCGACCTTGCCAGCGGCTTGCGCCGCGTCGACGTGAAAAATCACGCCTTTTTCACGGCAGAGCGCGCCAATTTCGGCAATTGGCTGAATGACGCCGATTTCATTATTGACCAGCATGACAGAAGCAAGGCATGTGTCCGGGGTAAGCGCCGCCTTGAAGGCTTCAAGGTCAATGAGACCGTTTTCCCGCACGTCAAGATAAGTGACTTGATACCCCTGCCGCTCCATCTCCCGCATGGTGTCCAAAACAGCCTTGTGCTCGGTCTTGACGGTAATTAGATGTTTGCCTTTGTCCCTGCCGTAAAAATGCGCCGCGCCCTTGATAGCGAGATTGTCGGATTCAGTCGCGCCAGAAGTCCAGATGATTTCTTTCGGATCGGCTCCAACCAAATCTGCGACCTGTTCCCGCGCTTTTTCCACGGCGGATTCCGCCTCCCAGCCGAAACTATGCGAACGGGAAGCTGGATTGCCGAAATTTGCGGTCAGATAGGGAATCATCTTTTCCGCTACCCGTGGGTCGACCGGCGTGGTCGCGGCATAATCAAGATAAATTGGTAGTTTCATTCATGCTCTCCAGTGGTTATTGCCAAAGGTTAGAGTCGAGCGTAGGCAGCCAGTCGGCCAAGTTTGCCGGCTGTCTCTTGTATGGCGTGCAGAAATCCCTCAATCTCCGCCGCTTTCGTTTTGTCGCCCAGACTGACCCGAACCGCGCATTGCGCGAGATCGGCGGGGATGCCCATTGCCAGAAGGACATGCGAAGGAGAGGATTTTTCGCTGGAGCAGGCCGAACCGCTGGCAATGGCGAACCCGGCGCGATCCAGCTTGCCGACCAGAGTTTCGCCATCCACGGAAGGAAAGGCAAAAAAACTTGTGTTGGGCAAGCGAGGCGCGTCCGCGCCAAAAATAGCCGCGCCCGATGCTTTCAATCTTGTCTCTAATCGCTCCCGCAAGGCTTCATGGGTTTTGGCGCGTTCCAGAAGACGGGAAGAGGCCAGTTCACAGGCCGTTCCGAATCCGACAATGGCAGCGATGTTTTCCGTGCCGGAACGCAGTCCTCGTTCCTGTCCGCCGCCTGCAATCTGCGTCGCAAGGTCAAGCCGTTTATCCATTATCAGGGCGGCAGCGCCTTTGGGGCCGTAGATTTTGTGCGAGGAAATCGTAAGCGCATGAACGCCCGCTTCATTCAACGCGCGAAAATTGACCGGAATTTTGCCTAACGCCTGAACCGCGTCGGTATGAAACCAGCCGCCATCCGGCGCGATTTCCCGGACACGCGCCGCTATTGACGCGACATCCTGAATCACGCCTGTTTCATTGTTCGCCAGCATGACCGACCAGCGCCGGGGGCGCTCTCTGGCGGCTGCTTCCACATCCGCCGGATGAATTTGTCCGTTTGCATCAACCGGCAGTTGCATCAGCCGCCAGCCTTGGGCGCGAAGCTGGCGAGCCGCGTTCAGCACAGAAAGATGCTCGGTCGCGCCGATTGCCGCCATGTCCGCCATGCCGCTAATTCTCCCCTCGCGAAAACTCGCGCCCGCCCCCTTAAGGAACAGATTGTTGGCTTCGCTGCCGCCGCTCGTGAAAATGACTTCCGTCGGATGAGCGCCCGTCGCGGCGGCAACCTGCTCGCGCGCTTTTTCCAGCGCGGAAAGCGCAATGCGCCCATGCTCGTGACGGCTGGAAGCGTTGCCGTAACGGGCGGAAAAATAGGGCAGCATCGCTTCCATGACCCGTTCATCAACGGGCGTGGTCGCGTTATAATCGAAGTAAATCGGGGCGAATGTTATCACTGCGGTACAGTCGAAGATTAAGGAAAAATCAGGCCGAAGAACGCGAAGCGGCTTTGGCGCGAGCGCGACGCGGCGGCATTTTGATGGTCGGAATAAAGCCGCCCCGGCTTGCGTAGCGGGCTACAAGATCACCAAGAGAAACAGAACCCAGGTAATCCAGCATTTTTTTATTCAGGTCGCTCCATAGGTCGTGCGTCAGACAGCGGTTCTGGTTCTGGCAGTTTTCGCCGCCTTTGCACAAAGTGGCGTCCATGTGCTCATCAACCGCCCAGATAATCTCAATGATGGAAATACGGGACATATGACGCCCCAAATGATACCCGCCGCCGGGGCCGCGTATGCTCGTTACCAGGCCGCTGCGGCGCAGACGGGAAAACAACTGTTCCATATATGATAATGAAATATCCTGTCGCTCGCAGATGCTGGCAAGCGAAATCGGCTGATCCTTGTGGTTGTCGTGCAAGGCCAAATCCATCATGGCGGTGACGGCGAACCGCCCCTTGGTGGTCAAACGCATAAAGTCTCCTGATTAGTTGTTGGATGCCGAAGCGGCTTATTTCATCCTATCGGCAGAGCCGCCATTTAGTCAACTATTTTACTCAGGTATTTTGCGTCGACATCGTCTTTGACCACGTGTCTCGCGCAAGCATCGCCATTTATGGCGGTGTGAGCGAGACAGTTGTTTTGTGGAGCATTTAGCTCCCCTCATCTGTGGCGAGGAAGCCCCAACCTTCAGGTTGGGGTGACTCACTCCTCGTCTTCCGCCTGGATGCCTTGTTCCTGCAGGCGTTTCTGTAGTGTTTCCAGACGGCGGTCTGTTTCCGCCGCGTGATCTAAAAGGGTGTGCAGGGTGATCATCAGTGGATCGTTCTGGTCGCTGCTTACCGCATAGGCGGAAAAATCGGGGCGCGCGGCGTCTGTTTCTTCCAGAAGCCGCGCCGGAATGCCCAGGGCGGTGACGCCGGAAGGCACGTCTTTTGTGACAACCGAATTAGAGCCGATTCGCGCGCCTTTGCCGATGGTAATCGGCCCCAGCACTTTTGCGCCCGCGCCGACCACTACTTTGTCTTCAAGGGTTGGATGCCGCTTGCCTTGTTGCCAGGAAACGCCGCCCAGAGTGACGCCGTGGTAGAGCGTTACATCGTCGCCGATTACTGTTGTTGCGCCGATGACTACGCCCATACCGTGATCAATGAAAAAGCGGCGTCCTATGCTTGCCGCCGGATGAATTTCAATGCCGGTTATGGCGCGGCCAATGTGCGCGGTCATGCGCGCGAGCCAGAACAGCCGCCAGCTCCAGAGCCTATGCGACAGGCGATGGACGAGGAGCGCATGTACGCCGGGATAGCAGGTCAGCACTTCCCAGAAAGAACGCGCCGCCGGATCACGGGCAAAAATTGAAGCGATGTCTTCGCGCAACTGCCGAAACATGTTCGCAAGCAAAAGTAAAAAATATACATTATAAGGCAACAGACTGAAAGGAAGGCAGCGGCGCTTACGAGGAAGCCGCAAATCCTTGTTACAAAATGTTGCATCTTGCGGCGTCTGGAGTTGGGCAGGTCGGGCAAAATCAACGGGGAACATGGTTATAATATGAGATTGCTCTACCCTTCATGCTGTCGCCTGAAGGGTATTGCAGTTCCCCTTCAGTAACCACGGAGAAATTCACCATGATGAAAAAAATGACCCTTGCCGCCTGTGCGCTTGTTGTCGCTGGCTCTGCGTTTGCTCTTGAGCCTGACAAGGCCATCCAGTTCCGCCAGGCCGGTTACAGCTTCATGAGCTGGAATATGAACACAATCAAGAACAATGTGGAAGGAACCTACAATCAGGCACAAGTCATTGCCGCTGCCAACTCGATTGCCGCCATTGCCAATTCCGGCATGGGCGCGCTCTATGTTCCCGGTTCCGAGAAGGATGTGGGCAACGTCAAGACTACCGTCAAGCCGGAGTTTTTCAGCAAGCCACAGGATGCGGCCAAGGTCGCGCAAGCCTTCAACAGGGAAGCCAATGAGCTGGCCAAGGTCGCTGCCACCGGCAATGCTGCCGCAGTAAAGGCGCAGTTCGGAAAAGTCGGCGCTGCCTGCAAGGCCTGCCATGATGACTTCAGGATCAAAAGGAACTGACAAGGTTACTGCGTCCCTCGCGTTGAAAAGCGGCTTGTAAAGCCGCTTTTTTATTATATTAATGCCCGTAATTAATAATTCATTCACTGCCCACAACACCCTGCCAGATAAGTCTGCCCTCCTCTGGCTTTGCCGCGATTCAAAAGTGGCTTAGCGGCGAAGACAGAAGGATTATTATTTGCAGGAATGAGTATAGAATGGCCGGCGCAGCAAGAATATAGATAATTTCCCGCTACCCCATACTACTGTAAATGCCTCAACCGCGCCTTTTCCGCCCAAGGCGGCGATCACGTCTTTCAGGGCATGACTGGAGTACTGAAGGGCGACAAGATAATTTAGTCAACGTATATCTGGAGTCCATTGCCATCGCTTGTGGGACAAAGCGCAGGCACTCAGTCTTTTTCGGGAAGTTTATGCTCGGTCAATTTTTTTTCCAGAGTTTCCAATGACAGATCCGGGGCGAGTTCCTGCCGCACGAGGCGGAGCAGGGGAAGGATTTGTTCGCCCAAGGCTGGCAACTGCGCGGTCACGGTATCCTGCTTTTGGGAGCGGATAAGCTCAAGCGCCTGGTCGACACGCATGGTCGGAGCCACAAGACTGGATCTGATGAGATCGCCGCATTCCGTGCGGTTTCCACCGGCGGCAAATGCAATCTCCATCCGTTGATAGGCAAGATCCATCAGTTGTTCGGCGGAAGAAGCGTTGTCCAGGGGGACGCTGGCGATACCCGCGCTCATGGAGAGCGGAATACGCTGTCCGTTGGCGGAAATGACCGCTTTCTCAATTGCATGGCGAAGCCGATTGGCGAATATAACGCAGGCTTCGGGCGTTGTGCCGGGCGCAACAATGGCAAAGCGTCCGGGCGAAAAATGACCGATGCAATCTTCTCGCCGCACCTTGTCGGCTATCTGTTTGGCAAACTTCGCCCCCATGCCTTCAGCTTTTTCTTCTCCTATCCTGGAAACGATATTGGAATAATTGTCAAAACCGATGATTATCAGGCTTGCGGGAGAATCGTGCCGCAAGGAACGGGAAATTGATTGCGCGGTATGGAGTTCGATATAACGGCGGGTAAACAATCCTGTTTTCGGGTCTTTGGTCTGATTGGCAAGCGACTCTTCCAGCGATTGCCGGGTCAGCAGGAATTGCAGCAGGTTATGAAGACTGGTTCTAAGCTCGGCGGCCTTGACATTACTGGAAATGAAATCGGAAACCTCCAGTTTCTCGAACTTTTCCAGCACTTCCTGGTCGTCGCCGTCCAAAATCAGGATGAAGGGTATGGTTCGCAACCGGGCAAGACGACAGGTGCGCAGACGCTCCAAAAGACCGTATCCGTCCAGCACCGGCGTCTCAAGGCTGGCAATTACCACCGTAATGGTATTGTCCAGCACTAAAGACTGCCAAGCTGATTCGCCACTGGACTCTTCGCGGATGTCATAAACACCCTTCAAGTGCTCGGCAAGCGAGGCGCGAACTTCGCTTGATTCACCAACTATCAAAACGCGAGGCAGACTGGACACAACAAAATCTCCTTGGCTAACAAAGGGATAGCTTTACATAAAGGAGATTTTCCTTTAAATTCGCGCCCTTTGGTTTCAGGATTGATCTGTAATGATAAAGCCTTATAAGCTCTTCGGCATCTTTTTTTTGTTGTTCTTTCTTGCCTTGCCCTTCTGGACGAATCGCGCGAATGCTGAACCTCTATTTCAGGACGCGACAGACCTGTTCGAGCGTTATTCAAATGCCGTGCAGGACGTTTTGTTGACGGGGCTTTCCGCAGTCGGTGCCCGTTATCGTCCGGGCGGCACAGAGCCGGATGGCGGTCTGGATTGCAGCGGTTTCGTGCAGTTTGTCTATCGCGAGGCTGCCGGTCTGGTTCTGCCTCGCACGGCCAAAGCCCAGTCGCAACAGGGCAAGGCGGTTGATCGGGCTGACCTGAAGCCGGGCGATCTCGTTTTTTTCAATACGATGCGCCGCGCCTTCTCCCATGTCGGCATTTATCTTGGCGACAGTTATTTTATCCATGCGCCAAGTTCCGGCGGCACGGTGCGTCTGGAAAGCATGTTGAACCGCTACTGGCAGGGGCGCTATAACGGGGCGCGTCGCTTGCTACAGACGGAAAATGACGTGGCGGCTTTCTCCGATTCAGGCATGACCGCCGATTCGGACGGAACTTGACCATGCGTCTCGAATAAGCCCCAACCTTGAGGCGACTCGCAACGCGAATCTTCTCCGGCGCATGGCGACTGATTTACCCAAAACCGAAACGCTAGGCCTCGCCGAATTTTGGCGACGAGGCAATGCGCCTTTTCCGCCTCGTCCGGTTTTGCCGGAAGGAGATTTGTTTGCGGTGGGCGGCGATCTTTCCGTGCCTCGTCTGCTTGCCGCCTATCGGCAGGGTATTTTCCCCTGGTATGACGAAACATCGCCAGAGCCGCTCTGGTGGAATCCCGATCCTCGCATGGTTTTGTTCCCGGAAGAATTCCGCCCTTCCCGTTCGCTTGCCAGGACTTTACGCCAGGGCGCGTATGAGATAAGGATGGATAGCGCATTTTCCGAAGTCGTTGCCGCCTGCGCCGCCATTTCGCGCGACGGGCAGAGGGGAACATGGATTACCCCTGACATTGCCGCTGCCTATACGGCGCTCCATCATGCGGACTACGCGCACAGTGTTGAAACCTGGATGGACGGGGAATTGTCTGGCGGTCTTTACGGAGTGGCAATCGGGCGGATGTTTTACGGAGAATCCATGTTTTCCCGTCGCCGCGACGCTTCCAAAATCGCTTTTGCCCATCTTGTTTCCCATTTGCAAAAGGAAGGTTTTGGCCTCATTGACTGCCAGATCAAGACTTTGCATCTTGCCTCTCTTGGCGGACGGGAAATCGGACGAGCCGAATTTCTTGACCGCCTTGCCCGACTGGTTAAAGAGGGCGAACCGCCAACCCGTTGGGCTACGGACAGAAGATGACACGCAAAATTCTCCCATGCCCATGCGTAACACTCTAATTTGTAACATGTTGCAACGCCATAATTAATATGTTATACTCAGAAAGTAAAAGGTTGGTTTCGGGCTGGCCTTGGTTATCATCCGGTCAATGACCAGGAGATTTTCATCAGGAGAGTGTCATGAAAATTAAAGCTTTATTCCATGTGCTTGCAACCACAAGTTGGCTTGCGCTACTGGTTGTAGCGTTGGTCGGGATCGTCAACATGTCCAGCACAAATGACCGCATAGCGGAAATCGGAGAAGACAGATATCCGAAGATAAGATCTCTCACGGAGTTTGAGATCGGCGTAAACGAGATAGTGGTGCGCTACTACGAGATTTTGTCCAAGTCAGATCTGCCGCATGAGGAGAGGGTTGCCGAGCTGCGCCGGATTTTGCCCCTGAAACGCGAAGCGGATCAAAAAGCGGCAAAGGCTTTCGACACCTATGACAAAATGCCGCGTATGCCTGATATACAGAGAAGATGGGATGAAGTTCGGCAGGCATGGGTAAATTGGTATCCGACTATGGCGGACAAGAGCAGACTCCTGGAGAGCGTGCTTGCCAACCCCACCCCGGAAAGTGTGGCTCGTTTGCATGAGGATTTGTCGGCTTCCCTTGTTGCCTTGCGCGCTTCTACGGGCGACCTTCGGGACGGCGCTGCCTGGCTGGTGGAGCGGAACGGGGATATTATCCAGACATTGTTTTCCGAATCCATTGCGGCTCAGGAAAGCGCGATAAAGTTGCAGGTTTTTCTGGCGTTCATTGCCGGCGTGATAATTGTCGGAGTAGCCTGGAAAATGATGATGGCTACTTTCCCTCCGCTTGACAAGATGGTTGCCGTGATGACCAAGGTCGCAAAGGATCACAATCTGAGCACAAGGGTAGATTACAAGAGCGACAACGAGATGGGGACGATCGTTAGTTGCTACAACAGCTTGATGGGAGAGATGCAGGAGTCGTTCAAGGAAATCTACGCCGAAATGGATGATGTGAGCAGGGCGCTGGAGACGCTGACCACGGCGGCGCAGCAGGTTGAAATAGGCTCTACAAGCCAGTCGAGTTCCACTTCCGCCATGGCTGCCTCGGTGGAAGAAATGACGGTCTCCATCAACACGGTGTCCGCCAGCGCGGAAGATGCCCGCTCGACAGCGCGTCGCACCGGCGACGACGCGAATGAAGGAAGCCAAACCATAGCGCGTGTTGTTCAAGGAATGAGTGAAATTTCCGGCACCGTCGCGCAGGGTTCCAGGGTAATCCAGAAGCTGGGCGAAGACTCGGAGCAGATTTCCTCGGTTGTGCAGGTCATCAAGGAAGTTGCGGATCAAACGAACCTGTTGGCGCTGAACGCTGCCATTGAAGCGGCGCGCGCGGGTGAGCAGGGGCGCGGCTTTGCGGTGGTGGCGGATGAAGTGCGGAAACTTGCGGAACGCACCGCCCAATCAACCGGCGACATCAGCACGATGATCGGCAAGATTCAGGTATCCGCGAAAGAGGCGGTCGAGGAAATGAATCTGGTTGTGCAAAATGTTGAGCACGAACAGGTTTTGGCGCAAGAGGCGGGCGAAAAGATGGGCTTGATCTTCGAGGAGACGAGCAAGGTTGCAGAGGCTGTTACGGAAATCTCCAGCGCCCTGAAAGAAGAGAGCGAGGCAGTCCAGGAAATTTCCCGCCATATGGAGAGCATCGCCCAGATGAGCGACGAGAACAACGCCGCGATAGCAGAGGCGGGAGGCTGCGTGGGAGTCATTGTGCAACTGGTTGATAAGGTCAAGGTAACAATGTCGCGCTTCAAGGTGTGATATTGCGCGGTAAAGAAATCCCTGGAAAAAACCTCACAGGGCAAACGGACGGGAGCGGCAACGCTCCCGTTTGCTCTTGCCGCGTGTGCGGATGTGTGCGATACTGTGCTTACGGGTCAAGGAGATGTGCGCGAGTTTTTCTGTTGCCAATTCAGGGAAAAATGCGGTTCCCCCTTGCCAGCCGCGCTCAATCATCCCAGCCAAGCCGCATGATTCAAGGTCGCAGAGGATGAAAAATCAGGAAACCCGGTAAAGCTCGTTTCTATGAATATTCCGCGCACTATTAGTATACAATCGGCAGGAAATGCGTTTGGGACATAACCCATCGCCAGGAGAAAATTTCACATGCTCTTGATAGTTGGCTACATCCTCGTTCTGGCTTCCACACTTGGGACATATTCCCTGCACGGCAATCTGGCGTCCCTGTGGATGCCAGCCGAATATCTGGCGATCTTCGGCCTTCTGGTCGCCGGCTTCGTGGCAGGCAATAATCCGAAGATGATAAAGAGGGTGCTGGGCGTCCTGCCGAGCATATTCAAGGGTTCGCGCTACAACAGGGACTACTACGTAAATCTGTTGGCTCTTCTCTTTGAACTCCTCTCCAAGGTGCGAAGGGAAGGGCTGATGTCCATCGAAAACGACGTGGAAACCCCCGATTCCAGCCCGGTGTTCAACAAATATCCGGAGATTGTCCGCGATCATCATGTGCTGGAGTTCCTCTGCGATTACCTCCGCATGATGGTAGGAGGCAACCTGAATACCCTGGAAGTAGAAGGTCTGATGGAGCAGGAGCTGGAGTTGCATCATCACGAAATGGAATCGCCAGCGCATGTTGTCGAAAAGCTGGGCGACTCCATGCCGGCATACGGTATCGTGATATGCGTAATGGGTGTGGTCAACGTGATGAGTTCAGTCGGCGAGCCGCCGCCCATACTGGGCAAAATGATCGGGGGGGCGCTGGTCGGCACATTCCTCGGCATTCTGGTGGCTTACGGTTTCGTAAAGCCGGTCGCCTCGCTGCTGGAGCAGGCCGCCCACGATAACAGCAGGGTCTACGGCGTGGTCAAGGCAACGTTGCTGGCTTCCATGGCCGGCTATGCGCCGCAGGTGGCGGTCGAGTTCGGACGCAAAAACCTGCCGACTGATTTTCGCCCAACCTTCCTTGAGATGGAAGAAGAGTTGAAAAGCCGCAAGGCCGCCGACAAAATGCGCCAGGGCAAGTAGCCATGAGCGATCATACGCTCCCCGTAGTCGTCAAACGGATCAAGAAAGGCAGCAGCGCGCCCCACGGCGGCGCGTGGAAAATCGCTTATTCCGACTTCGTGACCGCAATGATGGCCTTTTTTCTGCTGCTGTGGTTGTTAGGCTCGACCTCAGAGGGCGACCTCAAGGGGATTGCCGAGTTTTTTCAGAATCCGATGATGGTTGTCAGCCAGGGCGGCAGAGGCGTAGGCGACGCGAACAGCATCATCCAGGGAGGCGGTCAGGATTTGACAAGAACTACCGGGCAGGTAAAACGCGGCAGCGAGCCGGAGAATCGTTCCTTGCGCGAGCAGCGCCGCGAATATGAGCGACGTGAAAGACAATCCCTGGAACGCCTGAAAGCGCAGATCGAAGAAACTATAGAAAAAAATCCCGATCTTAGAATGTTCAGGAACCAGATTTTGCTGGAGCTGACTTCCGAGGGGCTTAGAATCCAGATTGTGGACAACCAGAATCGCCCCATGTTCGATCTGGCCAGCGACCGGTTAAGACCACATACCATCCATATCCTGCATAGAATCGGCGAAGTGTTGAACGATGTGCCGTACGCCGTGCCGTATCGTTTGAGCATCGCCGGACATACCGACGCCGCCCAGTTCGCGGGCGGGCCGCGCGGATTTTCCAATTGGGAGCTGTCCGCGCTTCGCGCGAATGCCTCGCGCCGGGAACTGGTAACAGGCGGACTGAACGATGCCAGGGTTTTGAGAGTGGTCGGCCTTGCATCCTCGGTGCTATCTGAACCCAATGATCCGTTGAGTCCGATGAATCGCCGCATCAGCATCGTCGTGCTGAACAAGCGCACGGAAATGTCAATCCTGTCTGAAGGCGGCGCGGATGTGGAACTGGATCACGAGGATGAAGACACTTTGTCGGATCTTGCAGGACGGTTTCCGCAGTGAATACTGATTCCTTACGCAAACCCATGCTGCGGAAACAGCAGGATCAGAGCGGACTGACCCTGGCGGAACGCCTGGCGATTGTTCGGCAGCAGGCAGGCGTTGTGCCGACCGCAAGCAGCGCGACGACGCGCGAATTTGCCTTCCAGTTCAGCGACTTTGAGCGGGTAGGCCGCCTGATTTACGCCAAAGCCGGCATCTCCCTTGCCCCAAGCAAACAGGACATGGTGTATTCGCGCCTCTCCCGTCGGTTGCGCGAAACAGGGAAAAAGACATTCAACGAATACCTGAATTTTCTGGAAAATGCCCGCGATCCGGCGGAATGGGAGCATTTCGTAAACGCCCTTACAACCAACCTGACTTCATTTTTCCGCGAACCGCATCACTTTCCCATTTTCGCCGAGCATCTACGCAAAATCGCCTCGCTAAGGAGACGAATCAACATCTGGTGTTGCGCCGCGTCCACCGGCGAGGAGCCTTATTCAATAGCCATGACGGTGGCCGATACCTTCATGGCAGAGAGAACTCCGCCTGAGGTCAGTATCCTGTGTTCTGATATTGATACCAACGTCCTTAAAACTGGCGAGAAAGGTGCCTACGCACCGGATCGCGTGGAAAAAATTCCGCTGGAGCAGTTGAGGCGTTATTTCACCAGAGGCATAGGCAGTCAGGAAGACATGTATTGCATAAAGCCGGAATTGCGCCGGATGACGACATTTCAGCGGGTAAACCTGCTTGATCCGGTCTGGCAGGTCAGAGGGCCGCTGGATGTGATTTTTTGCCGCAACGTGATGATTTACTTCGACAAGGACACGCAGCATAAAATCCTTACCCGGTTCGAGCCGCTTATGCAGCCGGATGGTCTATTGTTCGCCGGACACTCGGAGAATTTTTTCCATGCCTCAGCCATTTTCTATTCGCTTGGCAAGACAGTCTACCGGCTGACGAAATCCGGCAAGTCCTGAATTATGAGCGGGGCGATTTCCTTTCACCTGACTTATATATGAGCATCAGAGTCCTGATCGTTGATGATTCCTCCTTCATGTCCCGGCAGTTGAGCCGGATTCTGTCCGCCTTTTCCGATCTGGAAGTGGTCGGCATGGCGCGCGACGCCAGCGAGGCGCAGGACATGCTGAAAACATTGAAACCGGATGTGATGACCCTGGATGTACAAATGCCGGGAATGAACGGGCTTGATTTTCTGGAACGCCAGATGTCCCGCCGTCCGATTCCGGTCATCATGGTTTCGTCCTTTACCAAGGAAGGATCAAAGACAGCCCTGCAAGCTCTGGAGCTTGGCGCGGTGGATTTCATTGACAAGCCGCGGCTAAGTTTCGGGCGCAGTCTGGAGAACTACGGCGCGGAACTGGCGAATAAAATTCGCGGCGCAAAAAGCGCGCGACTCTCTGTCCGCCCCCATGTCAAAGCCCCCTTGCCTTCCGCCAAAGCCGCCGTCAAGCCCGTCGTCAAATCCGAACCCATTGCTGACTGGCTTCCACAAAGCTACGCAAGCTCCAACCCAGGCGGCAAGGTGATTTTTCTGGGAGCGTCGACGGGCGGCACCGAAGCCATCAAGAAAGTGCTGCTGGGTATGCCCGCAAACTGCCCGCCCATCCTGATTGTCCAGCACATGCCGGAAAATTTCAGCGCGGTTTTCGCCGAAAATCTGAACAAGGTTTGCCAGCCCAAGGTGTGCGAGGCCAAAGGAGAGGAAGTCGTAGAGGCAGGAAATGTGTATATCACGCGCGGCAACCATCACATGCAGGTCAGGAAGGCGGGCGACAAGCTCGTTATCGAACTTAACCAGACTCCGCCTGTCAATGGGCATCGCCCCTCTGTGGATGTGCTCTTTGAATCCGCTGCCGCAATCATGGGCAAGCAGGCGGTGGGAGTGATCCTGACCGGCATGGGGAAAGATGGCGCTCGCGGGATGCTGACCATGAGGAAAGCCGGAGCGCATACCCTGGGCCAGAATGAGGCCAGCAGCGTGGTGTATGGAATGCCGCGCGAGGCTTTTGTTATCGGCGCTGTCGCGGAAGTCGCCGACATCAGCCAGATGTCTGAGCGCATTTTGTCATTATTTGGAAAAAAATAACCGTGAATATTGAATATAATGCAGACAAGAATTTCCCAGAATTGCTATAATTTGGTGTATCCTTCTCTAGCTCATGAAAAAGATCATGAGATGATTTTCCCGTTGCCTGATAAAAGGGGATGAACAATGTCGGAACTACTAGACAGTATTGACGCGAGAACCAAGCTCGCCGGCAATAACAAGCTGGAAATCCTGCTTTTCTCGCTGGGCGAGGATCGCCGCACAGGACGCCGCGAAACGTATGGTATCAACGTTTTCAAGGTGCGCGAAGTCATGCGGACGCCGCCCATTACCGCCGCGCCAGATATGCCGCCCGCTGTGGAGGGCATGGTCAGCCTGCGCGGCTTTCTGGTTCCGGTCGTGGATCTGGCCAAGTACGCCTGGGTAGACTCGGATGTTCGCCGCGACATCATGATCGTGACCGAATATAACGGACAAACCCAGGGGTTTCTGGTGGAAGGGGTTGACACGATCCTGCGCCTTGACTGGAGCATGATGCGCGTCCCGCCGGACATGCTGATAGCGCAGACGGGCGGCCTCGTCACCGCCGTGACCGAACTGGAGGACGGGCGGCTGATCATGATGATGGACGTGGAGAAAATCCTCGCCGATACCGCCAGAAACAATGACGAAGACGAATTGCGCTTCAAGAGCATCGCCAAACTGGACAATCCTGATTTGACCGTCTTTTTCTGCGACGATTCCAGAGTCGCCCGCGAGCAGGTGACGCAAACGCTGAAAGCCATGGGGATCAAATTCGTAAGCGCCGACAACGGCCAGAAACTCTGGGTGGAACTGGAGAAAATGGCGGAGTACGCGCGTACTATCGGCAAGGCCACTTCGGAGTTGGTAAGCCTTGTTCTGACGGATATCGAAATGCCGGAAATGGATGGTTACATCCTGACCAAGAAAGTCAAGAACGATCCAAGGTTCTCCAACATTCCCGTCATCATGCATTCCTCGCTGTCCGGCATGTCAAACCAGAAATTGGGATTGTCGGTCGGTGTGGACGAATATATCCCCAAGTTTGAGCCGCAGCGTCTTGCCGAAACGCTTGGCCGCAGGCTTGCCGCAACGCAGGCTGTTGCCGTCAGGAATGCCGCTTGAGTTTGCAAGGATTGAACAAAGGAGTCCCAGATCATGAAAGAGAAGAATTTACTGGATGGCGTTGACGCGCGCACAAGGCTTGCAGGCTCCAACCAGATGGAGATTCTGCTTTTTTCCCTCGGCACGCGGGAAATTTTCGGCATCAACGTTTTCAAGGTGCGCGAAGTAGGACGCACTCCGAACATTACCAAAACGCCCAACATGCCGCGCGGAGTGGAAGGTTTGGTTTCCCTGCGCGGCAATGTGATCCCCGTGCTCTCGCTTTCTTCTTTCCTTGATCTGGAAGATCCGCCGGAGGGATTGGGCGAAAGCATGATGGTGGCGGAATATTCCAAGCGTACCTTGGGATTTCTGGTGCAGGAAGTCGACCGTATTATCCGTGTTGACTGGGAAAAGGTAAAAGCTCCGGAAAACACGCTGAATGCCAATCAGGGATTGATTACCGCCATCATTGAACTGGGCAACGGGCAACTGGTTTCCATACTTGATGTCGAGCAGATTCTTGCCAATGCCTTTGGCGAGGCGGTGATTGTGGATGTTCCGCCGGCCAGGGTCGGCGAGAATACCAATATTTTCTTTGCCGATGATTCCAACGTGGCGCGCAAGAAAATCGCCGAGGTGCTCGATAAACTGGGGGTCAGACACAAGCACGCCACCAACGGCGCGGAAGCCTGGACTCGCCTTCAGGCCATTGCGACACACGCGCAGCAGCGCGGTATTTCCATGCGCAACGAGATAAACCTGATTCTGGTTGATGCCGAAATGCCGGAAATGGACGGCTACGTGCTTACCAAGCACATCAAGGCGGACTCGCGTTTTGACGGTATTCCTGTCGTCATGCACTCGTCGCTTTCTTCCGAAGCCAATCGGGCGATGGGCAGAGCCGTCGGGGTTGATGCCTATGTCGCCAAATTTGATTCTGAAGTTTTGGCGGATACCTTGCGTCCATTGATTGAGCGGTGAGGAATCGTGGAAACCGGAGAGCGGCATGTCTGATCCCAAAATGAGATTCCTGGTGGTGGATGATTTTTCCACGATGCGGCGCATCGTGCGTAATCTCCTGAAAGAGCTTGGCTTTACCAATGTGGATGAAGCGGAAGATGGGGCTATCGCCCTGCAAAAACTGAATAACGAGTCTTTTGAATTTGTGGTAACGGACTGGAACATGCCCAATATGGATGGCCTTACCCTGTTGCAGACCATACGTTCCACGCCGTCCCTGCAACACCTGCCGGTTTTGATGGTGACTGCGGAAGCCAAGAAGGAGAACATCATCGCCGCCGCCCAGGCAGGCGCCAGCGGCTACATTGTCAAGCCATTCACGGCGGCGACGCTGTCTGAAAAGATGAACAAAATTTTTGAAAAAATGGGCAAGTAAGGAAGGAAAGCGCAAATGACCGCCGAAAACGACTCCGCCGATCTGGAAGCCTTGTTTGACAGTCTGGCGACTGCCGCCGTGCCGTCTCCAGTCGCCAAAACGCCTGTCGCGCCTCCTGTGGCGGCGGGCGCGGTCGCCGCAGGCGAATTCCCCGTGCAGGAAAGCGTGTTCAAGCGCATCGGGCAAATGGCGCGGCAGTTGCACAATACCCTGCATGATCTTGGATACGACAAGCTCTTGCAGGAGACTGTAAACACCACGCTGGACGCGCGCGACCGGCTTGCGTACATCGCCAACCTTACCGAGCAGGCCGCCAGCCGGGTTTTGAACGCTACCGATGTCGCGCAGCCTATCATGACCGGGCTGGAGGAGGACGCCAAGGCATTGGGAGCGCGTTGGGACAGGGCATTTGCCAACCAGATAACGACCGAGGAATTCAAGCGTCTGGCGGAAGAAACGCGCGTTTATCTGAAAACCGGTCTTTCCGCGAAAACCGATGTTGTAAATGCGCAACTCATGGAAATCATGATGGCACAGGATTTTCAGGATTTGACCGGGCAGGTCATCAAGAAAATCGTCGCGGTAGCCCAGAACCTTGAACATGGCCTGATGGCAGCTCTTCTGGAAATTACGCCGCAGAGCAAACGATCAGAAGAGTTTGATAATTTGTTGAACGGGCCGGTCATCAATGCGGAAGGCCGCGCCGATGTTGTCGCCAACCAGCAGCAGGTTGATGACCTGCTGGACAGTTTGGGATTTTGAAGGAGAACGACCATGAACGATTTTGCAGGCATGGAAGACCTTTTGCGGGATTTTTTGCAAGAGTCGAACGATCTTTTGTCCGATGTGGACAACAAACTGGTTGATCTGGAAAAAAGCCCGGATGACTTGGGGTTGTTGAACGACATCTTTCGCGGCTTCCATACGATCAAGGGGGGCGCGGGCTTTCTGAACGCGACGGAGCTTGTCACCCTCTGCCACCATACCGAGGCTCTGTTCGACAAGTTGAGAAGCGGCGAGATTGCCTTGTCGCTTGAGATGATGGACATAATCATGGCCGCCACCAAAGGCGTGCGCGACATGTTTGGCGAGCTTTCCGCCGGTGTATTGCCTGCGCCTGGCGATCCTGAGCTTTTGGTCGACCTGAAAAAGGCGGCGGAAGGCGGAGTTATCATGCAGGCTCCCGCTCCTTCTCCCGCCTCTCCCGCAGGCGGCGATGGCGCGCCCGACTGGAATGCGTTACGCACTGCGGTAGGCAGCGCGGCAGAATCCCAGGCAGTCAGCGGAGAGGTAATTCCCGCGTCGGCGGATGCGGATGATGACGCGCACGAGCAGCACGAGCAACATGATCAGCATGAGCAACCCAAATATAGCGGCGGACGCGCATTGAAACCTGTTTCTGCGCCGAAGGCTTCCGGCGGCGGACGCCGGACGGAGGTGACGGCGCGGGAAAACACCATTCGTGTGGATACTACCCGTCTTGACCAGGTGCTGAACCTCTCCGGAGAAATCGGTCTTACCAAGAACCGTCTGACCAGCCTGCGCGCCGACATTCTGGGCGGCAAGAATGATTCCGAAACCCTGCATGCGCTTGATCAGGCGGTCAGTCAGCTTGATCTTCTGGTTTCCGATTTGCAGAATTCCGTGATGAAAACAAGGATGCAACCGATTGGGCGGTTGTTCCAGAAATATCCACGGATTGCCCGCGACCTTGCGCGGCAACTGGGCAAGGACGTGGAACTGGTGTTGGCGGGCGAGGAGACCGAAGTCGACAAGAATATGATTGACGACCTCTCCGATCCGTTGATTCACCTGATCCGCAACGCAGTTGACCACGGGGTTGAAACCCCGGCGGAGCGGGCGGCGATGGGCAAGCCGGCCAAGAGTCTGGTGCGTCTGGAAGCGCGGCAGGAAGGCGACCATATTGTCCTGATTGTCGCGGATGACGGATACGGCATGAATGCCGAGCGTATTCGCGCCAAGGCGGTGGAAAAGAAGCTGATTACCGAAGAGGAAGCCAATACTCTGGATGATCGCCAGAGCTTCAACCTGATTCTGCTGCCGGGATTTTCCACAAAGTCGGACATTTCCGACGTTTCCGGGCGCGGCGTCGGCATGGATGTGGTGAAAACCAATATCCAGAAGCTGAACGGCTCCATTGACATTCGTTCAGAACCCGGCAAGGGTTCAGTATTCCTGATTTCCCTGCCGCTTACCCTTGCGATTTTGCCGGTTCTTCTGGTTCTGCTTGGCGATCAGCCGTTTGCCCTGCCCCTCTCCCTGGTGCGTGAGATTCTGCCCATTGAGCGGGACAAGGTGCAGGAAGTAGGCGGCAAATCTACCCTGGTAGTGCGCGGCGAGATTCTGCCTGTTATCTCGCTGGTGCGTCTCCTGGGCTGGAAGCAGGAGCGTTATCCTGAGTATGGGGTGCTGATGCAAACGGCGGAGCGCAGTTTTATTCTGGGCGTTGACAGCTTTGCCGGACGCGACGACGCGGTTATCAAGTCACTGGAAGACTTCAAACCGCACGGCGTGTCGGGTGTGACCACGCTTTCCAACGGTCAGATTGTGCTTATTCTCGACATGAAGGAACTTTTGTCGGATACAACGCAACAACTTGATGTTGGCGGAAGGCGTCAGCTTCCCATGAGCGTGGCCTGAAAAAACGGAGCGCGCGTGTAAAATCTCTCAATAAAATCAAAGAGTTACAACCAAAAGGGGCGAAAGCCCCTTTTTCTTTGTATATTTTTCGCCAAGAGAAATTCTGGCATGTTGTTTGCGGAGTTAAATTAATTTATAAAAAAACGCTTCTACCTATTTAATTTTGCAGAATTTTTTCTATAATAGCTCCACTTGATTAGTGGCGATGTCATGGCAGAAGGAAGCGACCTCGAAAAGACCGAACAGCCGACGGGCCGACGCATAGAGCAGGCCCGTGGCGAAGGACAGGTTCCCCAGTCACGGGAGCTTAGCAGCTTCCTTGTCCTCATGGTTGCGGCCTCTTTTTTCTGGCTTTTTGGCGGTTGGGCGCTCCAGAACGTGATGCGGCTCATGAAGAAGGGGCTTACGATTGACCCGGTATTTATGCATGAGCCGCACCTTGTTTTCCCTCGTCTTTTCGATTTGACCACAGATGCTGTGCTTTACTTTGCGCCTCTGCTGCTGGCCTTGATTATTGCCACCCTGATACCGCCTTTCATCCTTAATTCCTGGGTGTTTTCCGCCAAGGCGCTGACTCCCAATCTGGAGAAGTTGAACCCCATTGCCGGCATAGGCCGCATCTTTTCCTGGAACAGTTTGATGGAGTTGGCAAAATCCATCATGAAAGCCATGTTGATCGCTACTGTGGCGATAGTCACTCTCTGGGGCGAGCGGGAAGAGATTTTTGGCCTCTTGGCGTTGCCTTTGGAAGCAAGCCTTCAATATGCCGGAAAACTTCTTACTTTCACCTTTCTCATAGTGGTGTCCTCAATCGTTCTGGTAGTAGCTGTCGACGTGCCTTTCCAGATTTGGCAATACTACAGGCGGCTTCGCATGACCAAAGACGAAGTGAGACGGGAAAGCAAGGAAACGGAAGGCGATCCGATGGTGAAGGGACGCATCCGCAGCCTGCAACGGGAAGCGGCGAGAAAGCGCATGATGGCGGCTGTTCCTGAAGCCGACGTGATCGTGACCAATCCGGCTCATTTTGCGGTGGCGCTTGCCTATAAAGAGGGGATGCGCGCCCCCAAGGTAGTAGCCAAGGGAATGGGCGATATTGCCAGGAAGATCAAGGCTCTTGGCGCTGAACATGGGGTTCCCATGCTGGAAGCTCCGCCCTTGGCGCGCGCCTTGTACAAATTCACGGAAATTGACGAACTGATACCGGGCGCGTTGTATGCCGCCGTCGCCGAGGTATTGGCTTACGTTTATCAGCTTAATCTGTGGCGGAAGGAGGGCGGGAATTATCCGGCTCAGCCCAAGGATGTGCCCGTGCCGCCTGAATTTGCCGTGCCGGAGGCCGCCTGATGGCAGCCGCCCTTTCCCTGACCCTGCAAAACGCCGTCTCGCGCGTCGGCATCGTGCAACTGGGCGCGCCTATTCTCATCGTCATGATTCTGGCGATGCTGGTGTTGCCGCTGCCGCCTTTCCTGCTGGATGTGTTCTTTACTTTCAACATTGCCATGTCGGTGATGATTTTGCTGGTAGCGATTCAGGTTAAAAAAACGCTGGAATTTTCTATTTTCCCCACGGTGCTTTTGGTGACGACGCTGCTTCGGCTTTCGCTGAATGTCGCGTCAACCAGAATTGTCATGCTGCAAGGGCATACGGGAGGCGATGCGGCAGGCAAGGTCATTGAGGCGTTCGGGCAGTTTCTTATCGGCGGCAACTACACGGTCGGGGTCATTGTTTTTCTGATTCTGGTCATCATCAATTTTATTGTGATTACCAAGGGCGCCGGACGGGTCGCCGAAGTCGCCGCCCGCTTCACGTTGGATGCCATGCCCGGCAAGCAAATGGCGATTGACGCCGATCTGAACGCCGGCCTGATCGGCGAGGACGAGGCGCGACAACGGCGCTCCGATATTTCCAGGGAATCGGAATTTTTCGGCTCCATGGACGGAGCTTCCAAGTTTGTTCGGGGCGATGCCATTGCCGGAATCATCATCACCCTCATCAACATCTTGGGCGGCTTGGTAATCGGGGTAGTGCAGCATGACCTTGCCCTGGGCGACGCGGCGCGTATTTACACCCTGCTGGCGATTGGCGACGGTCTGGTGGCGCAGATTCCCGCTCTGGTCATCTCGATTGCCGCCGGCATGGTCGTGACCCGTGTTTCGGACGAAAAAGAGCTTACTTTGCAATTTGCGGCGCAGGTATTTCGCAACCATACCGTCGTCTTCATTACGGCTGGCATTCTGGGCGGCATGGGCGTTATTCCGGGAATGCCCAATTTGGTGTTCCTGATGCTGGCTGGCATTCTTTCCTTCCTCGGCTGGAAGATGATGCAACGCTCAAGGCTTCAGGCCGCAAGCGCCGCCCCTGCCCGTCCGAAGCCGACGCAGGCGCAGGAAGCGGCGCAGGAAGCATCCTGGTCGGATGTAATGCCGCTGGATGTGCTGGGTCTGGAAGTCGGCTATCGCCTGATACCTCTGGTCGACAAGACCCAGGACGGCGAACTGTTACGCCGAATTCGCGGCATCCGCAAGAAGTTCGCGCAAGACATCGGCTTTCTGGTGTCCTCCGTTCATATCAGGGACAATCTGGAATTGAAGCCTAATGTGTACCGCATTCTCCTGAAAGGGGTAGAGATCGGCACGGGCGAGGCTTTCCCGGGGCTTAGTCTGGCGATCAATCCGGGGCGCGTGGTAGGCGATCTGACCGGGACGAAAACCAAAGACCCCGCCTTTGGCCTGGATGCCATCTGGATCGAGCCGCATCTTCGCGATCAGGCGCAGGCTTACGGCTATACCGTGGTGGATGCTGCTACGGTCATCGCCACGCACATGAACCAAGTGCTTTTGAACAATGCCGCCAACCTCCTTGGACGCCAGGAAGTCCAGCAGCTTCTTGATCATCTGGGTCAGGAAATGCCCAAGCTCCTTGAAGATTTCGTGCCCAAGTCCATTTCGCTCGGAACCCTGCAAAAGGTTCTCCAGAACTTGCTTGACGAGGGCATTCACATCCGCGATATGCGTACTATCGTCGAGACTCTGGCTGATATGGCGGGGCGCACACAGAATGTCGAGGATTTGACCGCGCAGGTTCGTGTGGCGCTTGGACGCGCGATTATTCAGGATATTTATCCGACTGGCAATGAAATGCAGGTCATAACCCTTGAGCCGAAGCTGGAGCGCTTGTTGCTGCAAACAGTCAATAACACAAGCGGCGCGGTGGCTCTGGAGCCTGGATTGGCCGACGGTCTACTGAAAGAAGCGGCGGAAGCTGCACGTCGCCAGGAAGAATTGAATTTGCCTGCGGTATTGCTTGTGCCAAGCGCGCTCCGTTTTCTCCTTTCCCGTTTCCTGCGGCGCAGCATTCCGCAGTTGAAAGTCATTGCTCATAACGAAGTTCCAGAAACCCGGTTCCTTAAAGTGACCTCTATCATCGGAGGGAAGTCATGAATGTGAAGAAATTTGTCGCCGCCAACGCGGGCGAAGCTCTGCGTAAAGTCAAGGAGACTTTGGGACAGGATGCCATCATCCTGTCCAACCGCGGACTGCCCGGCGGCGGTGTGGAAATCATGGCGGTTGCCGCGCGCGACATGGCCTCCATTGCCTCTCCGGTGGAGGAAAGGGCGCGCATGTTCGCCAAGCGCTACCGCGACGAGGACGAAGCCTACCGGGTTGAGCTTTCCCGCGCCGCGCCCAGAGAAAGCGATATTCTGCCGCCCTTGCACGCCTCGTTGCTTTCCCGCGCCGATCACATCAGCAGTCGTCCTGAAGCCCGTAATCGCGCAACTGTCACTCGTCCGGCGGAAAAGAGATCTGCCCCGCTTGTCAATGCGGGAATTCCGATGACCGATTCGTTGCGGAATGCGCGTCCGGCGCAGCAGCGTAGCGCGTCCCGCCCGATAGAAGTCCGCGACGCGCCGGAAATTCCTGCGGAAGTTCTCGCGGAAATTCGCTCCTTGAGAAAAATTGTCGAACAACATCTGGCAGGCTTTATTTGGGGCGAGACCGCACGGCGGCAGCCTGTCAAGACGGAAGTATTGCGCCGGATGCTGGATGCTGGCTTTTCCCCCTGTTTTGCCCGTGAATTGCTTGCCGACTTATCGCCGCAGCTGGATTTTCAACAGGCGTTCGCCTGGAGCCGGAGTGTGGCGGAGAAAAGTCTTTCGGTATCTCCTGTTGATCTGATTGACAAGGGCGGCGTCTATGCGCTTACCGGGCCTACCGGAGTCGGCAAGACCACGACGACCGCCAAACTCGCCGCCCGCTGCGTGCTCAGGCACGGCGCGAACAGGGTGGCGCTTGTCACGACGGACAGTTATCGGATCGGAGCGTATGAGCAGCTTCGCATTTACGGGCGCATTCTTGGCATTGCGGTTTATCTTGCCAAGGATGCCGAAGAGTTGCAACAAATTCTGGGCGAACTGCAAAACAAGCACATGGTGCTGATTGACACGATGGGCATGAGCCAGAAAGACAGACTGGTGGTGGAACTGAACAACATGCTTTCCGCCTGCGGCGTTCGTCGTCTTTTGCTGCTTGCCGCCACGGTGCGGGGCGATACTCTGGATGATGTGGTGCGCTTTTATCGCGGCGATGATCTCGCGGGTTGCATTCTGACCAAGATTGACGAGGCGACCGCGCTGGCTCCGGCCATTGACGCTATTATCCGGCATGGTCTGCGCCTGGATTATGTCTCCAACGGGCAGCGGGTTCCGGAGGATTTGCATTTGCCCAACAGCGCCTATTTGCTGCATCGGGCCTTCAAGGATACGCCGGAGCCCGTGCATCGCCTTGCCGGACTGGAGCCGGGGCTGATGATGGCCAATGCCGGTTTTACCGCCGACAGACTGGAGCTTCAGCGTGTCTGATTACAACCTTGACCAGGCTGCCGGCTTGCGGCGGATGTTCTCTGGCCGACAGTTAAGGATTGTGACTTTTGCCTCCGCCACAGCGGGCGTGGGTAAGACCACGCTGGTCGCCAATGTAGCGGTTGAATTGGCACGTCAGGGTCAGGAAGTTTTGGTGGTGGATGAGAACGGCGGGAAGAATCTCGCCGCTTTTTTTGATATGCCGTCCAAGGGCGGGCTAACCCAGGTTTTGCGCCGCAGGCAAACATTGGAAGAAGCCTTGTTTTCCCCGTTTCCGGGCGTTCGGGTTCTTCCTGCCGAGCGGGCGCGGCTGGCGCGTCTTTCTCCTGCCGAGCAGGAGTCTCTGCGAAGCGGTGTTCAGGCGTTGTCAAAGCCGGTGGATGTTCTCCTGATTGACAGTTCGCCCGATCATGCGGCAGGATTTTCTCCCTGGGGGCTTGCGGGCGAAGCGGTGATGGTTGTTTCCGGCGCGAAGGAATCCATTACTGACGCCTACGCCATGATCCGCAAAATCAGTTCTTCTTTTGCCCGCAGGCATTTCAGGATTCTGGTGAATCGGGTGAAAAACGCGGGCGGCGGGCAGATAATTTTCGGCAACCTGAAGAAGGTCGCGGCTGAGCGCGGCATTGCCCGGCTTGAGTATGGCGGCGCTATACCGTTTGATAATACTCTGAAACAATTGGGGCAACTCTGCCAGCCCATTGTTGACGCCCTGCCGGACAATCCGGCGGCTGCGGCGTTGCGGGGGTTTGCCGGTCGTCTTTACGATTGGCCGGATGCGGAATATGAGCGCGGCGGAGTCGAACAATTTATCGCACAAATGTTACACTCTACGTCTGTTGCAACTCCTCGCGCTTTACACGCCTGAATGTATACCGCTACCGGCCAGATTGACCGGGAACAGCTGGTTGAACAGTATGCTCCGCTGGTCAAACGCATTGCCTATCACCTTGTGGCCAGGCTTCCTGCCAATGTGCAACTGGAAGACTTGGTACAAAACGGGATGATTGGCCTTCTTGACGCTTTTGAGCGTTACAGGGAGGGTCGCGGCGCGCAATTTGAGACCTATGCCAGCCAGCGCATTCGCGGCGCGATGCTCGACGGCCTGCGCGAGAGCGACGCCCTGCCGCGCCAGGTGCGCCATGAAATGCGGCGGGTGGAAGTCATGTTGCGCCAACTTGAACATCAGCACGGGCGTCCGCCCAGCGAAACTGAAATGGCGGACGCGCTTTCCATGTCTTTGGGAGATTATCAGAAACTGATGCAGGAAGCGCGCGGGCATCAGTTTTTGTATCTGGAGGATTTTGAAGACGGGAATGGCGAAAACAACTTTCTGGATCGTCATTTTGGCGACAGCGAGCTTGATCCGGCGGTGCTGTTTGAAGATCAGACGTTGCGGCAGAATTTGGCGAAGGCTGTTTCCCAACTTCCGGAACGCGAACAGCTTGTTATGGCTTTATACTACGGTGAAGAATTGAACCTGCGGGAAATCGGCGAAGTGTTGGGAGTTACGGAATCCCGTGTTTGCCAGTTGCACAGTCATGCGGTCGTCCGCTTGCGCGGTTATCTGCTTAGAGCGGATAATCCAAAGCAGCTAAAGGGAAGCGACGATGGATAAGCAAAGCATCCTCGGTCTTATTATCGGCATTGGCGCGATTTTGCTCGGCCAGGTGCTGGAAGGCGGTCACGTCTCGTCGTTGGCGCAGCCTTCCGCCATGGTTATTGTATTGGGCGGCACTTTGGGCGCGGTGCTTCTGCAAACTCCGTTTATCCATTTCAAGCGGGGTCTTGCCATGATGGCATGGATTTTCAGGCCGCCGAAGATTGATTATCAGGCGCAGATCGAGAACATTGTCCAATGGAGTTTTTATTCCCGCCGGGAGGGTCTGCTGGCGCTGGAAAATTTTGCCAATCAGACTAATGATCCGTTTGAGAAGAAGGCGCTGCAACTTTTGGTGGATGGCATTGACGCCGAGCGGTTGCGCGATATTCTGGATGCCAGCTTTCGTACGCAAGATAATGAATACAGACAGGCGGCCAAGATTTGGGAGGCTGCGGGGGGTTATTCTCCGACCATCGGAATTTTGGGCGCGGTAATAGGGTTGATTCATGTTATGGACAACCTGACGGAACCTGACAAGCTGGGGCCGGGAATTGCCGTGGCCTTTGTCGCCACCATTTATGGCGTGGGTCTTGCCAACCTCGTTTTTCTTCCGGTCGCCAACAAGTTGAAAATGCATATCGGGCGTCTCATGCGCGCGCGCGAAGTGCTGATTGAAGGATTGCTCGGCATTGCGGTCGGCGAGAGTCCGCGTGTTATTGAAGGCCGCTTGAAAAGCTATCTCAATCAGGATGAGGAGCCGAAGGCAAAGGTCAATCTCTCCCGTCGTCGCTGAATTGGAACAGAGCCATGTCCCGCCGCAGGAAATCTCGTCATACGCCTGAGGAAGAGCACGAAAACCTGGATCGCTGGCTGGTTTCCTATGCGGATTTTATTACGCTTTTGTTTGCCTTTTTTGTGGTCATGTATGCCTTGTCCTCGCTCAATGAGGGCAAATTCCGGGTGCTTTCCGAGTCGCTTAGTGTGGCTTTTCGCGGCGTTTTGACTGATCCTGGGGCAATTATTGTCGGCGGTCCGCCGATTGCCCCGCCAGTCATTGCGCCTGCCCCGCCTGCTTCCGCCAAGGAAGTGGATGACGCCAGGGGAGAACGGCGAAGCAAAATGCGGAATATGGCGCGCGACATCATGGATGCCTTGGCTCCGCTTGTGCGGGAGGGAAAGGTGCGGGTTTTGGAGACCAGTCGCGGGGTGACGGTCGAGATCAATGACAGTGTGCTTTTCGCGCCCGGACAGGCGCGATTGGAGGCGCTTTCTGTTTCCGCTTTGGAGGCGGTAGCAACGGTGCTGGCGGGTAGCGACTACCCGATTACGATTGAAGGCCATACGGACAACATTCCGATCAATACGGTGCAATTTCCTTCCAACTGGGAGCTTTCCGCCATGCGCGCCACTACGGTGTTGCGCCTTTTTGCGGATGTCGGCGTTGATCCGAATAATCTGACTGCCATTGGCTATGGCGAACAGAGGCCGGTGGAGAGTAATTTTACGGTGGAAGGCCGCGCCCGTAACCGCAGGGTAAGTATTCTGATTGATTCGGTAGCGCCGGAAGCTCCGAGCGAAGTGCTGGATGAATTGACTGCCAGACCGGGGCGCTTTCCATGACAAGGCCGTCTGGCGGATGATGAAGATGGCTGCAGATATGGTAGGCCACACAAGCGCTCAGGTATAGCTCTTTCCGTAACGAAACTATCAGGGAGAACGTTTTGCTCCCCCCTCCCGCTTGTGGGATGGGGTCGGGGGAGAGGTCTGCCACGCTGGATTTCCGCTTGGAGAAAAAGCGTATGCGCTTAAATCGAAAGTTCTCTGATTTCCTGTACCATACCCCTCGAATTTCTGCGGCTCGCCGAGCCTTGTTTTGATAAATGGAGAAAGACATGATTCGATTCATTCGTGCTTATGCTGTATGTTTTATCCTGTCGGTAATGCTTACCGGCTGCATGGAGTATCCCGAAAGCCCTGAGGCCGCGAGGGCAATACCATCCCTGTCCCCGGAGGAACAAAAGCAACTCTATGATGAAGCCAAACTTGCGGCTGAAGCAGGAGACGCAGAGGCTCAAAATGAGCTTGGTCTGATGTATGACAAAGGTATGGGCGTTGAACAGGATTACGCCAAGGCAATGGAGTGGTTCCAAAAGTCGGCGGATCAGGGCAATGCCAAGGCTCAATTCAACATTGGCGTGATGTACTTCAATGGCGATGGCGTTGCGCAAGATTATGCCAAGGCAATGGAGTGGTACCAAAAAGCGGCTGGTTTGGGAAATGATGATGCCCAATATGAAATGGGGGAGTTGTATTACTACGGTCTGGGAGTTTCCCAAGACTACGCCAGCGCCATTGAATGGTACAAAAAGGCTGCGGAAGAGGGCAATGCGGTAGCCCAACATGACATTGGCTTTATGTACCGCAACGGGCAAGGCGTAGCCCAGGATTACGCTACGGCTCTGGAATGGTACAAAAAAGCGGCGGAACAGAAAGAAGCGAGCGCTCAATTTGAGCTTGGGTTGATGTATGCCTACGGTCATGGCGCCGAACAGAGTTATGGGGAGGCGGCGAAGTGGTACAGACTTGCGGCGGAACAGGATCATTCGGGAGCGCAAAATAACCTTGGAGCGATGTATGCCAATGGTCATGGCGTCAGGCAAGACCAGAAGGAAGCCTTGAAATGGTACCGATTGGCGGCGGCACAGGACAACGAAGTAGCTCAATTCAACCTTGGCGAGATCTACGAAAATGGCGCGGGCGTTACCCGGAATTATGCGGAAGCCGCAAAGTGGTATCAACTAGCGGCGGATCAGGGAGATACTGACGCCCAGTACAAACTTGGGCTGATGTATGCCGAGGGGCGGGGCGTTGCCAAGGATCAGGCAAAAGCCGAAGAGTTGTTGCAACAGGCAGCGGCGCATGGGCATGAAGAAGCCATAAAAGCTCTCTCGCACTGAGCTTTTGCCGCGCAAATGGCAAGTACCACGCTTGACGCTGTTTCGGTTAAAGCGACAAATTGTGCGACCCCTATCCCCCAACCCCTCTCCCACTCGCGGCGTAGCCACAAGCGGGAGAGGGGAGTAAAGCGCACTCCCCGACCATCTCATTATTTGCGGAAACCGTCCAAACCGAAACCGCTCTGACGCACAGTCAACCCAAACGGTAATTCATCCCTTGCGCTAAAATATCGGTTTTTACTTTCACGGGAGCAGGCGATGTGCGGCATCATCGCGGCGACGGCAAGACATGACATCACCCCTATTCTGATCGAGGGATTGAAGAAACTGGAATATCGGGGATACGATTCGGCGGGCGTCGCCCTGTTGCGGGATGACGCGCTGGAGCGGCAACGCGCGGTCGGACGGGTTGCCGAACTGGAAAAAAAGACTGTCGGACTAAAAAGCCACTGCGGCATTGCCCATACCCGCTGGGCTACCCACGGCGCACCGACGGAATACAACGCCCACCCGCATATTTCCGAAGACCTCTCCGTCGTGCATAACGGCATCATCGAAAATCATGCCGAGTTGAGAATTGAGCTGGAAGCGGCAGGTTACGCCTTCACTTCCGACACCGATACTGAATGCATCCCCCACCTGCTTGACGCTTATCGCAAAAAAACGTCCGATCTTTTTGAGGCGGCGCGTCTTGCCTGTCAGCGGTTGCACGGCGCTTACGCCATTGCCGTCATCGCCGCTTCCGATCCGGGTCGGATCGTGGTGGCGCGACAAGGCTCGCCGCTCCTTCTGGGAATCGGAGAAGAAGGCTTTTACGCCGCATCGGATGTTTCCGCCCTGTTGCAGGTCACGCGCCAGATAATTTATCTGGAGAACGGCGATCTCGCCGACCTTCATGCGGACAAAATGCACATTTGCCGCCTGGATGGCGAAGTGGTTCAACGTTCTGTCGTCACTTCCGGTCTTTCCGCCGACATGGTGGAATTGGGCAATTACCGGCACTACATGCAGAAAGAGATTTTCGAGCAGCCGGGGGCGCTTGCCAGCACCCTGGAAATGGTAGGCAGCGTGCATTCCCTTCAGGCCACGCTCTTTGGCAACAATGCGGACGCGATCTTTACCGAGGCCGATTCGGCATTGATTCTCGCCTGCGGCACAAGCTGTCATGCGGGCATGGTCGCAAAATACTGGATGGAAGACCTGGCGGGGCTTCCCACCCAGGTTGAAATTGCCAGCGAATACAGGTATCGCAAATCCGTGCCCAACCCCCGGCAACTCATCATTGCCATTTCACAATCCGGCGAAACGGCGGACACCTTGGCGGCGCTTACTCATGCCAGGTCGCTTGGACAATCCATGACGCTTGCCATTTGCAACGTGCCGGAATCCGCCATCGTGCGGGAGACCGCGCTTCGCTTCATCACCCGCGCCGGGCCGGAAATTGGAGTAGCCTCGACCAAGGCGTTTACCACCCAGCTATCCGCGCTCTTTCTCCTTACCCTTGTTCTTGCCAAACAGCGAAGACTGCTGACTCCTGAACAGGAGGCCGCCTATCTGGCGGAGCTTCGCCACCTTCCGAACGCGCTCCAGGAAGTGCTGGCGCTGGAGCCGGAAATCGCAGACTGGGCAAGCCGCTTTGCCAGCAAGGAACACGCGCTTTTTCTGGGGCGCGGGCAGCATTATCCGATTGCGCTGGAAGGCGCGTTGAAGCTGAAAGAAATTTCCTATATCCATGCGGAAGCCTATCCGGCTGGCGAATTGAAGCACGGCCCGCTTGCGCTGGTGGATCAGGCCATGCCTGTAATCGCGGTCGCGCCCAATGACGCGCTTTTGGAAAAACTGAAATCCAACTTGCAGGAAGTCCGCGCGCGTGGCGGCGAACTCTATGTTTTTGCCGACCGGGATGTGCGCCTGGGTGAAAAGGTAATGGAGGAGGAAGGAGTGCATCTCCTTCATCTTCCCGAACACTACGGCGCGCTTTCTCCCGTTTTGCATGTCGTTCCCCTGCAACTGCTGGCTTATCATGCCGCGCTCATCAAGGGCACGGATGTGGACAAGCCGCGTAATCTGGCAAAAGCCGTCACCGTGGAATAAAGCCTTTTCCTTATCATCATACCGATCCTTTCAGGAGCCTATTCATGCGTGTAAAAAAACTGGCAGACCTTGATGTTTCCGGCAAGCGCGTTTTTATCCGCGCCGATCTCAACGTGCCGCAGGACGAGGCGGGCAACATTACCGAAGATACCCGGATCAAGGCGTCGCTCCCTTCCATCCGTTACTGTCTGGAACAAAACGCGGCCGTCATGGTCACTTCGCACCTGGGGCGTCCCGATGAGGGAGAAGTCGAGCCGGAAGATTCGCTCGCGCCGATTGCCGTTCGCCTTTCCCAATTCTTGCACAAACCCGTTCGTCTTATTGCCGATTGGGTAGAGGGCGGTTTTGATGTCAGTCCCGGCGAGGTTGCGCTGCTGGAAAACTGCCGTTGCAATGTGGGCGAAAAAAAGAACGATGAGGAGCTTGCGCGCAAGATGGCCAGGCTTTGCGACATTTACGTAAACGATGCTTTCGGCACCGCGCACCGCATTGAAGCCACCACCTGCGGCATTGTCCGCTTTGCTCCCGTATCAGCCGCCGGCATGTTGATGGGCGCGGAAATTGACGCGCTCTCCCGCGCTTTCGACAATCCCAGGCGTCCGCTGGTCGCCATTGTCGGCGGCGCAAAGGTTTCTTCCAAACTTACCATCCTGAAATCGCTTGCCGCCAAGGTTGATCAATTGATTGTCGGGGGAGGTATCGCCAATACCTTTCTTCTGGCTCTGGGCGTGGATATTGGCGATTCGCTTGCCGAGCATAATCTGGCGGATGAAGCTCGCAGAATCATGGAGATAATGCGTGATCGCGGCGCGGAAGTGCCTTTGCCGGTTGATGTCGTTGTCGCTGACGAAGTTTCCGCCCTTGCCCGCGCCAATAAAATTTCCGTGCAGGCAGTCGGAGCGCGTGATCGCATTCTTGATATAGGCCCCAAAAGCGCGGCGCGTTTGGTGGAAATCATCGCCGATGCCGGCACGATTATCTGGAACGGGCCGGTCGGCATGTTTGAACTCGCGCAATTTGCGGGCGGAACCAAAATTCTCGCTTCCGCCATTGCTCATTCAGAGGCGTTTTCCATTGCGGGCGGGGGCGATACGCTCGCCGCCATTGCGAAATTCAACATTGCGGATGATGTAGGATATATTTCCACCGGCGGCGGCGCTTTTCTCGAATTTCTTGAAGGCAAGACCCTGCCCGCCATTCTTGCGCTGGAATCCGCAGCGGAGTAGCCCAGGAAACAACATCATGACCTCATCCAATTCTGCCTTCTTGCAGGCGCACAAAAAAGTCGTCGAATTAATCAATCACTTCGATAGCTACGCGCAGCAAAAATATTTTCAGCCGGATTACAGGGAAGCCGAAACGCGCAAGGACTTCATTGATCCTCTGTTGAAGGCTCTAGGATGGGATGTGGATCACGAGCGCCAACGCAACCCTTACGAGCAGGAAGTCAAGGTCGAATCAGGATTGGTCGTCCATGACGCCAGGGCGCAAAAACGCGCCGATTACGCCTTTTACCTTGCGCCCAATTTCCGCGACGTGCGTTTTTATGTCGAGGCCAAGAAGCCAAACATCCATCTGGATCAGAACATTGACGCGCATTTCCAGACCTTGCGCTACGGTTATAGCGCGGGTACGCCGCTGGCCGTGCTGACGGACTTCGCGCAAATCATCGTGCTGGATTGCCGCCGCCGTCCCCGCCCGGACAGTAGCGCGTTGCAACAGGTCTACAAAAGCTGGCATTACGGCAGCTTTCGCAACCCTGATAAATTCGCCGAGTTCTACTGGCTTTTTTCGCGCGAAGCGCATGCGGACGGCTCCTATCTGCGCCGCGTTGACGAATTGCCCAAACCCAGGGGAGGAGCCAGGCAACGCGGCCTGTTCAAAGGCGGCTATCAATCCGTGGATGAAAGTTTCCTGCTGGAACTGACCGAATATCGGGAAACTCTGGCCAAGGCCTTCAAGAAAGCCGACGCCTCGCTTGATTCCGTAGAACTGACCGAATTGGTGCAGCGCGCGCTGGATCGTCTGGTTTTCATGCGGTTTCTGGAAGACAAGCAGATCGAAACCGAAGTGCGCGTATCCAAACTTGGCAAAGGCAAGAATGCCTGGGGCGACTTTCAAGCCGCCAGCCACCGCCTTGACAAGACCTATAACGGCATCGTCTTCAAACATCTGCCCCGGCTTGACGACGCAGGTTTTCAGGTGGACGAGGATGTTTTCGGCGGCATTTGCGAGTGCCTTGCCGCTGAAAACAGTCCCTACAACTTCGATGCCATACCTATCCACATTCTCGGCAGCATCTATGAGCGATTTCTCGGCAGCGTCATTCGCGCCACGGCAAAACAGGTAAAGGTCGAGGAAAAGCCGGAAGTCCGTAAAGCGGGCGGCGTTTACTACACGCCTGAATACATCGTGCGCTACATCGTCGCGCAGACGGTGGGCAAGCTCATAGCGGGTAAAACGCCGGATGAAATCAGCAAAATGCGCTTTGCCGACATCGCTTGCGGATCGGGCAGTTTCCTGCTCGGCGTCTATGATGAATTGCTGCGTTATCATGTTGATTGGTACAACCATCCGAACCGTAGCAAAGAGGCCAAGGAAGCCAGGTGCGTGAAGACCGACGAAGGCCGCTGGCGGCTTTCGCTGGCGCAGCGTCGCAACATCCTGCAAAACAACATCTACGGCGTTGATTTGGATCGTCAGGCTGTCGAAGTCGCGCAGCTTTCCCTGTTCCTCAAGTTGCTCGAAGAAGAACGCGCCGCCAGCGTCCATCAATACCGGCTGGATTTCGCGCGTAACGCGAACATGAAAAAACTGCTGCCGGATTTGAGAAGAAACATCGTGTGCGGCAACAGCTTGATCAGTTGGAAGATAGCGGGGCTTGCTGGATTGAGCAGAGAGGATGAATTGCGGCTGAATCTGCTGAATTTCCGTGATGAGTTCCCGAAAATAATGCGCTCCGGCGGGTTTGACGCAATTGTGGGAAATCCGCCTTATGTACGCATCCAGAACTTCAAGAAAGCCAACCCAATTGCAGCAAAGCTGTTAAAGGAAAACTACCGTTCCGCAGCCAAGGGAAACTACGACATTTACGTAGCCTTTGTTGAGCGCGGTATGTCATTATTCAACGCAAGCGGCAAACTTGGTTTCATCGTTCCGAACAAATTTTTCACTGCACAGTATGGTGAGCCGTTGCGCGGCTTAATCGCGGAAAGCGGGACTATTGAGTCCATCGTACATTTTGGCGATCAGCAGGTATTCGAGGGGGCGACGACCTACACATGTATCCTTACTCTTGGCCGCTCACAGTCCAATAAGTTTCTTTACGAGACAGTAAATGACTTGGAAGACTGGAAAGATGGCAAAGCGCAAAAAATTGGATATTTGCCAAGTAGCTCTGTGACGCGACTGGAATGGAACTTCGTTATCGGAAAAAGCGGAGAATTATTTCAACGGCTTCAATCTACCTGCACACCTCTTGAAAATGCGGCTGAAATTTTTGTTGGCGTACAGACCAGCGCCGATTATATATTTCATCTGTCTCGTATTGGAGAAGGGCGGTATTTTTCCGACGTATTCCAGAGTGAGGTGGAAATTGAAGATGGACTGATGAAGCCGTTGCTAAGTGGTATTGATGTTTCGTCCTACCGTCATCCGTTGACGGCTACACGATACATTTTGTTTCCATATCGCATTAATGGGGAAGAAGCGACTTTACTTCCCTGGGATGAGTTGCGATTGAGATTTCCGAAAGGAGCAGAGTATCTCTCCGACAAACAAGGTGTGTTGCGTTTCCGTGAGGGTGGAAAGTTTGCCGATGCCAATTGGTATCGCTTCGGAAGGAGTCAGAATATTGGCAAACAAGGACGCTCGAAGTTATGTGTCCCAAGACTTGTCAACAGGCTTGGAGTTGCATCGGATTTTTCAGGCGACTTTGTGCTGGATAATGTGGATGTCTGCGGTCTTTCGATGCGCACCGATACCAAGGTAGATTTACGTTACACATTGGGAGTGCTGAACTCGCATTTGCTTGCATGGGTATTTCCGTATTTGAGCGCGTCGTTTCGCGGCGGCTTTTTGTCTGCCAACCGGCAATTTCTCGGACAGCTTCCATTCCGTTCCATTGATTTTTCCAACCCGAGAGACAAATCTCTTCATGATCGCATGGTCGCATTGGTTGAGCAAATGCTGGAAGCGAAGAAGCAGGAAGCCAATGCCACCGCCACCCACGCCGTCGAATCTGCCAGCCGCAGATGCACCATGCTTGAGCGTGAAATAGATGATCTGGTGTATGAACTATACGGCTTGACGGAAGAAGAAATAAGTCTGGTGGAAAACGGTTGTGCTTAGAGCGGTTTCGGCTAAAGTGAGTACATTTTACACACCCTCTCCTTGCCTTCATCTGCGCCGCGAGTGGCATCAAAGCGAGTGGTCAACCTCTCACGGCAAGCTGGAGAGGGGAGCAAAGCCGCTCCCCGACAGTCTCGTTATTTGCGGAAAGTGCTACAAACACATTGCTGCAATGCAGACTTGACACTGCCTTTTCAAAGGGAGAGTCCGCCTTGTCGGGCGGGGGGTTTTAGGCAATGCTTGATTTTTTAATTACGAGAATTGTTAAATCACGAGGAAACAACCATGCGCGACTGGAGAAACGGATGGTGGCGACATGCCAGCAAAATCGCCAGCCCCAATTTTGACCTTCGTCCGGCGGGGACGGAGATTTCCCTGATTGTCCTGCATGGCATCAGCCTGCCGCCGGAAGAATTTGGCGGCGCGTTCGTGGAAGATTTTTTCCTGAATCGTCTGGATCATGCCGCCCATCCTTATTTTGAACAATTACGCGGCATGAACGTCTCCGCGCATTTTTTCCTTCGCCGCGATGGTTCTGTCACCCAGTTCGTAAGCATTCTGGATCGCGCCTGGCACGCCGGGCGTTCAAGCTGGCAGGGGCGGGAAAACTGCAATGACTATTCGATAGGGATTGAACTGGAAGGCGGCGAGCGACAGCCCTTTGATTCCCGTCAATACGCCGCCCTGTGGTCGCTTTTGGAAGCAATTTGCACAATCTGCCCGATTGCAGCCGTAGTCGGGCATGAACACATTGCCCCAGGACGCAAGACCGACCCGGGCACGTATTTTGATTGGCAAGAACTGGCAAAACGCCTACCGGAAAAAACCACGCCCTGCTGACGAACTGTAGCGGCTTTGGCTTAATGCTATACAGCAAACCGAAATTTTGGTAGGCGCGATTGGATTTGAACCAACGACCCCCACCATGTCAAGGTGGTGCTCTAACCAACTGAGCTACGCGCCTAAAGGAAAATTGGGATTATAAGGCATGGAACAGGTAAGTCAACATTGAGTCGCCCCTGCCTGAAGGCAGGGGATTCCTCGATACGGTCTTGGGGAGCCTTCGGCTCCCTGTTACGCTTTGTCTCGCTTCTATCCGCCATAAATGGCGGATAGAAGCGAGACCCGTATTCATGCTTATAGCCTCATGACCGTGCAGTTCATGGGAAGTCGGCTTTTGCCGTGCATGGTTACTTCCGAGAAACAAAATGGTCGCCCGCTCGCCCGTCAGCCCAATGAGCATATATCTCTCGCTCGCCAAGCGCATTGTCTCGAGTGCAGATCGCTTCTTCCAGGAAAGTCTCCCACGACCCGCAAGCGCCCAGAACAAGCTCTCTAAAAATGCGAAGCTCTATCTCGCCAAACCCTCCTTCATTTTTCTCCAGCGGATGTACAATTACCTTCTTTCGCAACGACAGGAGCGGGGAAATTTCTTTGACTGCGCCTTTCATGACTTGCGACGCTTGGGTAAAATCAGCGACCAACAAGCGGGGCGATGAGAATTCGGGGCTGGAGATGCGAGTTGCCTCTTGACCTGTTTTCAGGTTACGCGCCGTGATTTTGTTCTCATTGATCTTTATGTAGAGGTAAAGACAAGAAGTAAACATCAAGTTCCCTTATCCAAAATGTTAATGTTCTTATTTTAACACAAGCTCTTATGACTGCCTCGCCTTCCCTTTCCGAAGCTCCTCCTTCCGCTCATATACTAAGCGTCAGCGAACTTAACGGCATGGCGCGAGTGGCGCTGGAAAAAAACCTGCCTCTCCTCTGGGTGGCGGGAGAGATTTCCAACCTTACCCGCGCCGCTTCCGGGCATGTCTATTTCATCCTGAAAGATGCCAACGCCCAAGCGCGCTGCACAATCTGGCGCAACAAGGCGCAACTCATCGGCTTTCGCCCGGAAAACGGTCAGAAGGTGGAAGCGCGCGCGCTCGTAACCCTCTACGAAGCGCGAGGCGAATATCAGCTCAACGTGGAAACCTTGCGTCAGGCCGGGCAAGGATCGTTATTCGAGCGTTTTCTTGCCCTGAAAGCAGCATTGGAAGCGGAAGGACTGTTTGCGCTGTCAAGCAAACGCCCGCTTCCGTCCTTTCCCCGGCATATTGGCATCGTCACCAGTCCACAGGCCGCCGCCTTGAAGGACGTGCTAATCACCCTTGAGCGACGCGCGCCGCATCTTGCCATTACCTTGTTTCCCACGCCGGTACAGGGCGAGGGCGCAGCCATTCAAATTGCCGCCGCGCTCAAAGCCGCAGCGGCTTATGACTGCGAGTCCATTATTCTCTGCCGGGGCGGGGGCAGTCTGGAAGATTTATGGGCTTTCAACGAGGAAGAAGTCGTCCGCGCCATTCGCGCCAGCAGCATCCCGGTTGTAAGCGGCATCGGGCACGAAACCGACTTCACCCTCGCCGACTTTGCCGCCGATCTCCGCGCTCCGACGCCCACTTCCGCCGCCGAGCAAATCTGCCCCGACCGCGCTGTTCTCCTTGAGCGCCTTTCAGCCCTCTCCCGCCGTCTGGAACATGGCTGGCAGCGCAGGCTTGGCCGCTGGGGAGAACAACTGGACTACCTTGCCTTCAGACTGCCTTCACCCGCCAGACAAATTGCCATTCGCCACGAACGACTGACATTCCAGACCCGCCGCATTAAGGAAGCCATTTTTCGGCTTCTGGCAAAGGATCGGCAAGGGTTGGAAAAGCTCGCTCAATCACTTCGACAACTCAACCCGGAAGCCGTCCTTGCCCGTGGTTACGCCATCGCGTTCGACGCGGAAAACCGCGCCGCGCGAGACGCTTCTCAACTGGTCGAAGGCGAAATCCTGACCCTGCGGCTGGCGAAAGGCGCTGCATCCGTCGCGGTCATATGCAGTAATTCTTCCTAGCGTCTGCCATGCGTGGGAGAAGGAGCCGGGGGAGAGGGAAAACACGCCGAGGCGCGCATGCTTACATCAAAACTGCTCTGAACATCGTTTCCCGCCAGTGTTCGCGCAGACGAAAAACGTATAGAATATGCGTTTTGGCGGCTTGCCGTCAGTCTTTTCATCCTTCGGAAACGTGCTGCCATGACCCATCAGACCACTTTCAAGATTCTTGAAGACATTGCCCAGGACCTGTCCGGGGATCAGGTGACTTTTCCCACCTTCCTTGATGTCACCTTCAAAGTTCGCGGCGCTCTCAAAAACGCCAATCTGAACATTGAGCAGCTTGCCAAACTGGTAAGCACCGAGCCTTTGATGAGCGCAAAAATTATCCGCATGGCAAATTCTGCCGCTCTTAACGTCTCCGGCCAGCCGGTGGCTGATGTGAAAACCGCAATCGTCCGCGTAGGCGTGGAGGCTGTTCGTACCATCTCCTTCGCTGTTGCGATGGAGCAGTTGATTCTATCCCGCCAGATGCGGACATTTGCCGAACTCTCCCGGAAACTATGGGATCACACCGCGCACACCGCCGCCATCTGCCGCATCCTTGCCCCCAAAATCGCCCCCGGCGTCAATGCGGACGAAGCCATGTTCGCCGGAATGGTGCACGACATCGGCGTCTTTTACCTTCTCTCCCGCGCCGCGCCCTATCCTGAACTGGCGCAGGATCACGATGCTCTCTTTGACCTGCTCGCAGGCTGGCACGACAACATCGGACACGCCCTCCTCTTCGCCCTTGGACAACCAGAACACATCCTGATCGCCGTGCAGGAACACGAGCAGAATCGGGAATTAAAGAGGGAAAAAAACCTCTCCGATGTGTTGTTCATCGCCAACAAGATCGCCAATACCATGAGTAGCTGGCAAGGCGAACCCGACGAAAACGATTTTGCCAGAATCGCCCAAATCCTGGACGCAAACACCTTGCAGGACATCCGCGAACGATCCAGGGAAGACATCGCCTCCCTGAAGCAGGCGCTAGGCTCGTAAATTCAGTTCTGTCCGGCGAAAGCGCCCATAAACGCTTTACGCCAGGCGCGGCTCTTCCCGAACCTGCCGCAACAAGGTTTCACAGTAATCTCTACCCTCTGCATACCCTCTCCCTGCATTCTGCATATGTCACATCCTCGCATCCGCCTGACCCAGGATACGCACCTCGCGCTGCGGGAAGGGAATTTCGATTCCTTCCTCGCGGAAGCGCCGCCAGATCTCCAGATTTATCTGGGAGCGTAAAACTACTACGCCTTTTTCCGGATCGTTCACCCAGAAGCCCAATTCCAAGTCAATGCCTCTTTCGGAAAAACGGATGATGTTCGCGGAAGGAGCGGGGTCTTTCAGCACTCGCTCCTGTTCCTGAGCAATGCTTTCCAAAAGCCGCAACACTTTTTCCAGATCGCTTGCATAGGTCACGGAAACCGCCGCCACAACCCGCAACTGGGGTTCGGAAAAAGTCTGATTACGCACGATATTGATTACCAATGCCTCATTGGGTACGATAAATTCATCGCCTACCAAGTTTTTCAGCACCGTATAGCGGGTCGTAATCCGGGTCACTACGCCGCTGCTATCAGCGTCTACATGAATCAGATTGCCAAGCTGGATTGAGCGATCCAGCAAAATGATGAACCCGGAGACGTAATTACTGGCTATCCTCTGTAGTCCTATTCCAAGCCCGACCCCAAGCGCTCCGGTAAATACCGAAAGCGCGGTAATATCAAGGCCGATCAGGGAAAAGCTCAATAAAACCGCAAGCAGCAGAAAGAGCGCCTTGCTCAGGCGAACAAGCACTATGCGTAGCGAAACATCAATGTCGGGCGAGCGCAAAAGCCTCGATTCCAGCAAACTGGAGAGCCAGAGCGAAAACAGCAGAATCAGCGCGACCACCACCAGACCGTTGATCAGCATCCACAGACTGATGCGATGCGCGCCCGCTTGCACGCCGACTGTTTCCAGGAGAGCTACCGCTTCCGGCGCGATGCCGGAAAGGAAAAGAGCAAGCCACCCCCAGACCAGAACGGAAAGTATCCGGCTTGCGTCTTTAAGCCACCAGGCTTGCGGGAAACTGCGATGCAGCATGCGCCGCAAGGCGCGCACCAAAGCCAGCGCCAGCAAGAGGGGAATTAAAATGTCAAAGAGATGGATAGGCCACTTCATCTCCATCACCGCTCTGGCAATAGCCATGAGAAGAGCCGACAACAGCAGAAAGGCCTGCCCGGACATGACTCCAAGCAAACCCGTGTCGTCGGTAGTCAAGCGAGATCGCAAGGAGCGCGCCAATGCCCAGGCAAGCAGCAGGCAACACGTTATTGCCAGATACTGCCAATAAAAGCCCGGAGTCCAGAAATCTCCCAGCAGGTTCGCCAGACGGGAAGATGTGAAAAAAGCGGAATCGGACAGGTGGGAAACCGGCTCGGAAGAAGCAGTCATTGCAGCAGTAGAAAAAGAACAAAACGCAATTGTAGATGAATGAACAAGGACTTGCCGAAACAGAATCGCTTTCCTAAACTATCAAGCCAAACCCGCTGAATTATTCCACGATGGACATTCATATTCGCCGCCTGGGTCTGGCCGACTACCTGACGACATGGGACGCCATGCGCGCATTCACCCGCAACCGGACTCCGGATACTCCGGACGAATTCTGGCTGACCGAGCATCCGCCGGTGTTTACCCTGGGGCAATCAGGAAAGCCGGAACACATCCTCAAAGACATCGGAATTCCCGTCGTGCGGAGCGACCGGGGCGGGCAAGTTACCTATCACGGCCCCGGACAACTGCTCGTCTATCTGCTCATGGATTTGCGCCGCCGGAATCTGAAAGTAAGCGTGATGACACGCAAAATCGAGGCGGCGATCATTGCCTGCCTGCGCCGGGAAGGATTGATAGCCAACCGCCGCCTCGGCGCGCCGGGCGTATACATGGGCGATACGGGCAAGGGCGCTAAAATCGCCGCCCTGGGGCTTCGCGTCGCAAACGGCGCGACATATCACGGCCTTAGCCTCAACATAGACATGGATTTGTCGCCCTTTGCCGCCATCAATCCTTGCGGTTATCCCGGCCTTGCCGTCACCCAGACGCAGGATGAAGGACTTTCCCTCGCTCTGGACGCGGCGGGCGAATTGCTCTGCCATGCCCTGTTGGCGGAATTTTCGGATTTGCCCGTATGACCGCAAATACACGCAATAGCGCGGCAAAAACCGCCCGCATCCCCATCGCGCCGCAAACGCCGCTTGACAAGCCCGTCTGGATTCGCGCCAGGGCAGGGAGCGGCGAGCGTTTCGATGCAATGCGCCGCTTGTTGCGCGAGCAGCGCCTGCATACCGTCTGCGAGGAAGCATCATGCCCTAACATGGGGGAGTGCTTCGGGCGCGGCGCGGCGACCTTCATGATTCTGGGCAACCTCTGCACCCGCCGCTGCCCTTTCTGCAATGTCGGACATGGCCTGCCGCTGCCGCCCGATACGGAAGAGCCATTGCGAATTGCCGATGCCGTCAAGCGCATGAGCCTCAATTACGCAGTCATAACCAGCGTTGATCGGGATGATTTGAAGGACGGCGGAGCCGGTCATTTTTCCGCTGTTGTCGCTGCCATAAGGATGAAAAGCCCGCATACAAAAATTGAAATTCTCGTCCCGGACTTTCGGGGAAGGCTGAAAGCCGCTCTGGATGCGCTTGTCTCGCTGCCCGATGTATTCAATCACAATCTGGAAACCGTGCCGCGCCTTTACCGGGCGATCCGCCCCGGCGCGGATTATCGTCATTCCCTTGAACTGTTGCACTCCTTCAAGGAACGCCACCCGGACATTCCCGCAAAGTCCGGTTTGATGGTCGGGTTGGGGGAGACGGATCAGGAAATTCTCGCGGTAATGCTTGAGCTTTACGCGCATGGCGTAACGATGCTGACCATCGGCCAATATCTTGCCCCATCCGCCAATCATGCGCCGGTGCGCCGCTATGTGGAGCCGGAGACCTTCCGCCTTTACGAGGCAGAGGCAAGGGCTATCGGCTTTGCCGCCGTCGCCTCGGCTCCGCTGGCGCGTTCGTCTTATCGGGCGGAAGAACAGGCTGCGAATGAAGAAGCAAAACCAGCGCAAAAATGACAAGCAGGGAGTCAGGATAGTGGGTAAACAGCAATAAAGCCCAACACTCATTCAAACTTACCTGTATTTGCTTGCATGTATCATGGAAAATCATGCACAATAACGGAAACGCCCTGAAGGAGCATTTTCATGTTGGGTTTATTGCGCGGCATATTCGGCAAGTCAAAGGACAAAACCGGCGAAGCAAAAACGCCGGAAGCATCCCCGCCCCCTTCCTCCGATACCGCAGGGAAGCAGGATGTGAATGCCTTTCTGTGTCGGGAAGCCATTTTGGGACGCGATCAGCGCATTGTCGGCTACGAGTTCAGCTATCCGCAGCATATGCACACGCGCCTCATGGAAAAACGCGCCCTGGCGCGCCAGTATTATGACGGAGCATTGCTAAGCCAACTTGCCGGAATGCGGCTTGAATCCATCATCGGGCGGCGTCTGGCCTTTCTCGACATTTCCCCGGTCTCGCTGAACCATCCGGCTCTGGAGTATCTGCCCAAACAGAATGTCGCGCTGATCCTTAACTTTCACACAAACCCCAATCTTTCCGCGCAAGCGGCACAGGAAATCATCCGACGCGCGCAACCGCTGCGCGAACAAGGGCTCAAAATCGGCGTCAAATGGCAACGCCATTGGCTGCCGAACGAAGAAAGCTTTGCCATCCTGCAAAAGATTGACTTCGCGCGCATTTCATTACCGGACTACGCCGTCCATAGCCAGATACTGGCGGATTTGCACCGGAGCGTAACCGTGATGAATGCCGAGGCGCGGGCTGCAAACCCGTTGCGTTTGATTGCCATTGATATAAACACGCCGAACAATTTCCAGGAATGCTATCGCCTGGGCTTCGACTTATTTTGCGGCCCCTTCATCAGCCGCAAACAGGAAAAGGCAGCAATCTCAAAGAGCGCCGCAGCCAATCGTCTAAGAATCGTCCAATTATTGAACAACCTGCGCCGCAATTCGCACACCGGTGAACTGGAGCATGAATTAAAGCAAGACCCGACCCTCTCCTACTACCTGTTGCGTTACGCCAATTCTCCAGCCCTGGGCTTGAGCCAGGAAATCACCGGCATCACGCAAGCCATTACACTATTGGGACGCAATTATCTCTATCGCTGGCTATCCTTCCTGCTCTTGAAAGTAGAAGACCCTGGCTACCGCGAATGGGTATTGACCGAACAGGCGCTTGCGCGCGCAGCGCTGATGGAACGGTTGGGCATAGTCAAGGGCGACATCTCCCTGGATTCTCTCTTTCTCACTGGCCTTTTCTCCCTGCTTGACCAGTTGATGGGCTATTCGCTCAATGATCTGATCGCCAAAATCCATATTCCAGATGAAATCTCTGTCGCGCTCACGCGGCGGGAAGGCATACTGGCGCAATATCTCGCCCTTGCCGAAGCCTGCGAATCCAAGATTCCGGAAAATATCGAGCGGTACTCCGTTCGGCTTGGCTTTTCCGCTTTGGATGTCAACCTTGCGGTTTTCGACGCGCTTGCCTGGGCGCACGAGATGATTAACGTATCTACTGACTGAAGCGATGCAAAATACTTCGCAACTTCGTTATAATCCGCCCATTGAACATGCGTCGAGCACAATCCTCGCCATTTATGGCGAGGCGAGCAAGACAGTTGCTTTTGGAGCCGAGGGCTTCTCTAACCTGTGTCGAGGAATCCCCGGCCTTTAGGCTGGGGTGACTCAAGTCAATGGGAGTAAAGAATGGGTTTTCTTGCCGACAAAAAAATCCTGATTACCGGAGTGCTGTCCAAGCACTCCATAGCTTATGGCGTTGCCAAGGCCTGCTGGCGGGAAGGCGCTATACTCGCCTTCAGCTACCAGAATGACCGCTTCGAGGAGCGCGTCAGGAAATTCGCCGACGAATTCGGTAGCCAGCTTGTATTTCCTTGCGATGTCGCAAGCGACGCCGACATCAACAACATGTTTGACAAGCTGGGAAGCGCCTGGGGCGGAATTGACGGCATTCTCCACTCCATTGCCTACGCGCCTACGGAAGCCATTGAGGGCGATTTTCTGGAAGGCATTTCCCGCGAGGCCTTTCGTATCGCGCATGAAATATCCGCGTACAGTTATCCGGCGCTAGCCAAGGCTGCCCGTCCGCTTATGCAGGGGCGCAACGCCTCGCTGGTCGCGCTCACCTACCTGGGCGCGGAGCGCACCATGCCCAACTACAATACTATGGGATTGGCCAAGGCCAGTCTGGAAGCGGCTACCCGCTACCTAGCCTTTTGTCTCGGCCCTGAGGGGATCCGCGCCAACGCCATTTCCGCAGGCCCCATCAAGACTCTGGCCGCCTCCGGCATCGGCAGTTTCAGTAAACTCTTGGCCTACAACGTCCACCATGCCCCTTCGCGCCGCAACGTCACCATTGACGAAGTCGGCAATGCGGCAGCCTTCCTCCTCTCCGATCTGGCTTCCGGCATCAACGGAGAGATCATTTATGTAGACGGCGGAATGCACTCCACCGCCCTTGGCAACCCTGAACCGATGCGGAGTTAGGACATTTTCGGCTTATCCTCATCACACCCAAAAGATGTGAAACCGATTGCCTCCAGATTGCTCAACCGAGGGGCGATCGGTTTGGGCAACAAGTTGACAGGAGAGCAATATATAGTGGTTCCTGCAAATAAAGCTACCAAACCCCGGCAGCTTCGCCGCTAGTGGGCAAGCTTTTTGGACTTGCGCAGAGCGCAAAAGGGTGTTTTGTGTCGTGCCAGGAGTCAGACAATGCTCCCTTTTTAAAGGATGATAACTTGTTGCGCCAAGGGTTTGCTGTTACCGCGCCAAAGCATGAACCTGCTTTCAAACCATAAATAGCCCGACAGAAACGCTTTTGCCTCGCCCGCGTGAGTGTTTACTTCTCGCCTTACCGCATCATTGAGTCACCCCTGCCTTTAGGCCGGGGATTCCTCGACACAGGTTAGAGAGTCTCAATACTCCATAAAACAACTGTCTCGCTCACCTCGCCATGAATGGCAAGGATTGCGTTCGACGCGTGTTCAATGCCGCGCGAACATTTTTTGCAAGCCATGTCTACTCATTCGGCGCTTCATGCGATAATCCAAAACTGACGGTTAGGCATTAGCCTTCCGTTTCCAAAAATCTCAAGGAGACAATATGACAACAGATAAAACCCCCAACCGCTGGCTGGTTCTCTTGGCTTGTATCGTAATCAACATCTGCCTGGGAACAGCCCTTTATGCCTTTAGTGTGTACGTCAAGCCTCTTGTGGAAATTCTGGGCGCGGAAACCTCCCAGATAGCTCTGGCCTTCTCGATTTGCACGCTCGTCATTCCCCTTGCCATGATTGTCGCGGGCAAGTTTCAGGACACCATCGGCCCCAAGAAGGTGATTTTCGTAGGCGGCCTCATTTTCGGAACGGCCATCATCCTGACGAGCTTCGCCGGCAACCTGCCCATGTTGTATCTGACTTACGGCATTCTGGGAGGCGCGGGCATCGGCACCATTTACGCCTGTACTGTGGCCAATACAGTAAAGTTCTTCCCGGACAAGCGCGGTCTTGCTTCCGGTCTTGTCGTGGCTGGCTTTGCCTCCGGCGCGCTTTTTAGCGCAAATCTTGCTACCTGGCTTATTGCTCAGTACACGGTTACGACTACGTTCCTGATATTTGGCGTGGCCTATCTGGTGGTGATCACTCTTTGCGTGACCCAGGTCAAGACCGCTCCGGCAGGCTTTGTTCCCGCTGGGTGGACGCCTCCGGCTCCGGCAGCGGGCAGCGCCGCTCCGGCTTCCGTTGACAAGAACTGGAGAGGGATGCTCGTCGACCCTCTGTTCTACGTTCTTTTCATCGTCTACACCATCGGTTGCGTCTCCGGACTCATGTTCATGGTGCTAGCCGCACCGATTGCCAGGGAAATGTTCGCGGTTGGAGCCCCCACGGAGGTAGCTACAGCCTTGGCCACTACCGCCGTGCTATTCCTGGCGGCTGCCAATACGGGCGGACGACTGTTCTGGGGCTGGGTATCTGACAAGCTGGGGCGTTTTAACGTGCTCTACATGATGTTTGCCATTACCGCGCTGGCGATGCTGGGCATGACCCAGGTGACAAGCTATGCGCTGTACATCGTGGTGCTCGTGAGCGTGGTGCTCTGCTTCGGCGGCGTCATGGGCTGCTTCCCCTCCATAACAGCGGAAGCATTCGGCTCCAAGAACCTGGGCATGAACTACGGCATCATCTTCTTTGCCTACGGCGTCGGCGGCACCATAGGCCCGCAACTGGGTTCGAGAATCAAGGAAGCGAGCGGCGATTTCACCCTGGCTTTCATCATCGCTGGTTTCCTGGCCTTGATCGGTCTTGCGCTCTCTTTCTTGGCGATGAAGATTACGAAGAACAGACAGAAGGTTGCTGCCGCCTGAAGTCCAAGTCTGGTCGGTTCCGGTTTTCCGCCGGAATCGGCCATCCGATCGATAACTTGCAAGCCGCGCCATATGGCGCGGCTTTCGCGTAAAATTCTCGCCATATTTTTGCAATTCCTGCCGGAGTCATCCATGAGCGCCCATGCTGATCTTTCCCCCGCCGTTGAGGCTGCTGTTCTTGCCGAAGCGCTTCCCTACATTCGCAAGTTTCACGGCAAGACCATTGTCGTCAAATACGGCGGCAATGCCATGACGGACGAACATCTGAAACAATGCTTCGCCCACGATGTCACCCTTTTGAAGCTGGTAGGCATAAACATCGTCGTAGTGCACGGCGGCGGGCCGCAGATCGAAACCTTGCTTGCCCGCGTCGGTAAAAAAGGCCGGTTCGTTCAGGGAATGCGCGTTACCGACGCGGAAACAATGGAAGTAGTGGAGATGGTTCTGGGCGGACAGGTCAACAAGGATGTGGTAAATCTCATCAATCAGGCAGGCGGCAAGGCAGTTGGGCTGACCGGCAAGGATAGCGGGATGATACGCGCCCAGAAATTGTTGTTGCCCGATGAAGATCACCCCGGCGATCTGATTGACGTAGGTCAGGTCGGACAAATAACCGATATTGACCCTTCGTTGATCGGCCTCCTTGATTCCGGCGCGTTCATTCCGGTCATTGCCCCGATCGGCGTGGGGAATGAGGGGGAGACCTACAACATTAACGCCGATGTGGTCGCTGGCAAGATTGCCGAGGTGCTGAAGGCTGAAAAACTGGTGCTGCTGACCAACACGCCGGGGGTGCTGAACAAGGCGGGCGAACTTCTGACCGGCATTACCCCGGAAGACATTGACAGAATGATCAAGGACGGGACGCTTTCCGGCGGGATGTTGCCCAAGATCGCTTCCGCTCTGGACGCCGCCCGAAACGGCGTCAAAAGCGCGCATATCATTGACGGCAGGGTTGAACACGCCCTGCTCCTGGAAATCCTGACCGACCACGGCGTAGGCACGATGATCAGAAGTCAATGAACTAACTAGCCTGAACTAACGGAAGAATAACCGATGCGGCTAAGCTGGGAAGCGATACAGGCGAACGCTATTGCTTTTGCGAAGCGTTGGAAGGATGCGCGGCGGGAGAATGCGGACGCGCAGGCGTTTGTGACTGAGTTTTTGGGCGTGTTTGGCGTCCCTGATCCGGTAAAGGCAGGCGAGCGCGAAAAGACGGTAAAAATCTCCGGGGCGCATGATCGTTATATTGATTTCTTCTGGAAGAGACGGATAGCGATTGAGATGAAATCGCGGGGGAAAGACCTGGGCGACGCTTATCAACAGCTCAAGGGTTACATGGATCATGTTCCTGTCGAAGATACGCCGGATTTATGGATGGTCTCTGATTTTGAGACGGTGCAATTATGGCGGCGCTCGACAAGCGACAGATTTACTTTCAAGCTGAAGGATTTTCGCAAGCACATTCGCAGGTTTTCTGGCATTGCCGGATATGATGTTGAGCGCATACGCGACGATCAGGTGGAAGTGAACATCAAGGCTGCCGAGAAGATGGCGAGGCTGCATGACACCTTGAAGGCGCGGGGCTATGAGGGGCATGACCTGGAAGTTTATCTGGTTCGTTTGTTGTTTTGTTTGTTTGCCGATGATACGGGTATTTTTCCGCAGGACAGTTTTTTTCGTTACCTTGAGCGAACCAAGTCTGATGGCTCCGACTTGTCGGAGCGGATCGGAAAATTGTTTGAGGTTCTCAACATGCCGGAGGAGACAAGGGCGAAGCGTGTGTTATTGTCGAGTGAGTTGCGGCAGTTTCGTTATATCAATGGCAGGTTGTTTTCCACGATGTTGCCGATGGCGGAGTTTGACCGGAAGATGCGGCAGACCCTGCTGGATTGTGTGAATTTTGACTGGAGCAGAATTTCGCCCGCTATTTTTGGCGCTATGTTTCAGGGGGTGATGGACAAAAGAGAGCGGCGGGAATTAGGGGCGCACTATACGAGCGAGGAGAATATCCTGAAGCTGATCAATCCGTTGTTTATGGATGATCTTTGGCGGGAGTTCGAGCGGGTGAAGGCTGATCCGGCGGCGTTGGATCGTTTTCATGAGAAGCTATCCCGCTTGAAATTTCTTGATCCGGCTTGCGGGTGCGGGAATTTTTTGATTATCGCCTACCGCGAGTTGCGAGTTTTGGAGCTTGAAGTGTTGAAGATGAAGATCGGCGCGGGTCAGATGGTGATTGACATTTCTCCTTTGTTGAAAGTGAGTGTCGAGCAGTTTTGCGGGATTGAGCTTGAGGATTTTCCTTGTCAGATAGCGCAGGTTGGGATGTGGCTGATAGATCACCAGATGAACTTGCGCGCTTCGGAGCAGTTCGGGACATACTATGCCCGCCTGCCGCTTGTGCAGAGCGCGACGATTGTTCATGGCAATGCCTTGCGGATTGATTGGGAAAGCGTTGTTCCGAAAGAAGAATTGTCGTTTATTCTGGGCAATCCGCCGTTTATCGGTTATTCGAATCAGAGCGAGGAGCAGAAGGCTGATGTTTTGTCGGTTTATGTGGATAGAAGCGGCAAGCCGTTCAAAAACGCCGGAAAGATAGATTATGTCGCTGCTTGGTATTACAAGGCGGCGGAGTATATGGTCGGGCAACCCCTTGACAGCTTTAAGGCTACTAACTTTAGCCAAAACAGGGTGATTCGCGCCGCGTTTGTCTCCACGAATTCCATTACCCAGGGGGAGCAGGTCGCCGCTGTGTGGAAGCCGCTGTTTGAGATGTTTGGCGTACAGATTGACTTCTGCTATCGGACGTTCAAATGGAGCAATGAGGCCAAAGGCAAGGCAGCGGCGCATTGCGTGATTGTGGGATTCAGCCAGGGCGAAGAAGATGGCGGAGCAACCAAGAGAGAGAGGGTTTTAAGCCCCCTTTTCAAAGGGTGTGGCGGCGTAACCGCCAAGGGTTTGTCGGGTTCTGACGCAGGAGCCAAGGGTTCGCCGGTTGACCACGAGCGCGTGATTTACGATACCGACGGGACAAAAATTCCCGCGCAAAACATCAATCCATACCTTGTAGACGCGCCGGATGTTTTTGTGGAGAGTCGCCGAATGCCTATTTGCGACGTGCCGGAAATAAGCAGGGGAAGCGATCCTGTTGACGGCGGTTATCTCATTATCGAAGAAAACGAGTACAACACATTCATAAAGGCCGAGCCTTTTGCATTGCCGTACATCAAGCGATTCATGATGGGCGATGAGTTCATAAACAACAAAAAACGCTGGTGTTTGTGGCTTGTCAGCATTTCACCGTCAATTATCAAGAAAATGCCTCTGGTCATGGGACGAATCGAAGGATGTCAAAAATTTAGATTGGGCAGCAAGAAAGAAGCTACACGAAAATACGCTCGCTATCCCTCTCGTTTTATGGAAACGCGTCAGCCTGATACTGACTATATCGCTATCCCCAAGGTATCGTCCGAGCGCAGGCATTATATTCCAATAGGGTATTTGGACAAGGATATAATCGCAGGCGATAAGCTCTTTACTGTCATGAATGCAAGCAAATATCATTTCGGAGTGTTGACATCAAATGTCCACATGGCTTGGACACGGGTAGTTTGCGGGCGGCTAAAAAGTGACTATAGCTATTCAAACACGATTGTCTACAACAACTTCCCCTGGTCGGACGCGACCAACAAGCAAAAGGCGAACATTGAAAAGCTGGCGCAGGCAATCCTTGACGCAAGAGCGTTGTTCCCTGAAAGCAGTCTTGCCGACCTCTACGACCCGCTGACCATGCCGCCGGAACTCCTAAAAGCCCATCACAATCTCGACCGCGCCGTGATGAAACTCTACGGCTTCACCAAGGACATGAGCGAGGCCGAGATAGTGGCAGCTTTGATGGCTCGTTATAAAAAGCTCGTTGAACGATAATTACCGCAAATAAAAATCATGCGCTACCTACAAACCCCCGCCTGCCAAAAACGGGCACCCCCTTTGGCTTCGCCGCTGTAGGGGCTAAAAATTTTTAACCCATGCGCCGCAAGAAGGAGAGGGAAAGCCTTGCCCCCACTCCAAATCATTAGTCATTCCCGCGAAGGCGGTAATCCAGAAAAGCCTTTCCGTTAATTTGATGTTCGATGTGGGATGTCGCTCCTGTCCTGTTCTGGAAAATTATCGTGCTTGCCAACGCCGCGCTGGATTCACACCTTTGCGTTAATTTCGAGTGGTTTGATGTCTGTGCGAAAGAAGAACTGCGCCCTGTAGTCGTTTTATCTATGTGAATCACTATAGGCCAGAAAGAATCGGACTAACTCAGATAAACTAATTCACCCTGCCCGCCATGAGCAGGTGATGAAAGAGGACGGGGCGGGAGAGCCAAAAGACAAGATCATCAAAATCCTTGGCGGGAGCGCCCGACTGGTAACGGTCGCTTGCGACCGCGTTGTCGCCGTCCAGGCGCCCGTTCGGCCCTGCGCTAATCAAAATGAAAACAGGGCGCTCCTCGTCAGTACTCAATTTTTCATTATAAAGATTGTAAATTTGCAGGCTGTCGGCAAAAGCAGTATCAAACCTGATAGGTATATTGGCAAAGTTACGATCCACGCGATAACGCCAGCTTTTCCCCCAAGGGTCATCGCCTCTTGCCAATCCAAGGGTTTTGTAGGGTAAGCCTCCCTCTCCGCCCGTGGCGCAATTTGCGCCAGCTTCACCGCCGCCGTTCACATCAGGACATGGCAGGTGACCGTAGAGTACGGCATATCCCAGAAGCGCGGCGCGTATTTCCATCATTTCCGCTTCCGCCTGCCTTACCTGCCGCGCCTCGCGCTGGGCGGCAAGTGGCAAGGCAAAACGCCCGACAAGCAATGTCAATACAAAGAGCACGATTGCCAGTTCAAGCAGGGTAAACCCGGAAGAAGAACGCAAATTCAGGCGCATGATTTCATCCGGGCAAGCAGGCGGCGGCAAAGAGGGCGGGGAGAAGCAAAGGCGCAGGCTTCATTCTGCCAGCGCATCATTACGCCATAACAGGCGCAGCCGGAAAAAGTTTCAGGCAACGCGCACGATGCTCCGCCTATTTCCTGACAGGCAAGCCACTGTCCGGCATTGCTTTTGCAATCATCCCGCCCGCAGTTGGCAACCAAGCGCAAGCCGTCCGCCTCGGCTCTAATGCAGCTTATCTGGTCATTGCCGACGACCGACAGGATTCTACCCCCATGCTGTATGCTGATAGCGTTCTCTCCTTCCAGATATTGCGCGGCATTCATCCTGTCATCTCCCGTCCTTTTCTGGTGTTCCAGAGCTTCCCCCGCAAAAATCACGGCGGCGGCATAGGGTCTTCCCGCCACCAGCAAACAGCCGCCCGGCGCGGCCTCGCAATCTTCGGACTCGACTGCGGCGGGGGCAAAGTTGGGCGCGACAAGATAGAAAAAATGATCCTTCCACTTGTCCCACCAGCCGTTATGACTGTTATAAGAACTGCCGTCCGGCCTGCCATCCACAGCTTCGAAATCCGGGCATTGACCTCGAACAAGCAAGCGACAGGAGGAATGGCTGGAATCTTTATCAATACATGTGACAAAGGACTGTTCGGTAAAATCCTTTGCGCTCAATGCTTTAAGCGAGTTGAAAACCGAGTACGGGGGGCGACCCGCCAGTCGGTTTTTCTGGTCTGCCAATCTGGAAAAATGGAAGGTTTCCGGCACTGCCGCCGTTAGTTCAAGCGGAGCCGCCCAGGGCAAACGCTGAAATTCATTTGCTTTGCCGAAAGCCATAACGCAGGCGGCAATGCGTTGGGTAAGCATGAGCGCATCCGGCTCTTCTCCCCCGGCAAAAAAGATGTCCGGCGATAATCGCGCCTCGATTCTTGCTGCCCATTCATCACGGGTAATCCAGGTCATGCTCTCGTTTTTGCCGACCATCACCCTGGTTATACCTTCCGCCGCCGGATTCGGCGCGTTATTTTCGAGATATTGGCGGGCATCGTAATCCCGCCGACACTCGCTGCCGTCCGCTCCCGCCCTGAAACTGCGCGTCTGTCCGGGCAAGGGCGCGCCCGGCGCGAACAAAACCGCAACCACATTTTCCGCAATGACGGTTTGTCCGTCCGCCGAGACAATCTCGATTAGTCCGTCGGTATCGGGATTCAGCAAATCCGCCTTCGGCTCCGCCTTGTGGTTGCCGGAAACGAGATACCAAAGACATTCCGTGTCACTACCCTTTAGCGGCGGCATACTCAAGCTGCGCCAGGGAAAACGACCAAGAACGCTGATACCCTTGCCGGCGCAAACGCCCGCTTCCGCGCCCTCGTATCCCAATGAGCTGTCCGTATCCGGGCAGGGCAGATGCCCCGGAACAAAGCCCTTCCGGTTCGCGCGCGCCTCAGGATAAATGACGGCATAGCCAAGCAACGCCTCCCTTGCCATAGCCAGCTTTTCCGCCGTAGCCAATTCGCGGCGCGGAGATGGACTAACTGTGATAAACCAAGCCATGACGCCTAGCGCCAGAAAGAGCAAAATCAACAGCAAAATTGCGCCGGATTGCCTGGATAAAACACGATTCACTCCCGCCCTCCATGCTTCCTGACTTCCCCGCCCCGCAGCAAATCTATGGTCGCGCCGCCGATATCTTCCGGCGCGGAGTTTTCTGTTTCCATGAACAGTCCGTCTTCTTTCCAGATAAACATCCTGCCCGTCCGTTCATGGCGCACCAAGCCTTGCCAACCGTCCGGCTCCGTTTCATCCTCCTGATTATCCGACCAGTCGGCTTGCTCCTCCTCCAGAATCTCATCAACATCCGGCTGTTCCTGCGTTACCTCTGGCATCTGTTCGTCTTCAACATCCTGCGATACCTTTACCGTCTCTTGAGGATCAGCTTCCGTGTAAACATAAGCGCCAACGCCCGCCGCAAGGCAAAGCGCCCCTGCCGTTATAGCAAACAGACTTAGTCCATATGCTCGGACTAATTGCCGCAGTTCATCTGGCGCGTATTGCGTTTTGGGCGGACAGTCTGCCAACAAGGAAAGAAAAAAAGCATCGTCTGCCTCAATGCTCGGCATCAGGGTAAATTCCGTAGCCAACAATTCCCGCTCGGAATCAGAAAGAGCGAACAGCGGGCAAAGCGGCAAATCCGCTTGCAATGGCTGTTGTCGCGTCAGATAGGTAAGCAGCCGTCTGGTCTCTTCCAGCAAGTTTTCGCCGTTGCCAGAGAAGAGTCGGGAAAAACAGGGAACATGCGCCCGCAGTAAAATCTGGCGCGCAAAATTCCCGCGTCGCAGCAGAACAATGCAGTCACGCGGCAAATTGAGCTTTCTCGCCGCCGCTTCAACAAGTTGGGGCAGCGCATACAGGCCGGATAACGGCTTTGCCGCCGCAAGCCAGTCCTGCAAAGGCTGGGCGGGCAGCGAAGTCAGGAGCAGATTTTCTTCCTTGCGTCCCGGCTTCTCCGACACCGGTTTCTCCGACCCATGCCAGGGCAGAGTTCGCGCCGCTACATAGGGCGTATCGGGAAAATGGCGCTGGATTTTCCGCCGGATTACCGCGCGACGCTCCGCGCCATACAGGCGGGGAATAGCCTCAATCACAAAGCCTTCATCCGGCAGGTCGGTCAATATCGTGATCGGAAGACGCGCCTCTCCTGCCCGCCACTCTGCGAAACTGCCAAGTCCTGCGGCATCCGGCGTAAAATCAGTCAGCCGCGCAATCTGGCGTTTTTGCCGACGATAAAGGCGGACAAGCGTAGGCTCAATGAAGAGAAAAAGCCGGTCAGAGTCCCACATTCGCCACCACGTCATAAATAGGCCCGATGACCGCCAGAATTATCCAACCCAGCAGGAAGCCGAGCATGAGGGTAAGCACAGGCTCAATCAGGCGTTCCGCCCGTTTTGCCGCTTCCTCGACTTCGCGCTGATAAAAGTGGCGGACATTGGCAAGGGTACGATCCAGCGCGCCGGTAGCCTCGCCGACCGCAAACATGCGAACGACAAACTGCGGGAACAGGCCGGTATCGTTAAAAGCAAGGCTGATGCCGCGTCCGGCGCGAATATTCGCCTCCGCGTCAAGCAGGGCGCGGCGTATGGCGCGGTTGCCGGAAATGTCACGCGTCGTTCCCAGCGCCTCCAGAACGCTGATGCCAGAAGCGTAAAGCATGGAAAATGCGCCCGCAAAACGGGCAAGAGCAACCTTGCGAATAATCGAGCCGAATAGCGGAATGCCAAGAAGCATCGCGTCAAACCGCAAACGCATGGCGGAAGACAGAATCGGCAAGGCTATCAGGCACGAAAGCAAAAGCAGGCAACCTGAAAGAATTAAAAGGCCGTATTCGCGCAACAGGTCGGAAGAGGCAAAAAGCAAACGGGTCTGCCAGGGCAATTCGCTCCCCATATTGACCAGAAAAATCTCAAGTTGCGGCACGAGATCGTAAAAGAGAAAGAACACGGCAATGGCAATAACCGCCGCGACAAAGGCAGGATAGATCAGGACGCGCCGCGCCATGACCGCCATTTCATCCTCCCGCTGCAATTCGTCAAGCAATCCGCCGATGGCTTCCGGCAATCGCCCCGCCGTCTCTCCGGCGCGAATCATACCGACGGCAACAGGATTGAAACCGCCTTCCGCAGACATCGCGCCGGACAGGGTTGCGCCATGCGAAATGCCATCCAGCAGAGCTTCGGCCAGCAACCGCTGGCGGTGGTCTTCCGCTTTGGCAAGGTCAAGCAAGGCTTCCTGAAGCGCCACCCCTGCCGAGAGCAATTCCTTCAACTGGAACCAGAAATGCAGCCATTCCCGACGCGACATCCTGCTCGAACGCCTTCGCGCCAACGGCTGTTCTGCGGCAGTAACCAAATCAAGCCCTCTCTCCCGCAAACGATTTTCCAGTTCAAGGAGGCCGACGCTTTCGCACTGGCCGCGCACCTTGCGTCCCGAACTGTCAATGGCGCGATAATCGTAGCGCATAGCCTACATCCGTTCGCTCAAATCCACGACCCGACCAAGCTCCTCCAGCGCCGTCAGCCCTCTCTTCACCTTGTCCACGCCGTCCTCCGCCAAATTCACAAGGCCGCTATCCACCGCAGATTGCCGGAGCGCATCCAGCGGAGCGCGCTTTGCAATGAGCGCATCCAGCCTGCCATCCACCCGCAACACTTCCAATACCGGCAACCGCCCCTTGTAGCCGGTAAAGCGGCAATGTTCACAACCTGCCGGATGAAAGAGAAAAATATCCTCTGCGTTGATTCCCAGCATTTGCCTTTCTTTTGTAGTAGCTGGCGCTTTTGCCTTGCAATACGGACACAGGCGGCGCAGCAGGCGTTGCGCGATGATGCCGCTTATGTTTCCCGCCATTGACTCCGCGCTCACGCCCAAATCAAGCAGGCGTGGCAATGCGCCCAGGGCGGAATTGCTGTGCAAGGTGGCGAAGACGCGATGCCCGGTCATCGCGGCGCGAAAGGCCATGCCTGCTGTCGCAGCGTCGCGTATCTCGCCGATCAGCATCACATCCGGGTCTTGCCGCAACATGGCGCGAACCCCGTCGGCAAAATCCATCTTGATAGCGTCGGACAAACTGGTCTGCCGGATGAGCGGCAAGGGATATTCCACCGGGTCTTCCAGGGTCATGATATGAATGGCCTCGGAATTCAGGTGATGAAGAATGGAATAAAGGGAGGTGGTCTTGCCCGCGCCGGTAGGCCCGGTGAGCAAAAATACCCCTTCCGGTCGGGCAAGCATCTGATCAATCAGACGACGCGCCGATTCGGACAACCCCAGCCCGGCAAGCGGCATGATGCCTTTTTGCCGATCCAGAATGCGAAGCACGATATTTTCCCCGTGCAGGGTCGGCTGACTGGAGACGCGAAAATCAATCGGCCTGCCAGAAACGTTAAGCGTCGCCCTGCCGTCCTGCGGGGCGCGGCTCTCCGCGATATTCATCCCGCCGATGACCTTCAGACGCACCGCTAACGCCCGCCAGCAGGCAATGTGCAGGGAACGAATCTGGCGCAGAATGCCGTCCTGACGATAGCGAATCCGCAAAAACCCCGCTTCCGGCTCGAAATGAATGTCGGACGCTTCCGCCTTTACCGCGTCAATCAGAATGGCATCAACCAGACGAACGACCGGATGATAAAGGTTCTCCTCCACGCCTTCCGCCGCCCCGTCTCCTGCCTCAAGTCTTGCGAGAATGTCGTCAATGGCAAGGGAATGCCCGTAGCAGCGGTCAATGGCAGCCTCTATTTCCGCCTCGCCCGCAAGCAGGAACGAAAAGGCGATTTCCCTGCCGTTCTGGCGTTCCATATGGGCGCGCAGGCGGTCTTGCCCTGGCAGGTCATGGCTGTCCGCCACTGCCAGCACGGTATGCGCCGCCGCCGCGTCATAAGCCAGCGGCAAGACCCGCAGGCGACGCGCCAAATTTTCCGGAATCAGGGCAAGCGCCGCCGGATCAACCGTCGCCAGGGAAAGGTCAATGGCAGAATGTCCGAATGTCTCCGCCAAAGCGTCGCGCAGCGCCGCTTCCGACAAAAACCCCAACGCCACCAGTATGCGCCCCAGCGCCTCTTTCTTCTTTTCCTGTTCGATCAAGGCAATCCGTAGCTGGTCGGCGGAAATCAATCCCGCCTCGCATAATGCTTCGCCTAATTTTCTCTGTGCTTTTTCCGGCGCTCTCATGGCGTTTAGATCGGTTTTTATTGAACACGCGTCGAGCGCAATCCTCGAAATGAATGGCGAGGTGAGCGAGACAGTTGTTTTATGGAGCCGAAGGCTCTCTGACTTGTACCGAGGAATCCCCGGCCTTCAGGCCGGGGTGACTCAAACGCGTTCATTCTGTGTGCCTTTAATGCCCACTTGTCATTCCAGCGTAGGCGGTAATCCAGTACGGCGCTGAAAGTCACGGCAGATTTCCAGAACAGGACAAGAGCGATATTCCCATGCGGAAACACCATAGGAATGCAAAGTCTGTTCTGGATTCCCGCCTTCGCGGGAATGACGATTAAATTACTGCCTGTGCATGAATGACTGGGTCGCATACGCTGGAATCCAGAAAGCCGAAATAATTCTAGCGGGAAAAACCATCCGCCCCGTTCGTCCAGAACGCGGCGTCGGGGAGAGTTTCTCGAAGACCGGAAAAATCGCCATTCAGCGTCGCGTTATTGAGGACGATAGGGCGCAGAAAAATCACCAGTTCCGATTTCTTCGCGCCCTCGTACCTTGAGGTGAACAATTCCTTGATTAACGGGATGTTTCCCACCAGAGGCACTCTCCCGCTATCCCGATCCACGCGGTCTTCCATCAAGCCGCCGAGCACGGCGATTTCCCCGCTCCCCAATCGCAGGACAGATTCAATTTCACGGGTGCGAATCTGCGGTATTTCATTGGCGATATGGGACGGAATGTCCGGGTTCGGGTCCTTGACCATGCTCGCAATGCTGGAAATGGTCGGGCGCACATTCAAAATGACGGTTTCGTCATCGCCTATTTGCGGCGTCACTGTCATGACAATGCCCACCGACACGGTCTGCGGCGTGGAGCTGTAAGCTACAACGGGATTGCTGTTGCTGCCGCCGGGGGTCACATCGGCTCTGATATTGAAATAGACCACGTTTTCAACCACCTTCAAAAGCGCGGTCTGGTTATTCAGAACCGAGAGGCGCGGACTGGAAAGCACCCGCGTCGAACCGAATGATTCAAGCAGGCTCAAAGTCGCGGCAAACAGATTGCCGCGCCGGGAAATATCGGAGTAGCCAATGGAAAAAGGCGAAATTGCGGCTGATTGCCCTGTGGGTCTGCCCGCCTGCGTCAAGGTGAAAATCTTGCGCCCTTCATCCCAAAAACGGCTCCATTCGATGCCCTGCTGATAGCCGTCATTCAGCGCCACCTCAACGATGGTTGCCTCAATCATCACCTGACGATGCGCCGCATTCGCCACACTTTCAATAAATTCCTTGACGCGGTCATGCTGCCGCCCGGTCGCGCGTACCGTCACCACTCCGCTTTCACGGTGAATGATGACGGAAGCCGCCTCGCGGAAAGTTGAACGCCTTGCCGTCGCGCGCTCTTCGTCCCGCGCATTGCGTACATCCTGGCGTTCGACCGGAATGGCGGACGAGGAAAACGCGCCGCCTGTTTCTTCACGCTCTTCCGCCGGAAAAATCTTGTCCGTTTCCTGAAGGATGCTTTTTATCCCCTGTTCCAGCGAGTCCCAGAAGCGATTGCCGGAGAGGTTCTCAACCCTTGTGGCAGAACCGTTGCCGTTTCCCGACATGAATGATGAGTTGCCGTCGCCCGCGCTGCCTGGCAGGCCGGAAGCGATCTGGGTAGTGGATGCAACCTCGCCGCTCATGCTCCTGCTCATGTTGACATAGTCCACCCGGTAATTCCGCAGAAACGGCGTATCCGGCATGACTGCCAGATTACCGCCATCCATCTCTACCCGCATTTCCACCTGACGCGCAACCCGCTCCAGAATTTGCGGCAATGTCTGCTGGACTGCGTTCATCGTCACGACCCCTGATAATCCGGGGTGAATATCAACATTCAGCTTTGCGTCCCGCGCCAGAGCAAAGAGCAAATCCCGCACCGGCACTTCGTGCGCGACCACGCTGTAAGTTTCCGCCTGTTCTGGCCTGGATGGTTCTGCATGGCGAGCCGGAATTTCTTTCGGCCCTGCCGCGTCCTCGCCGGAATACTGCTGTCTGGCAGTCCGCGCGGAAGCGGACAGTTGTTCCGATTCCGCGCTCAGATGCCCTTGCAGGGAGACCTGCTGTCCGGTCACGCCACAGGCAGACAGCAGCACAATCAATCCCAACCATAGCGCATAGCGGGAGCAACCGGCAAAACAGGCGCGAAGAGAGCCGAAGATTTCCCCTGCGGACAAATCCCCGGCTCTACTGCCATGCTGACACAATACTGCCATGTTCACGTTTCAGACAAAAATTTTACAACTTCGGAATTATGACTGTGGATTGACATTCCCAAGGCTCACGCTTCCAGACAGGTTGAAAGATAGGCTTTACGCGCATCGCCCGTCAGCTTTTGCTCTTTTGCTTCCTGCTTGCACTGCTCGGCCTTTTCCCTGCCGGCCACCTTGTCGGACTTGGCGGCTCTGCCCTCGCCGGATAGGCAGGACGACATGAACGCTTTTCGTTCATCCCCTTTCAGCTCCCTTGACCTGGCTTCCTGATTGCAGGTTTTCATTTTCTCCCGCTGCGCTTGCTGCGCGGGAGTCGGCTCTTTTTTCGTCTTCGCGTCCCCATCGGCTGCATGAGCCTGAAAAGCCAGAAGCAGAGCGGCGGCAAACGCCATGAACAATTTTTTCATGAAAATTTCTCCTAAAAGGAATAATGGAAATTCATATTATCTTTACAGCAATTATTTTTTGCAAGTACACAGACATTTTTTGTATTTCGGCAAATCCTTTACTATAAAGACTAACAGCATCATATCTAACTATTTGATCGTAAAAGATTATCTCTAAAAGATATATTATCAGCATCTATGAAATCATATAACTAAATGAATAAATTATATATACATAATTACGTATTTTATATACATGAAGTTATATTCGCTCATACTTCGCATGGTTGCGTCCATACAACAGAAGTGTCATCCAATGGCATTACAGGACACTCGCATTTACCCGGATTATGGTGTTTGGGTGAGGGTTGGGGACTGAAGATTCAGGTTATAATTAATAATTTTTCCGGGCGATCATGCGGTTCTTTCGTGGTTTTAACGCAACAGCCGGACTGCCTTGCGCGCTCACCATCGGCAACTTTGACGGTCTGCACCTGGGGCATAAGGCGCTCCTTGGCCTGCTTGCCGACAGGGCGAGCGAGCGGGGTCTGCCCGCGTCGGCGCTGACCTTCGAGCCGCATCCGCGTGAATTTTTTTCTCCCCTTGACGCGCCTTTGCGCCTGACTTCCCTCTGTGAAAAACTGCTGTTGTTCAGGGAGAGCGGCGTCGACCATGTGCATGTAAGCCGCTTCAATGCCGATTTTTCCCGCCTTGGCGCGGAAGAATTTATCAGATCCGTTCTGGCGCGCGGCCTTAATGCGCGCTACCTGTTGATCGGCGACGATTTTCGTTTCGGCGCCTGTCGCAACGGTGATTTCGCCATGTTGCAGGAGGCGGGAATTGAACACGGATTCGAAGTGGAAGCCATGCCTACCCTGTCCGCCGCCGGTGAACGGGCATCAAGCTCTGCTGTGCGTAAGGCGCTTGGGGTGGGCGACCTTGACCATGCGGCGCTTCTACTCGGACGGCCTTACAGCATCGTCGGGCGGGTGACAAGCGGCAACAGGCTTGGACGGCAAATCGGCTTTCCGACGCTGAATATCGCGCTTAAAAAACGGCGGCCTGCCATCGCAGGCGTGTTTGCGGTCGAGGTTGAGGGGATTTATGATGTACGCCTCAAAGGCGTTGCCAATGTCGGCGTTCGTCCCACCGTAGACAATACCCTGGAGCCTCGACTGGAAGTCCATTTGTTTGACTGGTCGGGCGAATGCTACGGCGCGCGCCTTCGGGTACACTTTTTTTACAAGCTGCGCGATGAACTTCGTTTTCCGTCGCTCGATGCGTTAAAGGCGCAGATCGGGCTGGACGCGCTGGAAGCGCGCGGCTGGTTTTCTCAACAAACATCTGTTGAACCATCATGACTACCGATTACCGAAAAACCTTGAATCTGCCCGATACGCCTTTTCCGATGCGGGGCGATCTCCCGAAACGCGAGCCGGGCCGGGTTGCCGACTGGCGGCGTCTCTACCGGAAAATCCGCTTGATCAGCGCCGGGCGCCCCCTTTTCATCCTGCATGACGGCCCTCCTTATGCCAACGGTAAAGTGCATCTGGGGCACGCGCTGAACAAAATTCTGAAGGATATTGTCATTCGAGCCAAGACATTATCCGGGTTCGACGCGCCTTACGTGCCGGGTTGGGATTGTCATGGCCTGCCGATTGAGCACAAGATCGAAACCACCCACGGCAAACGTCTGCCCCCCGACAAGGCGCGCGAATTGTGCCGCGCCTACGCCGCCGAACAACTGGAGATTCAGAAGGCGGATTTCATCCGTCTTGGTGTGCTCGGCGACTGGGACAACCCTTACCTGACGATGGACTTTGCCAACGAGGCGAATGAAATTCGCGCCCTTGCCGAAATGGTAAAGCAGGGTCACGTATTCAAGGGGATGAAGCCGGTGAACTGGTGTTTTGACTGCGGCTCCGCGCTTGCCGAGGCCGAAGTGGAATACGCCGACAAATCATCCCCTGCCATTGACGTGGCGTTTCCACTGGATGACGGCCAAGCCGCCAGATTAGCTGCGGCATTTGGTCTTGCGAGCCTTGCAAAGCCCGCTGCCGCTGTCATCTGGACGACTACGCCGTGGACGATTCCCGCCAATCAGGCTCTCAATGTTCATCCCGAACTTGATTACGCGCTGGTGGATGTAGGCGAACGCTTGCTGCTTCTGGCGCATGAACAGGCAGAATCTGCGCTCATGCGCTACAAGCTCGACGGCGCGATTATCGCTATAGCCAAAGGCGCGGCGCTTGACAAAATCGCGTTCCGCCATCCGTTTTATGACCGCGAGTCGCCTGTGTTTCTTGCCGATTATGTGGGTAGCGACGCCGGAACCGGCATTGTGCATTCGGCTCCGGCTCACGGCGCGGACGACTTCAATTCGTGGCTTGCCTACGGAAATAGCCCCCACGCTCCCCTCGGCTCGCAGCCCCCCGAGGGGGCTGCGCCCGCCCTTGGGTCTGCCCTGCGGGCGGGCGGGCGCGGCAGAGATGAAATTCTGTCAATCGTCCAGGGCGACGGGCGTTTTGTCGCCGATCTGCCGTTTTTCGGCGGCATGAATATCTGGAAAGCCAACCCGGCCATCGTCGAAAAGCTCACCGAAGTAGGCGCGCTCTTCTCGCATGAAAAAATTGTTCATAGTTATATGCACTGCTGGCGGCACAAGACGCCGCTTGTTTATCGCGCCACTACCCAATGGTTCGTGGGCATGGATCGCAAGGCGGGGGACGGCTCTACCCTGCGGATGCGGGCACTCAAAGGCGTGGAAGAAACCAGTTTTTTTCCCGCCTGGGGGCAGGCGCGTCTGCACGCGATGATTGCCGGGCGTCCTGACTGGTGCATTTCGCGCCAACGCTCCTGGGGCGTGCCGATTCCGTTCTTTCTCCACCGCCAGACGGGCGAACTGCACCCGCGCACAATCGAGCTGATGGAAGAAGTCGCGCGCCGGGTCGAAAAAGCGGGGATTGAAGCATGGTTCGCGCTGGACGCAGCCGAGCTTTTAGGAGCGGAGTCTGCCGATTTTGAAAAGATTTCCGACACGCTTGATGTCTGGTTCGATTCGGGAACCACGCATCGCCATGTGCTGCGCGGCTCGCATCCGAACGCTCATACCGAAGGCCCCGCCGCCGACCTCTACCTTGAAGGCTCAGATCAGCATCGCGGCTGGTTTCATTCTTCGCTTCTTACCGGCGCGGCCATTGACGGTCATCCGCCCTATCGCGCTTTACTCACCCACGGCTTCATCGTCGACGGTCAGGGCCGCAAGATGAGTAAATCGCTGGGCAATGTCATTTCGCCGCAGGAAGTCTCCGAGAAGTACGGCGCGGAAATTCTGCGCCTTTGGGTCGCCTCTACCGACTATTCCGGCGAGGTCGCCTTGTCGGATGAAATTCTGAAACGGGTCATTGAGGCGTACCGTCGTATCCGCAACACCGTGCGGTTTTTGCTTGCCAATACCTCCGACTTTGACGCGGACGCGAACATGCTGCCGGTTGGCGATTGGCTGGAAATTGATCGTTACGCGCTTGTTCTAACCCGCAACTTGCAGAAGAACGTTCTGACCGATTATGGGCGGTATGAATTTCACCGTGTCGCCCAGGCGTTGCAGACTTTCTGTTCCGAAGAACTGGGGGCGTTTTACCTCAACATCTTGAAAGATCGTCTTTACACCACGGCGGAAAAATCACTTGCCCGACGTTCGGCGCAATGCGCGCTTTGGCACATCACCCAGACCATTACCCGATTGATGGCTCCGATTCTGGCTTTTACCGCCGAAGAAATCTGGCAGACCTTGAGCAAAGACCCGGAAGATTCGGTAATGTTCCAGACTTGGCATGACTTGCCAGAAGCGCCGGATGAAGCGGAGCTGATTGAGCGGTGGACGCATATTACCGCCGCGCGGGCGGAGGTTTTGAAGGCGTTGGAGGAATTGCGGATTGAAGGCAGGATTGGCGCGGACTTGCAGGCAGCCGTTACCGTCACCGCCCATGGCGAGCTTTTTGACGCGCTTGCCGCGCTCTCCGACGACTTAAAGTTTGTGTTCATTACTTCCGCCGCCGCCCTCCAGCATGGCGAATTTGGCGTCAGGGTCGTTCCCGCGCCGGGCGAAAAATGCGAGCGTTGCTGGCATGTGCGCGAGGATGTCGGGCAAAACGCCGAACATCCGACGCTTTGCGGACGTTGTGTAAGCAATTTGTTTGGGGAAGGGGAAAAGCGACAGCGGGCTTGATCTTGCAGACGGCGGATTTAAGCGGTTTCGGTTAAAGTAATTGCATTTTATAGCGCTTTTCGCAAATAACAAGACGGTCGGGTAGCGCGCTTTACTCCCCTTTCCCTGCCTTTGGCTACGCCGCGAGTGACCCCTCTCCCGCTTGCGGGAGAGGGGTCAAGGGAGAGGGCGCGTATCATGAAACGCCGCGTTCGCTTAAGTCTGCGTCGACTTTCGCCTGTGGCGTTTTTTACGAACAATCCCCATCCGCTTCAAAGCGCAGGAAATGCTGTTGATGCTAACGCCACGCGAGACCGCCAACTCCCGTAACAAGGCGTTTGGGTTGGCCTCAACCTCCGCTCGCAGGGCTTCCTGATCATATTTGCGGCTCTGTTTCGGGCCTGGCTTGCCGGGTTTATAATCCGGCGGCTGCTTCAACCAGACATGCACCCGCGAACGGGTAACCCCGAATCTACGGGCTGCTTCCGCCTTGCCGCCCCCTTTTGCCACAAAATCCAAAACAAGGCGGCGCAGGTCTTTACTGTAAGCCATTTTCATTCCCTCCAAAATCAGACATATTTTCGGCTATGCATAATTTATATGCACTTACCATAAAAAGCGGCTGACTGCTTATTCCCGCTGTTTTACCAAGCATCAATTCTGATCCCTGCCCTGTCTTCTGATAACTGCCATCAAAGCTCATACATTAACCCTTACGCCTCTGCCCCAGTCTTGTTGTCTGTCAGGCCGCCTTCCATAATCTTTCTATGTCATGGCTGTCAATCCTGTAGCCGTTCGTGCTTGCCTTGAATTGTTATACTCTGAAAAGATAACAGCGCAAATAATAACACACTCCGGAACAATAAGTATTCCGAAATGCAGCAAAATCTGTAACAATGTTCGTGCGTCAAAAAACCATACGAGGGAAAACACCCAACCAACAGGAGACAACCAATGAAAGCGCTTGTATACAACGGCCCCGGCCAAAAAACATGGACGGACAAAGCCAATCCGGCCATCGAAAAACCAACGGACGCCATCGTCCGTATCACCTACACCACAATCTGCGGAACCGACCTGCACATCCTGAAAGGCGATGTGCCAGCCGTTACTCCGGGGCGCACCCTGGGTCATGAAGGAGTCGGCATAATCGAAGAAGTCGGCAGCGCAGTACGCAACTTCAAGAAAGGCGATCACGTATTGATCTCCTGCATCACCTCATGCGGAAGCTGCCCGAACTGCAAACGCCAGATGTACGCGCACTGCGCGGACGGCGGCTGGATTCTCGGCCACAAGATTGACGGCACCCAGGCTGATTTTGTGCGAATCCCGCATGCCGACAACAGCCTGTATCCGATTCCTGCCGGAGCGGACGAAGAAGCCCTCGTGATGTTGAGCGACATTCTCCCCACCGGCTTTGAAATGGGCGTGCTCTACGGCGAAGTCGGCCCTGGCGATACCGTAGCCATTGTCGGATCAGGGCCTGTCGGTCTGGCAAGCCTCTTGACCGCCCAGTTCTTCAGCCCCTCGCGCATCATCATGGTCGATCTTGACCCCAACCGGCTCGAAGTCGCCAAAAAATTCGGCGCGACCGATGTAGTCTGCGCCAGCGGCGATGAGGCCGTAAAACAAGTCATGGCTCTAACCCCGGACGGCATAGGCGTAGATGTCGCCATCGAAGCAGTCGGCATCCCTGCTACCTTCGATCTCTGCCAGAAAATTCTCGCGCCCGGAGCGCGGCTCGCAAACATGGGCGTACACGGCGTAGGCGTAAACCTGGAGCTGGATAAGCTGTGGATACGCAACATTACCATCAGAACCGGCCTCGTAAACACCAACACCACCCCGATGTTGCTGAAGACCGTGCAGTCCGGCAGGGTCGAACCCGACTGCCTGATTACCCACCGCTTTCAGTTGAACCAAATCGAAGAAGCGTACCGGGTCTTTGCCAACGCCGCACAGGAAAAAACTCTCAAGGTGATATTGAGCGCATAAGCAGGCCGGGCGCAGCGAGTTGGAACAAGCGAAACGCGAACCCCAGCGCCCAATAGCCTTGCATTTCCCGCCCTGTTAAACCGGCTCCCTTCGGGAGCCGGTTTTTTTATGGACATTCACGTAATTATAGCGCTTTCCGTAATTAAGGTGACTAATGTAAATAATTGTACTTTTTCGCAAAGCAAACAGAAGCGGGAAATCCTTGCTCCCACGCCAAATTATTCGTCATTCCCGCCTTCGCGGGAATGACAAGTAGGTCATAGTCTGTGCGAAAGAATAACCGCGCCTGATAGTAGCGTTATTTACAGAAAGCGCTATAGCCAACCAACGGCGCTTCATCATCCGTTCAAGGAGAAACAGCATCGGTTACAATTTAGGGTTTTATTCCATCCTTTTGACAATCATGGAACTGGACAAGAGTTTTGAACCGACAGCCATCGAATCCCGTCGTTACAACGAATGGGAAGCCCGCGATTTCTTCGCCGCCGGATTGGATGCCGCCAAAGACCAATCTTTCTGTATTCTGCTGCCGCCGCCCAACGTCACCGGCACACTGCACATGGGGCACGGCTTCAACCAGACCTTGATGGACGCGCTTACGCGCTACCACCGGATGCTCGGAGTAAATACCCTGTGGCAACCGGGAACCGACCATGCGGGCATCGCTACGCAAATCGTGGTGGAGCACCAACTCAACGCCCAGGGCATATCCAGACACGAATTAGGCAGGGAAAAATTTCTCGAAAAAGTCTGGGAATGGAAAAAATTCTCCGGCGGGGCAATCTCGCAACAAATGCGCCGCATGGGAAGCAGCCCGGACTGGGCGCGCGAACGCTTCACGATGGACGAAGGACTAAACCGCATCGTCACCCAGACCTTCGTGCGCCTCTTCCGCGAAGGACTGATTTACCGGGGCAAAAGGTTGGTAAACTGGGATCCGAAGCTGAAAACCGCCGTCTCCGATCTGGAAGTGGAAAACGAGGAAGAAGACGGTTTTCTCTGGCACATACGCTATCCTCTCGCTGATGGCAGCGGACATCTCACCGTCGCCACCACCCGGCCTGAGACCATGCTGGGCGACACCGCCGTTATGGTTCATCCCGAAGACGAACGCTATCGCCGCCTGATTGGCAAAACGGTATGCCTGCCGCTTATCGGACGGGACATACCCATCATCGCGGACGACTACGTCGACAAGGAATTCGGAACCGGCGTCGTTAAGGTCACCCCCGCGCATGACTTCAACGACTACGCCGTCGGGCTGCGCCACAACCTGCCGATGATCGAAATTCTCACACCGGAAGCCGCTATCAACGAAAATGCGCCGGAATGTTATCAGGGCCTGGATCGCTTCGCTGCACGTGAACAAATCGTCAAGGATTTGGAAGCGGAAGGACTGCTGGAAAAAACCGAAAAGCACAAACTCAAGGTTCCGCGAGGGGATCGCACCGGCGAGGCGCTGGAACCCATGCTTACCGACCAATGGTTCGTCGCCATGACCAAGCCCGGCGCGGATGGCCACTCCATCACCCAGAAGGCGCTGGATGCCGTAGCGAACGGCGAAATCCGCTTTTATCCGGAAAACTGGGTCAACACCTACAACCAATGGCTAAACAACATTCAAGACTGGTGCATCTCGCGGCAATTATGGTGGGGGCATCAGATTCCGGCCTGGTACGCCGCAGACGGCAGATTTTTCGTCGCGCATGATGAGGATGAAGCGAAAGAAGAAGCCAGAGCCGTCGGATACGAAGGCGAACTCACCCGCGATCCGGATGTGTTGGACACCTGGTATTCATCCGCCCTGTGGCCTTTCTCCACGCTCGACTGGACGCCGGACTACCCGCAAGAATCAAATCCGGCGCTTGATCTTTACCTGCCTTCCTCGGTGCTCGTCACCGCCTTCGACATCATCTTTTTCTGGGTCGCCAGAATGGTGATGATGACAAAGCACATCACCGGACGGATACCCTTCAAACACGTCTACATTCATGGACTAATCCGCGATGCGGAAGGCCAGAAAATGAGCAAATCCAAAGGCAACGTGCTTGACCCAATAGATTTGATAGACGGTATCGGCCTTGACGCGCTGATTGAAAAGCGCACTTTCGGCCTCATCAATCCCAGGCAAAAGGCAGAAATCGAAAAACGCACCCGCAAGGAATTTCCCGCAGGCATTCCCGCCTTCGGCACGGATGCTCTGCGCTTTACCTTCGCCTCGCTTGCATCGCCGGGGCGCGACATCAAGTTCGACCTCTCCCGCTGCGAGGGATACCGCAATTTCTGCAACAAACTCTGGAATGCCGCCCGCTTCGCGCTGATGAATTCCAAGGGGTGGGACGCGCTCCCTGCTCCCGCTCCCGCCGATCTCTCCTTTGCCGACCGCTGGATCATCAGCCTCTTGCAAAAACTGGCGAAAGAAGTAGCTCTGCACTTTGCCGAATATCGTTTCGATCTCTTGGCGCAGGCGCTTTACCGCTTTATCTGGGACGAGTTTTGCGACTGGTATCTGGAAATCGCCAAGATCGAAATGGCAGACGAAGGAGCCGGGGCGGACGCCGCCCGCCACACCGTTACGCGCACTCTGGAAGCCCTGTTGCTTCTGGCGCATCCCATCATCCCCTTTATCACCGAAGAACTCTGGCAAAGCATCGCCCCGCTTGCCGGAAAGAAAAACACGGAAAGCATCATGCTCGCCCGTTTTCCCGAAGCCGATTCGTCGCTGATTGACGAAGCCGCCGAAGCCAGAATGGCCGAAATGAAGACGCTCACATACGCCTGCCGCAATCTGCGCGGCGAAATGGATGTCTCGCCTGCCGCGCGCCTGCCGCTAATCGTCGCGGGAAGCATGGCGGCGCAAGATGGGGTCAAGGCTTTTGCGCCGCTGCTGCTGCCGCTCGCCAAGCTCTCCGGGACAAGCTACGCCGAAGACATCCCCGCCGATGTGTTGGCGCCTGTCGCCATCGTAGGCGAAGTCCGTCTGATGCTTGTTGTGGAAATTGACCCTGCCGTCGAACGGGAACGCCTGCAAAAGGAAATAGACAGACAGGAAAAGCTGCTGATCCAGGCAAAAAGCAAGCTGGATAACGAGAATTTCGTATCCCGCGCCCCCGCCAATATCATCGCGCAGGAGAAGGAACGCCTCGCCGCCGCCGAAACAGCGTTGGCAAAACTAAAACCGCAACTGGCTAAGTTCGTGCCCATCCAGTCATAAGGTTTTACGGCTCCAGAACTCGATAAAAGCGTATTCCGCGATAGCATGAGCGTTCGGCAAGCCAGGCATCCACGCGCTCAGCGCCTGGAAGCGGCGTATCCTTCAGAAGATATGCCTCGACCTCGACCTTGGAGGCGGGAGCTTGTCGGTAATGTGTAATTTTTTTATTACGTGAATTACTGTAACGCATCAAATCTCGATACAATTATCATTAGCACAACTCATAGCACAGGAGAAATTGCCATGAAACTATCACGATACCTCTGCGCCTGGCTGGCGGCGCTTGTCTTTTCTGCCGCAGCATACGCGCTTGATTCCACCGAAATCCGAAATCTGGTAGACGGGCTGGATGCGCCGGTAACGCTCAGGGATGGCAGCATGGTTCCGGCTGTCAACTTCGACAATGCCGCAACCACCCCCGCCTTCAAGGCGGTTCTTTCGGAAATCCTCGAACAAAGCAAATATTACGCTTCCATCGGGCGTGGGACCGGGCAGAAGTCCAAGCACACCACCGAGCTGTACGAAAAATATCGTGGCGATGTGCTTGCATTCTTCAATGCCAATCCGGATAAATATGCGGTAATCTACGTCGCCAATACCACGGACGGCATGAATCGCTTGTCCATGATGCTCCTTGAGAAGCCTGATGATCTGGTGCTCACTACCCGAATGGAACACCATGCCAATGACCTGCCCTGGCGCTTTCGCGGCAAGACCATTTACGCCGATGTGGATGCCATGGGACGATTGAATGTGGAAGACCTGGAGCGTCTCCTGATAGCGAATCGCGGCAAGGTCAAGTACGTAACTGTCAGCGCGGCTTCCAACGCGACCGGTTACATCAACGATGTCCACAGGATTGCCAAAATCGCCCACCGGCATGGCGCCAAGATCGTGGTCGACGGGGCGCAAATTGCCTCCCATCGTAAATTCAGCATAACCGGGGCTGACCCGTCCGAAGATATTGATTATTTCGTCTTTTCGGCTCACAAGATGTATGCCCCATTCGGCGGTGGCGCTATTATCGGCCTGAAGTCGGAATTTGATCGTATCCGACCGGTCGTGCTTGGAGGCGGCAATGTTCAGGTGGTCAGCGATGCCACCGTCGCTTTCGACAATGAGATGCCAACCAGGCACGATGCCGGCAGCCCGAATTATTTTGGGGTCATAGCCATGCAAAAGGCGATGGAACTCTTATCCAGAAACATCGGCTTCGATTATATCGAGCAACACGAGCGGATTTTGATGCGGAAGGGTTTGGACGAACTGAAGGGGATGGACGACATCATCCTTTACGGGGACTCGGAGAAAATTGACGACAGGGTAGGCATCCTTCTCTTCAATATCAAGGGAATGGAAGCTGCCGAAGTCGCGGAGGAGCTGGCGGAAATGCGCGGCATTGCCGTTCGCACCGGCGCTTTTTGTAGCCACCCCTATGCTGCCCGGCTCATGGGCATTTCCGACAAGGAATTGAGCGCAACGGGCAGCGGCGCTGTTTTCCCGCGCATGATTCGAGCGAGCTTCGGGGTATATAACACCGAAGAAGAACTGGACATTCTCATAGCCACCTTGAAGGAAATCATCGCCAGGAATAAGACTGCCGGTAATTGAGGGTTTTCTGCAAGCGGCTTGCATGCATTGGGGTGAGCGCACCCCAACGTTTTGGAAGTGTCAATTCTGCATTGCTCGCAATACTAATTGCAGGAGAGGGAAAATACCGCAGCGCATCCCCTCTCCCGCTTGCGGGAGAGGGTGACCGAAGGCCGGGATAAAAGTTCAGGTTGACATTTACGTTCCTGAATCTGCACCTCCTGCCCTCTCCCCCAACCCCTCTCCCGCAAGCGGGAGAGGGGAGCAAAGCGTGCTCTCCCTGACAGTCGCGTTATAGTGCTTTCCGTGAATAATTATACTTTCCCCAGAGCGATCAGGAGAGTGAGAGTCTTGCTCCCACTTCCAATTAATCGTCATTCCCGCATGCCTGTCCCCGCGAAGGCGGGGAGCGGGAATCCAGCGCTGCATCAAAATTTGTGACTGATGTTCAGTATGACGAGAAGTGGGAATGCTGCTCCTCTTGCGGTATGGGAATGTCGTTCCTGTTATGGAAGCCTATCGCAACTTTCAGCTCCGTACTGGATTCCCGCTCCCCGCCTTCGCGGGGACAGGCATGCGGGAATGACTGGTGGATTATAGTCTGTGCGAAAGAATAACTGCACCTGATAGTCGTTTTATTTGCGAAAAGCATTATATTTACAGAAAGCACAATGCAAAGTTGATACTGCCCAATGTTTTCGGTCTACAAGCCCTCACATCACGGCTCCAGAACTCGATAAAAGCGTATTCCGCGATAGCAGGGGCGCTCGGCAAGCCAGGCATCCACGCGCTCAGCGCCTGGAAGCGGCGTATCCTTCAGAAGATACGCCTCGACCTCGACCTTGCCTTCAAGATAATGCAATTGCAGGCGTTTCAACGCCTGCTGTTTCCCGATCAATAGGGCAAGATCGGCAAACACGGAGGCGCGGTTTGGAAGCCGTCCGGCGTGTTCGGGCTGCTCCATGTCGTCCTCGGCGTCAATGTGGATGAGCGCCTCGTCAATGTCGGGATGCTTCTCACGCACAGCCAGCATTACGCTCTCCGATATGTAATGGCCTTCCGAGACCGTGATTCTGGGATCAACCTGGACATGCGCGTCGCACAGCACGCGATTGGCCATGCGGCGGGTGCGCAAGTCGTGCAGATCGGAAACGCCGGGGGTATCGCGGATGGTCTGGCGCAGACGCGCCAGTTCTTCGGCGGGAAGCCCGGTGTCAATCAACTCGCGCACCGCCTTCCAGGTCTGGATGACGCCAATCCGCATGATGATAAAACCGACCACGGCGGCGGCTAACGGCTCCAGAAAAGGAAACCCCGCCAGACTGCCGCCGATTCCGATCGCGACTACCACCGTCGAGGCGGCATCGGCGCGGGCATGCCAGGCATTTGCTTCCAGTATGGGAGCGTTCAGTCGTCGTGAGCCGGCAAGCGTGTAACGGAACAGAAATTCCTTACCTGTCAGCGCGACCAACGCCATTACGAGCGCCGCCGGATGCAGGGGCGGCTGGCTTTCCATCGCTTGCAGGCGCATACCGGAAGCCCACAAAAAACCAAGGCCAACGACCACCAGCGAAGCTCCGAGAACCAGAGTCGCAACCGTTTCAATGCGTCCGTGGCCGTAAGGATGATCAATATCGGCAGGATTCGCGCCCTGTTTTCCGGCGACCAGCACTATGAAATCAGCTATCAGGTCGGAGAGCGTGTGCATGGCGTCAGCCACCAGACTGAACGCATTGGCGAACAGGCCGACGACGATCTGCCCGATCGTCAGGACGGAATTGATGGCGACGCCTACCAGAGTGACGTTCCGAATCGAACGCGCTCGATCAGCATTGGCATTTTTGGGTGTAGACATGGATAAGTGTTGGAAATGTTTGGTGAAACAGCCTAAGCATCCGGTCAAGATTACCCCAATTCCGGTTTTGCCTCAATTTGCAAGCGAAATTCTCGCGTGATATTGGCGGGAGCGTCGTGTAGAATGCAATGTCTTCAATCAGGCGGAAATCATTATTTCCAAAAAGGTCAATGAGCAAGATTACAGGGAAAATCTGTCTTTCGGTATTCGCACTCCTTGGCATATCCGCCTGCGCTTTGCTGCCAAGGCAGGATAGCGATACGACAAGCATTGCGTCCACTCAGGATAAAGCGGCAATTCAGGATGCCGCGCCCGGTGACGCGACGATTGCATCAAGCCGGAATGCGACGCAACCGGACGCCGTATTTTTTCTTCCGCCTGAAGCCCAGCCCCTGCCCGCCGAAGTTACCCAATCCCTGCAAGAAGTCCTTGTCAGTCTGCGCGGCAGGGAAAATATCCTGTTTACCCTGACGGCATGGCCTATCGCCGATGGCAGTCGGGAAGTGAATATCGGTCTGGCGAGGCAGGCCGCGACTCGATTACGCGACCAACTGGTAAAAATGGGCGTGCGTCCCTATCGCATCAAAACTTCGGTGCGTGGCGAAGCGCCGGACGATTCTCCATCCACACCGGAAAAACAGCGGGTAGACCTGTTTCTTTCCGCTCTGACAAGCTAAACTCCGATACAACGTCTTGCCAACAACGGATACTTCGCGATGGACTTTGCCTTCTCAACGACTCCCTCGCCCTCTCTGCCGCTCTTTTCCCGCGAGAGCATACGCCGCGTTGAAACAGAACATCCCGGCGGGGTTCTGATGGCGCGAGCGGCGAAGGAAACGGCAGAATGGGCGCAAGAGCTATGCCGGACGAGCGCCGACCCTATCCTCGTCCTGGCGGGCGTGGGCAACAACGGCGGCGACGCTATCAGCGCCGCTATCCTGTTGCGGCAGGCGGGCCTTGCCGTCATTACCCTTTTTCCCGGCAGGGGACACGTCCTGTCTTCGGAAACCGACGCGGCCTGTCAGCAATTCGTCGCTTCCGGCGGCAAATTTTCCGCCGACATCCCCGGCAATACCCGCTTTTCCCTGATTATTGACGGACTGTTCGGCATCGGCCTTTCCCGCCCGCCCGAAGGGCATCACGCCTACTTGATAGAAACCGCCAATCGCATTTCCCGCGAGCAAAACTGCCCGATGCTCGCCCTCGACTGTCCGTCGGGGCTGGATGCGGATTGCGGCTTTGCCTATCCGCCTACCATCGTCGCCAGCCATACCCTGACCTTCATTGCCGCCAAGCCGGGGCTGTACACGGGAGACGGGCCTGATTACTGCGGCGAAATTCGTATCGCCGATCTGGGACTGAAAGACATATCCGCAAGAGCGGACGGACGCCTGCTGTCTACTGAGCTATTCGCCCATTGCCTGCGTCCGCGCCCTGCCAACAGTCACAAGGGAAACTACGGCAATATCGGCATTCTGGGCGGCGCAACCGCGATGCAGGGCGCGGTATTACTGGCAGGACGCGCCGCCCTGAAACTCGGCGCTGGCAAGGTATATGTCGGCATGTTCGATGCCAAAGCGGTGGACTTCGTCCACCCTGAATTGATGTTGCGTCAGGCAGCGCGAATTTTCGACACTCCGCTCGCCGCCCTGGCCTGCGGCCCCGGCATGGGACTGGTAGGACAGGCGCGGGAAATCCTGCCGCGAGTGTTATCCATGCAGACCAGTCTGATTCTTGACGCTGACGCGTTGAACCTGCTGGCGTCGGTTCCTTCCCTGTCGGCAATGAGCGCACAGATTCAGGCGCGGCGAAAACAGGGCTTTCCCACCATATTGACCCCGCATCCGGTGGAAGCGGCGCGGCTTCTCGCCAGCACGGCGGCTGCCGTGCAGCAAAACCGGGTCGGATCCGCGCTGGAACTTGCGCGCCGCTTTCAGGCGTGGGTCGCGCTGAAAGGCTGCGGCAGCGTTATCGCAAGCCCGGACGGACAATGGTGGATCAATACGAGCGGCAATCCCGGCATGGCAGGCCCCGGATTTGGCGATGTGCTGACGGGCTTTATCGCCACCCTGGCAGGACAGGGCTGGCCGCCGAAAGAAGCTCTGCTGACCGCCGTCCATCTGCATGGTCGTGCCGCCGACGATCTGGTTGCCGCCGGAATCGGCCCCGTCGGACTTACTGCCGGAGAAGTCATTGACGCCGCCCGCATCCGCTTCAACCGCTGGCTTGACAAGGATTTTTCCTGAAAGCGGCAGGCATTCTCTTAGAGCGGTTTCGATTCTATACATTTTAAGAACCTTCTCCCGACCTTGGCTGCGCCGCGAGCGGCATCAAAGCGAGCGAACACCCTCTCCCGGCCTTCGGCCACCCTCTCCCACAAGCGGAGAGGGAACAAGGCGGGGCTGGGTGTCTCCCCTCTCCCATTTATGGGAGAGGGGTTGGGGGAGAGGGTTGGGGTTGCAGATTCAGGAAGCGTGAATTTCAACCTGACCCGTTACCCTCTCCCGCCCTTCGGCCACCCTCTCCCGCAAGCGGGAGAGGGGACAAGGCGGGGCGCGGGGTGTCTCCCCTCTCCCATTTATGGGAGAGGGGCTGGGGGAGAGGGGATGCGGGTATTTTGTTTCTCCCGCATATCACTTGACCGTCGCTTTGTTAGAGGAAAGCGCTATAAATCAAAACCCTCTCAAAACGGCAGGGGCAAGCCCGGCCAGACTTCGCTGATAGCCCGCCGAAAATCAGCCTGAATGCGTGACAGCGTAGCCTCTGAAGTGGCTTCAAAGCGCAGTACCACCACGGGCGTGGTATTGGAAGAACGCGCCAGGCCGAAACCATCGGGAAATTCAACGCGCAGTCCGTCAATAGTGAGGCGCGAGACTTCCTGCGAAAAAACGCCGCGTTCAATCAGCCGCGCCACCAACTCCACCGGCTCGCCCTCTTGCATCGGAAGATTGATCTCCGGCGTGGATACCGCCTTGGGCAGGGATTTCAGCGTCGCGTTGGCGTCATTCCCGCAGGAGAGAATCTCCAGAAGCCTGGCTCCGGCATAAAGGCCATCGTCAAAACCATACCAGCGATCAGAAAAGAACACATGTCCGCTCATCTCGCCAGCCAACGGCGCGCCGGTTTCCTTCAACTTCGCCTTGATAAGCGCGTGTCCGGTACGCCACATCAAAGGCTTGCCGCCATGTTGGAGAATCCACTGCTCCAAAAGACGAGTGCATTTCACGTCATAAATTATTTCCCGCCCCGGCTTGCGGGAGAGCACATCGGCGGCAAACAGCATCAACAGCCGGTCGGGAAAAATGATTTCTCCGTCCTTCGTGACAACCCCCAGCCTGTCGCCATCGCCATCAAAGGCAATGCCAAGCTCCGCATCCCCAGAGGCGAGCTTAGAGATTAGCTCTTGCAGATTTTCCGGTCGGGACGGATCGGGATGATGGTTCGGAAAACTCCCGTCCACCTCGCAGAAAAGCGGCTCGACCTCGCAACCCATCCGCCGGAAAAGTTCCGGGGCAACCGCTCCCGCCACGCCATTGCCGCAATCCATGACGATTTTCATTGGGCGTGAAAAGGCAATGTCGGAAACAATGCGCTCGATATAAGCCCCCCTGACATCGGCATTCGTCCGCTTTCCCTGCGGATTGCCGTATAAAAGATCGTCTTGCTCGATTCGCGTTCGCAGCTCCTGAATAGCGTCAAGCGCCAGAGTCTCGGACGCGATTACCATTTTCAGGCCGTTATAATCAGGCGGATTATGGCTCCCGGTCACCGAAACACATGATGCGCACCCTAATTCATGCGCGGCAAAATACGTTGCCGGAGTAGGCAGTAAACCCACGTCAATCGCGTCCATCCCGGCGGCGGTTATGCCATCCATCAGGGCTTCCGCCAGTTCAGGCCCGGATTGCCGCCCGTCCCGCCCGACCGCAATTGCCCGCTGCCCTCGCTCTATAGCCAACGTGCCCAACGCCTGCCCGATCCGGCGGACGATAGCGGGCGTCAATGTTTTTCCGACAATTCCACGGATGTCATAAGCCTTGAAAATTTCGCCTGGCAGCATGGTTTCAAATCTCCAAAAGAGGGCATTGCTCCCCTCTCCCACTTGCGGGAGAGTGACCGGGTGAGAGGGGAGATAATTCTATATCTTGCGGCAATACCTTGCCCGGATTCATGATTCCCCTGGGGTCAAGCGCGGTTTTGACAATACGCATGGCGGAAAGCGCAGCCGCTGACTTGTAGCGGCAAAGCATCTCCCTTTTCAACTGGCCGATTCCATGTTCGGCGGAAATGCTGCCGCCCAACTCATCCACGCAGTCGTAAACAATGCGATTGACCAGCGCCTCGTTATCAAGCAGGCGCTCATTTTCCGCGGCATCCGGCATGGAAAGGTTGAAATGCAGGTTGCCGTCGCCCAGATGTCCGTAAGCGGTATGGCGAATACCGGGAAAACGCTCGTTCAGAAGCGGCTTGATTCGCCGCAAAAACTCCGCGACGCGAGAGATGGGGAGCGCAATATCATGCTTGATGCTGTCGCCTTCTTGTTTTTGCGCTTCGGAAATACATTCCCGCCGCCGCCAGAACGCCTCCTGCTCACGCAGAGAACGGGACAGCGCCGCGCCTGACAGTTCGCCTGCCGCAAGACATTCGGCAAACAAAGTCTCCGCCGCCGTTAAATCGCTTGCGTGAGAGCAATCGCTCAATTCGCAAAGAACGCTCCACGGCGCGTCCAGCGGCAGGGATAGTTCAGGAAAATGCCGCCTCATCAACTCTCCGGCAAGAGGGCAGATCATCTCGAAGGCGACCAGCCGGGAGTCAAATGCAGCCTGGACTTTATCCAGCAAAACAATCGCGGCTTCGGGCGAAGCAAGTCCAAGCCAGCAGGTCATGGTTTTTTGCGGTAACGGATATAACTTTAACGCCGCCGCCGTAAAAATGCCCAAAGTGCCTTCCGAGCCTATCAAAAGGTTGGATAAATCATAACCGGCGTTATTTTTCCTGAGCGTGTGCAGACCCGACCAGATTTTACCGTCCGGCAGGATAGCTTCCACGCCCAGGGTAAGATCACGCATAACGCCGTAGCGAAGCGCCCGCACTCCGCCAGCATTGGTCGCCAGATTGCCGCCTATCTGGCAACTTCCCTCGGAAGCAAGCGACAGAGGGAAAAGCCGTCCCGCATTCCGGGCGGCAGCTTGCGCCTCCAGAAGCGTACACCCCGCTTCAGCGATAAGGACGTTATTTTCCAAATCCAGAGCGCGCGCGCGATTCATCCGCCGTAATTGCAGCATGACCGCATCCCCGCTTTCATCCGGCGTCGCGCCGCCGCAAAGACCGGTATTGCCGCCCTGCGGCACAATGGGAATACGCGCCGAAAGACAGGCGCGAACGACAGCAGCGACTTCTTCCGTATTGCCGGGGCGAACCAGGGCTCTCGCCCTTCCCTGATAACGTCCGCGCCAATCGGTCAGAAACGGAGCCAATTCCGCCGGATCGACCAGAACATTCGCGCCGCCGACAATGGCGGCAAGAGTGTCCGGCAAATGTGTACTGGCTTCAAGACGCTTTGGCATGGCATGTGTCCGTATAGTGTGAGAGCGGTTTCGATACCTACATTATACGGTGTGCCAACCCTCTCCCCCTCTCCCACAAGTGGGAGAGGGGGAGGGAGGTAGTGTCAGCTTTGGTGGATGTCAGACAAACTCAACAAATATGCTTATAGTGCTTTCTGCAAATAACGCGACTGTCAGGGAGAACATTGCTCCCACGCCAAATTATTCGTCATTCCCGCGAAGGCGGGAATCCAGAAAAGCCTTTGCGTTCCTGTGGCGTTTCCGCATGGTAATATCGCTCCTGTCCTGTTCTGGAAATTTGTCGTGGCTTTCCAGCGCCATACTGGATTCCCGCCTTCGCGGGAATGACGAATGCGCTAAATTATGTGCGAAAGAATGACTATGCCTTATAGTCGTTTTATTTGCGGTAAGCACTATAAACCGAAGCCGCTCCAATGGCGGTTTTTTGCCGACGGATAAACATATCACGGCAAGGCGGAAGAAAGGAAACGAATTCGCTGATTTCTGCTAGGATATACACATTTCACAGGCCGCCCCTTATGCGCGCTTTTTCCGTTTCTTCCGCCCTCGCCGCATTTTCGCTTGCCGCGCCATCCTGCCTGATGGCGGCGGAAGAAACTGTGCCTCACTTCGTCTCCGGCGGCGATCTGTTCTGGAAAACGCTGGTCGTGCTGGTGTGCATCGTGCTCTTTCTTCTCGCGCTGGGCATTCTGGGGCGTAAATTCCTGGCAGGCCAGACATTCGGACAGGGAGCCATCAAACTAATAGGCGGGCTGGCGCTGGGGCCGCGTGAACGAATTGTGCTGGTTGAAACAGGCGAGGATTTGTTGGTAATAGGCATCGTGCCGGGGCAAATTCGCACCCTGCACCGAATGAAAAAACAACCCGACGCCTCTCCCTGCGAAAATGATCCTTCCCCCCAGTCTGCCAATTCTTTTACCCGCGCTCTTGCTAACGCAATACGCCATTTACGAACACCGCATGAGAAAACCTGACCGCGCGCGCTTCGTAATCTGGAGCGCAATCTTCCTTCTTCTCCTTCTGCCATCGCTTGTCCACGCGCAGACGGCGGGCGGCATTCCCGCCTTTACCGCAACGCCCGGCCCCGACGGCAGCACGACTTACACCCTCACTATCCAGACGCTGCTCACCCTGACGGCGATTTCCTTCATTCCGGCCAGCCTGCTTTTGATGACCTGCTTTACCCGGATCATCATCGTATTCGTGCTTTTGAGACACGCAATGGGAACGCAAACCGCGCCGCCCACCCAGGTTTTGGTGGCGCTCGCCCTGTTTCTGACCCTTTTCATCATGACTCCGGTTATTGACCGGGTCTATGATGAAGCCTATCTGCCCTTGTCTGAAGGAGAAATAAATATCATGGAGGCGGCGGAACGCGCTTCCGTGCCCGTCAAAGCCTTCATGCTTAAACAGACGCGCGAATCAGATCTCGCGCTTTTTGCCAACCTCGCCAACGTGAATCATATTGAAAAACCGTCGGATGTTCCCATGCGAATCGCCATTCCCGCCTTTGTAACCAGTGAGTTGAAAACCGCTTTCCAGATCGGCTTTGTGGTATTTATCCCCTTTCTGGTCATTGATATGGTAGTGGCGAGTCTTCTCATGTCCATGGGAATGATGATGATGTCGCCTATAATGGTCTCATTGCCCTTCAAAATCATCCTGTTCGTGCTGGTTGACGGCTGGCAGCTTTTGATTGGCTCATTAGTCAAGAGTTTCGTCACATGAATATCAATGTTGTCATGGAAATTGGCCGTCAGGCCATGGAAGTCGCCCTGATGCTGGCCGGCCCCCTGTTGCTGACCGCGTTGGCAGTTGGTCTTCTGGTCAGCATCTTTCAGGCTACAACCCAAATCAACGAGGCCACCCTTTCCTTCATCCCCAAGCTCTTCTCGGTTTTTCTGGTGCTGATCCTCGCAGGCTCCTGGATGTTGAGCGTAATCACCGGCTTCATGCGACACCTGCTTAGCATCATCCCGGAACTAATCGGGTAGATGGTTCCGGCAGAAATTGACGAATGGCGCATCCTGCCGAATTTGAGCTGATAAGCCGCTATTTTTCCCGTCCAACAGCCGACGCCATATTGGGCGCGGGCGATGACGCAGCCTTGCTCTCTCCATCAATCGGCATGATGCTGGCAGTTGCCACTGATACTCTCGTCGCCGGAGTCCACTTTTTCCCCTGTGCCGAGCCATTCGCCCTGGGCTGGAAAACATTGGCGGTCAATCTCTCCGACCTTGCCGCAATGGGCGCGTCTCCTCGCTGGGCTTTGCTCTCCCTGACGCTCCCCGAAACAGACGATGTTTGGCTATCCGCTTTCGCGGCGGGATTTTATGCCTGCGCGGAAAAATTCTCCGTCAGTCTGGTCGGCGGAGATACGACACGCGGCTCTCTTGCTTTTTCCGTGACAGCGCTGGGGGAAGTCCCCGCCGGATATGCGCTTTGCCGTCATGCGGCACAGGCGGGGGACGATGTGTGGGTATCCGGTTATCCGGGGTATGCCGCGCTTGCCCTGAAAGAGATTGAGGGCAAGATCACTTTGCCTGATTCGCTGCGCGTACTCTGCCAAAAACATCTCCATATGCCGGAACCACGTGTTGATCTCGGCATTTCGCTTACTCATCTGGCACATGCGGTCATTGATATTTCCGATGGATTGTTGAATGACCTGGCGCATATTGCCCGCCGTTCCGCGCTTGAGGCAAAAGTTTTTCGCCATTGCCTGCCCCGATTGCCGGAGGGAGTGGCAAGGGAGACGGCTCTGGCGGCGGTTCTCTCCGGCGGCGATGATTACGAGCTTCTGTTTACCGCGTCGCCCGAACACCGCCCCAAATTGGCAAAGTTGGGCATTGAGCTTGACTTGCCTCTTTGGCGAATCGGAGAAATGACCTTGCCGGAACCAAACCGCGAACCCGCCGCCCGTCTTTTCGACCCGAACGGCGAGGAAATAGCGTGGACACAAGGCGGATACGAGCATTTCAAGACCTTATAGTAATTCATTCAAACAAAGCGATGATCAATCCCGTATCTCGCAAAGAGCGAGCATAATATAGAGATTTCCGCAAATAACGTTACTATCAGAGGGGGTTAACCACGCTGCGGTAGGGGTTAAAAATTTTTAACCCCTATGCCGCAAGCGGGAGAGGGGAGTAAAACGCACTTCCCGACCGTCTTGTTATTTGCGGAAAGCATTATATTTGAACAAACTACCATATATCCGCTTGACCGGCGGAATACGACTCACTCGCCCTGCTTCAAGCGCAGCCAGACATTCAGCCGCCGCATAGCTCCATCCGTTTTGAAACTGTCGGACAACAAAACGAGTGTGCCGCCGGTAGAAGTCTCCTCCTCCCGCCAGGAAAAAACGCAAAGCCAGTGAAGATTCAGAGCGCCGGAACGAGCGCGGGCAAGAAGCAAATTTTCAGAGGGGCGGGCATCATCAGGCGACAAATCCAAACGCATACTCCCGTTCTCCGCCAGAATGATTCGCCTGGGTTGACGGGCAATACGGCGGCGGGCATGAAAAAAATTACCCGCCAGCAGAACAAGGAACAGCCCTTGTCCCCACAGCGGCCAAGGGGTAAAGAGACATGCCGCAGTCGCCAAGCCATGCACCGCCAGCAGAAAAACGAACAGTCGGCGCGAGCTTTTGAGTTCCAGCAGGACTGGAAAGGCCAGGGTTTCCATCCTCTTGTCGCTCTAACGCGCAGTATCCAACGAGAAAGCGAGGTTGAGCGCCATGCTAGGTTTTCCTCGCACGGTGCGCCAAGTTGCGAAACTCGGCGATTTGGGTTTGATCTTGAAACCAAGATTTGGGAATCATCTCAAACATAATGTCCGAGTGATAAAGGAGAAACTGTTTTTCATCCTCCTTGCACTTTGCGTAGTCGCTCCACTGGCGCTTTGCTTGCCCGCTGATGTGCTTGACCTCAATACACTCACTATCCCATGTATAGGTAAATGGGGAAGCGAAATCCTTGTGCTGCTGGTGAATGCGGCGAACCTTCCAGGGAAGATATAGCGACGATAGGACTAGATCACCGATTACGCCACCGATTCCAGCACCGCCAATCATGAAACCTATGGCATGCTCGCCAAAGAAATATGTCGCAATCCCAACAGCGACGATGATTCCAGAGGTGATGTGGAACCAACGTACTGACTTTGCCCGATGGAGCCGCTGTGCATTGAGGTAGTCGGATGTTGATATGGAACCAGTGATCATTATTGGAAACCTGACGGGGAATTAACCGGCTCTTCGCGCAGCATCCAGCGATGGAGCGAGATTGAGCGAGTTTTAGAGCGTTTTTGATTTAAGCGCATACACTTTTCCTCCAAGCGTAGAGCAATCACGGCGCGGTTAGCCCTCTCCCCCGGCCCCTCTCCCGCTTGCGGTAGAGGTTGGCCACTCGCTTCGATGCCACTCGCGGCGAAGCCAAAGGCAGGGAGAGGGCGCGTAAAATGTAAGCATTTCAGCCAAAACCGCCCCAGAACTATACTGTCATCTACTGTCCAGATTAGATGGCACTTTGACAAGGCGTAGGCCAAAGATGACTAGGCAAGCAGCGCCGAGAAAGCCGTAGAGAGCCATGGGAATTGCCGGGATGTATGAATGACCGATAACTCCTAGTCCGAAAGTTAACGTTAGAATGCCAATTGACACAGGGGCAGAAAAGAGATTTGTGACAATACCGCAGCAGTGCGGGCATTTTCGAGCGCCATTCTGTTGTGGCTGTTTTCTCCATTCGGCAGAGAAAATATTGACCACTTTCAAACAATAAGGACATTTCATGATTGGTGCACCCATCTTGACCGAAAGGGTTAGTCGTGCCTTCGAGCTTTAATTTCATGGTGTGCCCAAGAAGCAGACTCAAGATTGACCCGTGCGTATATGAAGCTAACGGATACCCAAACTACAGCGACCAGATAAGCCCACCAAGGCGCCTCGCCATCTCCAAAATGTGCCGAAATTGCTGAAAGCCCGACAAGCAAAGCCGAATAAATCCCGACAAAAGCAAAATAGATAGAACTCAGCAATTGCGCATAAGGCTCAACACGCAATCTGAATGCTTCCCACTCGGGGGAGTAACCTCTACGCCTACGAAGAGCTTTCGATCCGGCTGTAATGGCCTTGGCTAAACCTCGACGCCTTGCACTGCCTAAGAGAAACATGACAATTGAAATGATGGCAGCAACAAGCAGCAGGAAAAGGCAGAAGTCTACCCACGGCTCATATGGTGTGCCTTGCAAATGCTCAACAATGTATATGATGAATTCGAGTGGAGTCATGACAGCCCTAAACCCGCCTAAACACCAGTGAGCCGTTCGTGCCGCCAAAGCCGAAGTTGTTATTGATCCCAACCTCTATGGACATGTCTCGCGCTGTATTGGCGCAGTAGTCAAGATCGCATTCCGGATCCTGGTTGAAAATGTTGATGGTTGGCGGCGATACCTGATGATAAATGGCAAGAACCGTAAACAGCGACTCAATGCCGCCCGCGCCGCCCAACAGATGCCCGGTCATGGACTTTGTGGAATTGACCACCAGACCTCTAGCGGCGTCGCCAAAAGCGAGCTTTATGGCATCTGTTTCATTTTTATCGCCCAGCGGCGTGGATGTACCGTGCGCGTTCAGATACTGCACTTCATCAAGGTTAAGCTCCGCGTTTTTGAGCGCGTTCAACATGCAGCGGCGCGGGCCGTCGGAATCGGGCGCGGTCATGTGATAAGCGTCTCCGCTCATGCCGTAACCGACCAATTCAGCGTATATCCTTGCGCTCCGCGCCCTTGCGCGCTCATACTCTTCCAGCACCAGAACGCCCGAGCCTTCGCCCAGCACAAAGCCATCCCTATCCCTATCCCAGGGACGGCTTGCCTCTTCCGGCGCGTCATTGCGGGTGGATAGCGCTTTTGCGGCGCAGAACCCGCCCACGCCCAAAGTGCAGACGCAACTCTCCGCCCCGCCAGCAATCATAACGTCAGCATCGCCGTATTCGATAATCCGCCCCGCCTCGCCGATACAATGCGTGCCGGTGGTACAAGCGCTTACCAACGCGATGTTCGGCCCCTTGAATCCGAACTGTATGGAAAGGTTGCCGGAAATCATGTTGATGATGGAGCCGGGCACGAAGAATGGGGACATTTTACGCATGCCCCCTACCGCCACTTCGTCCTTGCTCCTTTCGATCAGCGGCAAGCCTCCGATGCCGGAGCCGATACAGACGCCTATTCGCTCCTTGTCAGATTCCGAAGGATGCTCCAGACTGGCGTCGCGTATCGCGTCAATACCGGCAGCCATACCGTAGTGGATAAAGAAATCCATCCGGCGAGCATCCTTGGCGGCGATGTACCGGGTAACATCGAAATCCCGCACTTCCCCTGCGATTTGGCTGGGGAAGGCGGAAACGTCAAAACGGCTGATCGCGCGGATGCCGGAACGACCCGCGACAATATTCTGCCAGGCAGTCTCAACCGAGTTTCCGACCGGACTGACAATGCCAAGACCGGTCACAACCACTCTGCGGCGCTTCAATTTACACCTCCGCTGCAAACAGTCGGCATGGAATGCCGACCGGTAAAAACATGACGACGCCTACTTCATGTTTGCGGCGATGTACTCCGCAGCTTTCGCCACAGTAGTGATCTTTTCGGCCTCTTCGTCGGGAATTTCGCATTCAAACTCCTCTTCAAAGGCCATCACCAGTTCAACCGCATCCAGAGAATCGGCTCCAAGATCGTCTATGAAAGAAGAATCGTCCTTGACATCCTTTTCATCTACGCCAAGTTGCTCGACCACGACTTTCTTGACACGCGCAATGATTTGTTCCATGGAAATGACTCCTTCCCCTTAAGGGATATTAAAAAAACCACGACATTCTACCAAAACATTTCGCCAAGGAAAATTTCATGTTCTGAATCACAAATATTGCGCGACCGGGGCAAAGCTCTTTCTGTGCTCTGGACAAACGCCGTGCCGACGAAGCGCAAGAAGGTGGGCAGGTGTAGGATAGCCCATATGGCGGTCAAAGCCATATTCGGGATAGCGAAGGTGCAGATCAAGCATCATGGCGTCGCGGGCGGTTTTGGCAAGAATGGAAGCTGCGGCGATAGCGGCGATTTTGCCGTCTCCCTTCACAATGGCTTCTGTCGGCATGGACAATGGCGGACAGTGAGTACCGTCCACAAGAACCTTGCCCGGCTGAGGATTCAATCCCGCCACGGCGCGGCTCATGGCAAGCAGGGTCGCCTGCAAAATGTTGAGCCGGTCAATTTCCTGAACGCTGGCGCAGGCGACATGCCAGGCAAGCGCCCGCTCCTTGATCAATTCCGCAAGAGTCTCACGACGGAGTTTCGAGAGTTTTTTGGAGTCGTTCAATCCGTCAATGGGACGTTCCGGGTTCAAAATGACTGCGGCGGCGACTACCGATCCCGCCAACGGGCCGCGTCCTGCCTCGTCCACTCCGCAAATATCGTCGTCAATATCGTCAGTAAAGAAAGGCAAGGGGCTTGTCTTCATGCCTGCCGCTAATTTCTTGCTGTCCGGCGTAGTACTTCCAATGTTGCCGCAGCCGCTTTTCCCGCCATGTTCTGCCGCAACGCCAGGTGAATGTCGGTAAACACTTCCTGCAACTCTTCCCTTCGTCCCGGCGCGATTTCCGCCAGCAACGCCTCTGCTATCGCTTCCGGCGTCGCGGCTTTCTGCAAGAGTTCCGGCACGATCTGCCGCCCCGCGAGGATGTTGGGCAAACCGACATAAGGCAGGTAAGCGCGTCGTTTCATAATCTGATAGGTAAGCGTCGCCACCTTATAGACAATGACCATGGGACGCTTGACGAGCATTGCTTCCAGTGTAGCCGTGCCGCTTGCGACCAGAACCGCATCCGCTGCGCCCAGAGCGGCTACTGCATGTCCAAAGAGGAGTTGCCAGGGCAGATGCTTTGCGTCACGACGGCTTATCTCCGCTTCAAAGGCAAGTTTGGTCTGCCGGGTAGTAAGCGGAACCAAAAACAGCGCATCCGGCAGGACGGCATGAATCCGCTTCGCAGTCTCCACAAAAATACCGCCAAGCTGGGAAAGCTCGCTTTGCCTGCTGCCCGGCAAAAACGCGAAAATCGGATTGTGATGGTCGGGCAGGCGCAGTTTTCCTCGCACATCTTTCGGGTCTGTGACAAGCGGAATTTCATCGGCAAGCGGATGCCCCACATAACTCACCGGCACGCCCGCTTTTTCGTAGAGCGGCGGCTCCATTGGGAACAGGGCAAGCACATGGTCGGCGGCTTTTGCCATTTTTTTGATGCGCCCGCCGCGCCAGGCCCAGATCGAGGGACTGACGAAGTGAATTGTGCGTATTCCCTTGGCTCGCAGAGCCACTTCCAAATCCAGATTGAAGTCCGGCGCGTCCACACCGATAAAAAGGTCTGGCTTCTCAGTCAACAAGCGCGTCCGCAAGGAACGGCGGATTGAGGAGATTTCCCGATAACGCTTCAATGCTTCCGCATAACCCATGACCGCAAGTTTTTCCAGAGACCACCAGGCGTCAAACCCTTCTGCCGCCATCTTGGGGCCGCCGATGCCGAAATACCGCGCTGTCGGCAATTTTTCCTTCAGCGCGGCAAGAAGCCGCGCCGCAAGAAGATCGCCTGACGGCTCTCCTGCCACCATTGCGATGCGCGGCGCTTCATTCATCGAATAATGCCGCGCTTTGAAACAGCGAGAAAATCCAGAAGCCGCCGCACATCCGGTTGCTCTTCCGCAAGCTCCTCCAGTTTCACCTTGGCTTCCTCCAGCATGAGGCCGGATTTGTAGAGGGCGCGATAGGCACGTTTCAAGGCGGTAATCACGTCGGAGTGAAATCCCCGCCTTTTTAATCCTTCCACATTGATACCATAGGGCGAAGCGGTATTTCCCGCCGCCATCAGATATGGCGGCACATCCTGCAAAATCACCGTGCCGACCGCCGTCATGACATGCGCTCCGACACGACAGAATTGATGTACGCCGGTATAACCGCCGAGAATCGTCCAGTCACCCACATGCACATGACCGGCAAGCTGGGCATTATTGGCAAAAATGGTGTGACTTCCGATCTGGCAATCATGCGCTACATGCACATAGGCCATGATCCAGTTATCGTTTCCGACGCGAGTCACGCCCGCGTCATGCGTGGTGCCTATGTTGAAAGTCGTGAACTCGCGGATGGTGTTGCGATCGCCGATCTCCAGACGGGTAGGCTCGCCCGCGTACTTTTTGTCCTGCGGCACTTCGCCCAGCGAAGAAAACTGGAAAATACGATTCTCCCGCCCGATTCTGGTGCGTCCATTGATTACGACATGCGGACCTATCCAGGTGCGCTCGCCGATTTCCACCTGCTCGCCAATGATTGAATAAGCGCCGATCTCGACGCCGCTCGCAAGCCGCGCGCCGGGATGCACGATAGCGGTCGGATGGATGATCGCGTTCATTGGGACAATTTCCGCTGGGCGCACATCAGACCGGCTTCCGCCACAACTTCGCCATCAACCCGCGCAATGGCATCGAATTTCCAGACGCCGCGCATATGCCGCACGATACTTATGTGAAGATGCAGTTGATCGCCCGGAACCACCGGCTTTTTGAAACGGGCATTGTCAATGCCGACAAAATAAAACACGGAATCGTCGCTCGGTTTCGCGTTCATGGTCTTGAACGACAGAACGCCTGCCGCCTGCGCCATGGCTTCCAGAATCAATACGCCGGGCATGACAGGATGATGCGGAAAGTGTCCGACAAAAAACGGCTCGTTGATGCTGACATTTTTGGCGGCGTGGATGGACTCGCCTGCCTTAAGCTCCAGTACACGGTCAATCAGGAGAAAAGGATAACGATGCGGTAAATGTTCGAGAATTTGTTGAATGTCCACGATGGCAAAACCCTGTAAGTGTGGGAAAAATGCAACTTTACTACGACTTGCCGGAATTGCACACCACTTTTGCTTTGCGTCTTGGCTTTACTGTGCGGGAGCAGCCCTTGACACAACATGACAAATTTATGTAAAGTGCAAGATAATTCAATAAAATCAATATATTATATGATATTTTGTGCTTCTTGCACAGGTAACGAAAAGATAGGAATTTCACACAACACCGTCATTTTCACTGCCTGGATTTTTAGCGCCGCCACTATCAAAATATGTTATAGTCGAGACGCTGCAAAATTTACTCGCTCATGTCAAGGGAAAATGCTGTAAAATGGAAATTATCTGCACATAATAGGAATTGTCTACAGGGCGCGGGCGCTTTTGGCGCTCTGCCTGTTTTGGTTTTCCGTAAAGGATTGGTTTCTTATGGGGTTATTTGACCACTTCCGTCTGTTTTTCAAGGCTTCGCCGGAAGCCGAGGCAGAGTTTTTTGACTTTGAGGACGATTCGCCTCAGGAAGAGCGCCGCCGTCGGGAGCGGGCAAATCCGCGAGAGGGAACGCGTGTTCTGGTCGTGGATGATTCCCGTACCATCACCAGCGCCTTGAAACGGGTGTTGCGTTCCATCGGCTGCGTCGTTGATGAGGCCTTTGACGCGGAATCCGGCTTAAGACTGGTGCTCCTGAAAAAGCCGGAACTGATTTTTCTGGATATCGTACTGCCCGGTATCAACGGCTTTGCGGCATTGCGTGCGCTGCGCCGCGACGAACGCACAAAGCACATTCCCATCATTATGATGAGCGGCAACGAACAGATGACGGAAAGGTTTTTCAAATCGCACATCGGTGCAGACGACTTTCTGAAAAAACCGTTTTCACGGTACGAAGTTTTTGCCCGGATCGAGCGTCTTCTGGACGAAGACCAGATTCCCCGCCGCATGGCAGTAGCGCCTTTCGCGCCGAAAGAGCCGGAGCAGCCTGCTGCCGCGCCGTCGCCCGCTCCAGCCCCAACTCCTCGCGCGCCTGTTAACACTAACCAACTGGCCTCCAGCCTGCTGCTTGGCGAAGCTGTTCTCGAAGAATAGGTTCATTCCCTGCCGATTTATTTCCCGCAGAATTATTCCCTTCAGGTGACATACTGTCCGGGTGATCTGCCCGTACTGCTTAGCGCGGCAAAATTGTTAAACCAGCGATTCTCGAAAATGTTTTCAGGTTCGAGGGGAGCTTAAATCAGGAGAGCATCATGAGTTTTTTCGGATCAAGCGCCCGCACAAGGGAACTGGAACAAAAAGTCAGTGTTGTTGAAACAGAAAGACAACATCTGCAAAAACAACTCTCGACCGCTGAATGCGACCTTGGACAGTTGCGCGAAGAATTCGAGCAAGCAAACACATCAGCGCAAAACTACCAGCAACTGCTGCAACGCGTGGCGCTTTTCGGCGCCACCCTGCAAGAATCGCAGGGTTCGCTTGCGGCAATGGCCGACGCGCTAAATCAGAAAAACACTGACGTTGCGGAAGCTGAATCGCGTTCGCTTTCCAGTCAGGCGGCAATCCAGAAGTTATCGGAAAATATCATGCTGCTCTCCGAAGACGCCCGGACGATGATGGAACAGGTGCGCGGGCTGAATGCGCGCACCGAACAAATCAGCAATATCGTAAGCCTAATCAAGGAAATTGCCGATCAAACCAACCTGCTTGCGCTCAATGCAGCTATCGAGGCAGCGCGGGCGGGAGAATCGGGGCGTGGTTTTGCGGTCGTAGCCGACGAGGTGCGCAAACTGGCGGAGCGCACGGCCAGCGCAACTGGCGAGATTTACGATCTGGTGGGAACCATTCAGAGCGATACCGGAGCCACCCTTGTCCATATCGAGGGGCTTGCGGGGCGCGCCAATGATCTTGGCAAAAATGGCGTGCAGATGACCGAGGACATGAGCGGCCTCGTTTCGTTTTCACAGTACGTCAGGGGTACTGTCAACAGGACGGCTTTACGCAGCTTTGTCGAATTGGCGAAGTTCGATCATCTGGTGTTCAAATTCGAGGTTTATAAAGTGTTTCTTGGCGCATCGAGTAAAAAGCCGGAGGATCTTGCCGACAGCAAATCGTGCCGCTTGGGTAAGTGGTATTACCAGGGCGAAGGGCGCAATTTTTCCAGTTTCGACGGCTACTCCGCCATGGAAGCGCCGCACAACGCCGTGCACCGATACGGCAAGGATGCGCTGGAAGCGTTCTACGATAACCGTTTTGCCGAAGGATTGACCGCCCTGGGAAATATGGAAGAAGCCAGCCACGGCGTATTGGATTGTCTGGAGCGCGTCGCGCAGTCCATGATCGTTGCGGCAAAATAGCAGGAGCGATTGCGAGCTTTAGCCTGCGATGAAATCCTTTTCCCGCGCTGACCGTGTTGCCGAGCAGATTCGCCGTGATCTGGCAGAGATCATCCATAGCGAACTCAAAGACCCGCGTGTGCGCATGATCAGCCTGACAAATGTCGAATTGACTCCTGATTATGCTCACGCCAAGGTTTTTTTCAGCGCTCTGGACATTTCTCATCTGTCCGATATAAGCAAGGGATTTTCCCGAGCTGCCGGTTTTCTGCGGCATGAGTTGGGGCGTCGCATACGTCTGCACACCCTGCCCGAACTGCATTTCATTTACGACGACTCGCTGGAGCGCGGCGACAGCCTCTCCCGCCTGATTGACGAGGCCGCTGCCCTTTCGGGACACGACGAACAAGCAAATCCCTGACCGAAGGCCGACGCGACCTGTCTCTACGGCTTTGCCGCCGCTTCTGCGACGCAACAATTTTTTGGGGACAGAAGAAAACCAAGCGCCTTCCGGCATTATTAACATTCCTCTCGCTATAATATATTGTTTTTGTCTTGAGATTCACCATGCCAATTTACGAATACTGTTGCGCTTCTTGCGGCTTCCAAAACGAACACTTGCAGAAAGCAAGCGATGCTCCCTTGACTGCCTGTCCGCAGTGCGGCAAAGAAAGATATAAAAGACAGCTATCCGTCGCTGGTTTTCAGTTGAAAGGAAGCGGCTGGTACGCTACTGATTTCAAAAATCCGGCGCAACCGACCGCTCCGCCGCCCTGCCAGGGCGGAGACGGCGCGTGTTCCCCAGCAGCCTGTCCGGCTGCCGCTACTTGATCAGAGACGCAATGTTTACCTTGAAACCGGCTACGATCAAGCGTTATTTCATCGCGGGCCTCTTGATCTGGATTCCCCTGGTCATTACGGTCTGGGTGCTTTCATTCATCATCAGCGTGATGGATCAATCGCTCCTGTTGCTGCCGGAACAACTGCGCCCGCTGAAATTGCTCGGTTTCAACATTCCTGGTCTGGGCACATTGCTCACCTTGTTGATCATCTTTGTTTCCGGCGTGTTTGCCGCCAACTTCCTGGGGCAAAAATTCGTAAACTCATGGGAGCAAATGCTGGCGCGGATTCCTGTGGTCAATTCCATCTACAACGGGGTCAAACAGGTTTCCGAGACGATTCTCGCGCCCAACAGCAATGCTTTTCGCAAGGCGTTACTGGTGCAATACCCCCGACAGGGCTGCTGGGTCATTGCCTTTCTCACCGGCAAACCCGGCGGCGACACGGCGCGCCATTTGGGGAGCGACTATATAAGCATCTATGTTCCCACCACACCTAATCCCACCTCCGGCTTTTTCATCATGGTGAAGGCGGAGGAAACCAAAGAACTTGACATGAGCGTGGACGACGCCCTGAAATACATTATTTCCATGGGTGTGGTGCCGCCTGTTTCCCGGCTTGGGCATGACAGCCATGCCATTGACAGCGCTGCGGACGAGACAGGCGCAACCGAAAAATCACCTGAACCGCCGGGAAGCACGGCGATTGGGGCGACGCGCCAGCAAGATTCCCCCTCTTCCCTTCTTCCCGGAAATTCCTGATGCGAACCCATTATTGCGGCGATCTGTCCGCTTCTTACTGTGACCAGACTGTAACCCTTGCAGGCTGGGCGAATCGCCGCCGCGACCACGGCGGCGTTATCTTCATTGATCTTCGTGATCGGGAGGGATTGGCGCAGATTGTCTGTGATCCTGATCGCCCTGAAATGTTCAAGGTCGCCGAATCCGTCCGTAATGAATTCTGCCTGAAAATAACCGGCAAGGTGCGGATGCGCCCGGAAGGCTCATGTAACCAACAGATTGCATCCGGCGAGGTGGAAGTGTTGTGCCATGAAATCGAAGTGCTGAATCCTTCCGTAACCCCGCCGTTTCAACTGGATGAAGAAAATCTCTCGGAAAATGTGCGCTTGACTCATCGGGTCATTGACTTACGAAGACCTGAGATGCAGAAAAATCTGCTGCTTCGCTACCGGGTCGCTCGCGCCTTTCGCCGCTTTCTGGACGCGCATGGTTTTATTGACGTGGAAACGCCCATGCTTACCAAAAGCACGCCGGAAGGGGCGCGAGATTATCTTGTTCCTTCCCGTGTTCATGCCGGACACTTTTTTGCCTTGCCCCAATCGCCGCAGATTTTCAAGCAGCTTTTGATGGTCTCCGGTTTTGACCGCTATTACCAGATTGTCAAATGTTTTCGGGACGAAGACCTGCGGGCTGATCGCCAGCCGGAGTTCACCCAGGTGGATATTGAGACCTCCTTCCTCACAGAAAACGACATCATGGCGTTGATGGAAGAGATGATTCGCTCCGTATTCGCGGAAGCCCTGGGAGTTGCCCTGCCCAATCCTTTTCCGCGAATTTCCTGCGCCGAGGCAATGCGCCGTTTCGGTTCCGACAAACCCGATCTGCGCGTAACCCTGGAACTGACGGAAATCACCGACATCGCGCGCGATGTGGCTTTCAAGGTATTCTCCGAACCTGCCAATTCGGGAGGGCGCGTAGCGGCGCTCAAAATTCCCGGCGGCGCGGCGCTTACTCGCGGCGAAATTGATGAATACACAAAATTCGTCGCCATTTACGGCGCAAAGGGTCTGGCTTACATCAAGGTCAATGACAGGAGCCAGCCTAACGAAAACGGCCTGCAATCTCCCATTGTCAAAAACCTGCACGAAGCCGCACTGAAGGGCATTCTTGAGCGTGCCGACGCGCAATCTGGCGATCTCATTTTCTTCGGAGCGGACAAAACATCAGTCGTCAATGACGCGATGGGTGCGTTGCGCGTCAAACTTGGGCACGAGAAAGGGCATATCAATCAGAATGCTTGGGAACCCGTCTGGATTGTGGACTTTCCCATGTTCGAGCGGGACGAGGCGGAAAATCGCTGGAACGCCAGCCATCACCCTTTCACCTCGCCCAAGGACGAACATATCGCCCTCTTGCAAAGCGATCCCGGTAAATGCCTTGCCAAGGCTTACGACCTTGCCCTGAACGGCTGGGAAATAGGCGGTGGTTCTATCCGTATCCACCGACCGGAAGTGCAGGAGACCGTATTTCAGGCGCTCAACATAGGTCCGGAAGAGCAACGCGCCAAATTCGGCTTTTTGCTGGATGCCCTTCGTTATGGCGCACCACCGCACGGAGGTCTGGCATTCGGGCTGGATAGGATTGTAACCTTGATGGCAGGAGCGGCATCCATACGGGACGTTATCGCTTTCCCCAAGACCCAGCGCGCCCAATGTCTACTGTCCGATGCGCCTTCCGGCGTGGACGAAAAACAGTTGCGCGAACTGCATGTCCGTCTGCGCCCCGCCGCCTGATTTTGTATGCAGGGCGGTGGTTTAGAGCGGTTTTCAAAAGTGAGTACGTTTTACACGCACTCTCCCTCGCCTTTGGCTACACCGCGAGTGGCATCAAAGCTAGTGCCCACCCTATCTCACTTGCGGCGCAGCCATAAATGGGATAGGAGACAATGACAGGCGGAGCGGGTGTTTATCCCCTCTCCCACTTGTGGGAGAGGGGTCGGGGGAGAGGGTTTACCGTGCCGTTATTGTTTCCAACTTGGAGAAAAGTGTACGCACTTATTATGGTGTTTTCTGTAAATAATGCGACTGTCAGATGCGGCCGATATTTCGCACAGGCTATGACCCAACTGTCATTTCCGCGAAGGCGGGAATCCAGTACAACGTGGCAGCAACAACAGGTTGACAGGACAGGAGCGGCATTCCCATACGGAAACGCCATAGGAGCGGAAAGGCTTGCCTGGATTCCCGCCTTCGCGGGAATGACGGGTGATTGGGCGTGGAGCAAAGCTCTCTCCTGTGCGTTCTGCGAAAAGTACAATTATTTACGGCAATGACTACATAGGGTAGGGAGAAGCACTCGCGGCGTAGCCAAAGGCCGGGAGAGGGCGCGTAAAATGTGCTCACTTGAACCAAAACCGCTCTAGCCGAGACCACAATGAAATATATTGAAGAATTCCGCGATGGCAATCTGGCGCGGAAAATCGCTGACTCCATTGCGCGTGAAACAGATTCGGTCAGGTTATATCGCTTCATGGAATTCTGCGGCGGACACACACATGCCATTGCCCGCTATGGCTTGACAGCATTGTTGCCGCCCCAGATCAAAATGATTCACGGCCCTGGTTGTCCGGTCTGCGTCCTGCCCATTGGTCGTGTCGATCAGGCCATTCAAATGGCGCTGGAGCATGGCGTAATCCTTGCTGTCTATGGCGATTGCCTGCGCGTTCCCGCATCCGGCGGTCTTACTCTGTTGAAAGCCCGCGCAGAGGGAGCGGATGTGCGTATGGTGTATTCCACAAAGGACGCCCTTGCCCTTGCCCGCGCTCATCCTGACAAACAAGTCGTTTTTTTCGCAATCGGCTTTGAAACCACGGCTCCGCCTACTGCTGCCGCAATCGCAGAAGCAAAAGCGGCAAACATCGCCAATTTTTCCGTGCTTTGCTGCCATCTTCTCACTCCGGCGGCTATCCTGGGCATTCTGGAGGACGATCTGCCGCTGGATGGAATGGTCGGCCCCGCGCATGTTTCCGCCATTATCGGCAGCGCCCCCTATGAATTTATCCCTGAGCGTTACCAAAAGCCGGTAGTCATTGCCGGGTTCGAGCCGCTGGATGTGTTGCAAGCCATTCTCATGTTGCTGCGACAAGTCAATGCGGGATACGCCGTTGTGGAGAACGAGTTTACCCGCGTTGTCACCCGCACAGGTAATGAAAAGGCTAAACGCTTGCTGCAAAAATATTTCGCAGTGCGCGAACAGTTTGAATGGCGGGGACTGGGCAGACTTCCTGAAAGCGCGCTTTGCCTGAAACCTGAATATGCCCAATTCGACGCCGAGGCGCGTCATCCTGTTCCTTATCGTCCGGTTCCTGATCACAAGGCTTGCGAATGCGCTCATGTTCTGCGCGGACACAAGGAACCCGGCGACTGCAAGGCTTTTGGCGTAGCCTGCACTCCGGAAAATCCGCTGGGAGCCTGCATGGTTTCCTCGGAAGGAGCCTGCGCCGCGTTTTACACCTATGGGCGCAGGCAGTAATACTGTTCAAGGCGAGGCGACTTACTGTTCTTGTTCCCGAATCAGGCTCTCGTTGACCTTTACCTTATAGCGTTGGCGTAGAGCCGCAAGGTAGGCGGCTGTCTCGTTTTGCGCGGTAATGAACTCTATCTGTTGCGCGAGATGATTTTCAAATTCCGGCTCAATGGCCTGGCTACCGGCCTTAAGGATTTTGTAAATGGCATAGCCTTGTTCCGGCAGCGCCACGCCTGCGTATGCGGGCAGGTTATCCGCGCCGACCCGAAGAATAGCGTCCAACGCAAGAGGATGCAAAAGGCCGGGCATAACGCGGGAAACGGTCTGGCTCTTGCCCCAGCTTACCCGCATGTTCTCTGCTTCGGCCAGTTTCGCTTCTCCTTCTTCCACCGCCAGCGCCTGTGCTTTTTCTTCGCGCAAGAGCGACAGAATGGCATCTTTCACATCGTCAAAGGGCGACAAGAGCGCGGGCTGGTGTTCCAGCAAACGCGCAGCCGCCAGCACACCGGGCGCGACTTCCACGACTCTGGTATTGCGCCCGTTTTTCAGAACCTCGTCGTCAAACAACTCGCGTATCAATCTAGGGTTGGAAACCGGATCCTCGCCTTTCGAGTCACGGTTCAGCCAGCCTGATTTTTGAATAGGCAACCTGTAAGCGTCAGCAGCAGGCTTCAAGCTGTCCGGCTGGTCAAAAACCAGATTTTTGAAATTTTCCGCCGCTTCGGCAAACAACCTGGCCATGTTCTGTTCCCGCATAGCCTCTTCAATGTGGGGGCGCACCTCGGCAAAGGGGAAATATTCGCCGGGCAGTATGTCATCCACGCGAATGATGTGAAAACCAAATTCGCTTTCCACCAGATCGGAAATGTCGCCTTTTTTCAGGGAAAACGCGGCGTCCGCAAAGGATTTGACCAACATCTGCCGGGTCATGAAGCCCAGATCACCCCCCTGACCGGCAGAACCCGGGTCTTCTGAATGCGCCTTCGCCAACTCTGCGAAACGCCCCGGTTCTTTTTGCACTTCCGAGAGCAGGCGCATGGCTTCGGCATGGACTTTCTCCTTGTCTGCGTCGGTAATCAGCAGGATATGGCTGATGCGCCGCTCTTCCGGTCTTTTGGCAAAGCGTTCTTTGTTGATTTCATACCAGGCGCGTAAATCGGCCTCCGGAATTTTTGTCATGCTGCCCAACATCCCCTGGGCAAGCAGGACGTATTCAACCTGAATTTGCTCAGGGATGCTGAAGTTTGCGGGATTATCGTCATAGAACTGCCTGACTTCCGCATCCGAAATTTTCACCTTGCTCACCAGAGGCCGCCAGGCAATCAGGTGTTCCTGCACATCCCGCGTTTCCGTCAACAAGGCGATAATCCGGTTTGTCACGGTTTTCGGGGCAAAGGAAGCCTCAAGCACGGAACTCAAGAGCGTCTGTCGGAGCAGGCCTTCCTGAAATTCGGACTCAAATTCCTGCACGGGACGCTGCATGGCAGCCAGCGTCGCTTCATAACGCTCCTGGCTGAAAACGCCGTTTTCCTGAAAATCCGGAATTTGAGCAATTAGTTGTTGCATTGCCAGACGCACGTTCAAGCCCTGCTTTTGCGCTTCCAAAAGAAGTAGATAACGATTGATCAGGCTGTTTAGCGCATCATCGCGTGTGGCCTGCGAGTCAAACTCGGCAGGGTCAGCGTGCGGATTTGCCCTTCTCTGCCGTTCCTGCTCGTTTCGCAATGCGTCCCGAAAAGCGTTCATGCCGATGCGGGTTTTCCCGATTTGCACGAGGTCGTCGCCGCCGCCGCCTCGGAAATAGGATTCCAGCCCCCAGACCGAGAAGGAGATGATGATCAGCACAAGAAAAAACTGAATAATGCGTTTACTGTTGCGAATGGCGTCAAACATGGCAAGTTCAAAAAGCAAGGGTAGCAAGAAGACATGGATGATAGCACATCATCCGTGCCGGATACTTTTGCTGCGGTAAGCGGCGCGGCAGAAACATAAACTGTGCGACAATTCGCCGCTTGTCTTTCCCCGCCCTTGGAACCGTGAAACCTTCGCATACCCTGCAACGTCTGGAAAAATGGCTGCTACGCAAAGCCGGACAGGCCATAAGCGACTACCGCATGATAGAAGCGAATGACACAGTGCTGGTGTGCGTCTCCGGCGGCAAGGATTCACAAACCATGCTCCACTTGCTGCGCCTTCTGCAAACGCGAGCACCGGTCGCCTTTCGCTTGATTGCGATGAATCTGGATCAGAAGCAGCCCGGTTTTCCCGCGCATATCCTGCCGGAATGGTTCGAGAAAAACGGCGTGGAATATCGCATCGTTGAGGCTGATACCTACTCGGTCGTAAAGGCAAAAATCCCGGAAGGCAAGACCACATGTTCGCTTTGCGCGAGGCTTAGACGCGGAATTATCTATCGCACGGCAAAAGAACTGGGCGCGAACAAAATCGCGCTAGGCCATCACCGTGACGACATCGTGCACACCTTGTTTCTCAACCTCTTTTTCGGCGGCAGGCTAAGAGCCATGCCGCCCAAGCTCGTTACCGACGACAACGCCCATGTGGTTATTCGTCCCCTGGCCTACTGTTCCGAAAACGACATCGCCCGTTACGCGCGAGGCATGGAATTTCCCATCATCCCCTGCAATCTCTGCGGTTCGCAAGCCAATCTGCAACGCCAGCAAATCCGCGCCATGATGCAGGAATGGGATGCCCGTTTTCCGGGGCGCACCGAATCGGTCTTCACCGCCCTGCAAAATGTCGTGCCTTCGCATCTGGCCGACCCTTTGCTGTTCGATTTCGCCAATCTTGCCCCGAATCCTGCCTTCCTGACCGAAAAAGACGAAGATTTCGCGCCTGAAAGTGACATGAGACACATTATCCGATTCGGGAAAACCAAGGCTACATGAGTATGCGTTTTGCTTTAAAGATTGGTTGCAAGGCTTGTGTGATGGGTATTCGCTAGCTAATACGTGATCGTGCCCGGGAATCTCATATACTTTTAACAGGCAGTCAATGGTTTTGCATGCTGATCTTGCCATTTCATCTTGACTAAATATGCCCCTGATAATGTTATGATGCACTTTACTAAATTCTGTTTTATTGGAATTCATCATGACCATCATCGTGCGTGGAAACATTGTTGGCGGCGACGTACTGGCTGAACGTCTGGGCAAAACGGAGGCAAACCACTCCGTGGAGCGTTGCCTAAAGCGCATTGAACGCGCGGGTCTTGCCCAGCGCGGCAAGGTGCTGGGCATCACAAGCACAACCATCACCTTTTCTTTTGCCGAGTTGGACGATGCCTGCCTTGGCGCGACCGACATGCAAAAACGCGCTTCGGAGCTACCCCCCATCTCCGGAATTCATCTGTCGCTTCGAGTAGCCATTTTTACCGCAGGCGATGACAACATCGCCATCCGCATGGCGGAAATGCTCTTGGAGCAAGCTGCGCCGGGGCAGATTCTCTGCGACCGTGATCTGTTCCAAAGCGCTGCCGAAGACAGCGGCTTGACAGTCAAGGATTTAGAGCAGGAATGGACTTTACCCAAGGGCGGCACGATTCCTCTAATGGAAATTGTCTGGCGTGAATCAATTTACTACGGCAAGGCTTCGCCCCGCCCAAGCCCATATCGTCCACCTTTCGGGCAGCAGATTGATGAAATCTCATTTCTTCCGGAGGAAACCACTTTTACCGCTACCCTAATAGATGCGATTTCTGACGATGACATGGAAGATCTCCCCGAAGGCGGCGAGTTTGATGAGGACGATGTCCCGTGTCTTTGCATCCGGCATGCAGGAGGAACCATCCTAATGGACAAAAATAATCCGGCTATCACCTTGGGAAGGGATCGCCATAACGACATCGTGGTAAAGAGCGATATCAAGAACAGCCGAGCTTCCCGCATCCATGCCCGCATTGTGCTGCGCGGAAAACACTACACCCTGGAAGATACCAGCACCAACGGCACTTTCATTGTCCAGAACAACGCTGCGGAGATTTTCGTTCACAACACCATCGTTCCCTTGTACGTCAAAGGTGTTTTCAGCCTGGGGGTATCCACCAAAGATGAAAGCGCCGAGACGCTGGAATTCGAATACCTCTGATTCATGCCGGAGGCGCTTGAAAGAATGCTCATCCCCGGCGCGGCAGGCACGATTGATACGCTGGTTGACATTCCTTCTGGCGTGATCATGGGCATCGCCCTCGTTGCCCACCCACATCCTGTTGGCGGCGGCGCTAATACCAACAAAGTCGTGCATACCCTGGCAAAAGCCTTCCTTCAGCTTGGTTATGCCGTCTTTCGCCCCAATTTTCGCGGCGTGGGAAAAAGCGAGGGCATACATGACGAAGGCCGGGGAGAAACCGACGACCTCTTGACAGTCCTGAAGAAGGCGAAACAGGTTGTAGATAATGGCGTGAATCTGCCGGTCGCGCTCGCCGGATTTTCCTTTGGCGCTTACTGCCAAACCCATGTCGCCCAACGTTTATGCGCGGAAGGCCACCCGGTAGAGCGGCTGGTACTGGTTGCCACAGCAATCGGTTTCATTGAAGGCGTGGGTTCCTTTGATGCCGCCGCCGTTCCTGCCAATACTCTGGTCATCCACGGTTCCGAAGATAACATCGTGCCGCTTGCCAACGTGCTGGACTGGGCAAAGCCGCAAAACCTGCCGGTCGTGGTAATTCCGGGCGCGGATCACTTCTTTAATCGCTGCCTTGGCCTTATCCGCGACATTACGCTCCATGCTTGATACTTCGCCCCTTCCCGATAATGCCAGATCATCGGCTGCGCGTCCGATACTGACGCTTTTGCCCGGCATGGACGGAACCGGCGAGTTGTTCGCGCCCCTGAAAGATGCCCTCGGTGATACCTGGGATGTCCGCTGTGTGCGCTACCCGGGCGCAATACCGCTGGATTACCCCGCTCTTGAAGCTCTGGTCATGTCGGCGCTGCCCAAATCGGAGCCTTATCTCCTGCTCGGCGAATCTTTCTCAGGCCCGATTGCAATTTCGCTTGCGGCGCGCGCCCCCGAAAGCTTGCGTGGTTTGGTACTCGCCGCCACATTCGCGCGCAGTCCGCGCCCCATGCCCTCTTTTCTGCTTCCGATCATCAGCCTGATGCCCATGATCCCTACGGCGTTGCTTGGTCCCTGGCTTTTGGGCTGCAGTAATACCCGGACGCTACGCGCAATGCTGAACCGCAGTCTTGCCCAGGTCGCGCCCAAAGTGTTGCGAACACGCCTGCGAAATGTGATGCAGGTGGATGTGATGGAACGGCTACGCGCAATACGTGTGCCGATACTGTACCTTCGCGCCGACGAAGATAAGCTGATCCCAGGGAGCGCGAGCGAGGCTATCAAGGCCGTCTGCCCCTCGCTCCATATTGAGGCCATAAGAGCGCCGCATGGTCTGCTTCAATGCGCGCCAGATGAAGCCGCCTGCCGAATTCGCGATTTCGCGCTACGAATTGGCATGATTTATTGATACCTGTTCCTTGTGCAGCGAAGCACATTCATGAGAACATATAGCGATTCATCCGAATAAAGCTGCTCAAACCCCGCCCGCCAAGGCAGGCGCTCCTTGGGTTGGCTCCTGGCACAAAGCCCACCATTTCCAAAGGATGTGGCGCTATTGCCGTCTGCAAGACCGCCGGGGTTTGCCGGTTAGATGTTGCTTGCGGCAAAGCTAAAAGTACAATTATTCGCGTGAATCACTACAGTTTTTCAACCTGCGCCGACGCATTGGCACAGCTGTTTAACCATTCTGACAGGGAGTTCTCATGCAATCGCCTGTTCTTCCGCTAAATGATGGCGGACATATTCCCCAGCTTGGCCTGGGCACTTGGCAGACCGCGCCGGACAAGGCGGCGACAGCCGTTTCCGCTGCCTTGAAGTGCGGTTATCGCCTGATTGATACTGCCACAATCTATGAAAACGAAATCGAAGTCGGCGACGGGTTGCGCGATGGCTTTGAGGCAACAGGTTTATCGCGCGATCAGGTGTTCGTCACTACCAAGCTCTGGAACAGCGACCAAGGTTTTGACAGCGCCCTTGCCGCATTTGACGACAGTCTTGCCCGTTTGCGCCTTGATTACATTGACGCATACCTGATTCATTGGCCTTGTCCCAAGAAAGACCGTTACCTTGACAGTTGGAAAGCGTTAATTCGTCTGAAGGAAGAGAAGCGAGTAAAAAGCATTGGGGTTTCAAATTTCCAGATCGCGCATATGGAGCGCATCATCAATGAAACCGGCGTTGTGCCGAGCATGAATCAAATCGAGCTGCATCCTGATTTCACCCAGCCGGAATTGCGCGAGTTTCATGCGCGGCACGGCATCCTGACCCAATCCTGGAGTCCGCTGGGACAGGGCAGGCTCATTACGCATCCTGTCATTGTCGCCATTTCTAAAAAGCACGGTCGAACGCCCGCGCAAGTTCTCATCCGTTGGCATATAGAAGCGGGGTTATCGGTTATCCCCAAATCCATCCGGGGCGAGCGTATCTGGGAAAATTTCAATATTTTCGATTTCAAACTGGATTCGGAAGACTTGGCAAGCCTGGCCGAGCGGGACGCTCCCACGAATCGCCTCGGCCCGAACCCGGATACGGCTGATTTTTGATGCGGTTGAGCCACGCTTCAAAAAAAGCGGCGCAAATGCGCCGCTTTTTCATCCCGAAGGAAGAAATTACATGCCGACCTGGCTGATGACCATTTCTTTCAGATTATCGGAAACGGTAAAGGCCGCTTCGGTCTCGGCGCGTATTTCATCCACGCTGACGCCGGGCGCATACTCTTCCAGCACCATCTTGCCATCGTAGAAGCGAAACAACGCTTTTTCCGTCACCAGAACGGACACGCGGCTTTTGACAGTGAGGGGAAGGGTGCACTTCTTCAAAATTTTCTTCTCGCCGTTGTTGGTGTGCTCCATTGCCACGATGACTTGTTTCGCGCCTACTGCGAGATCCATCGCGCCGCCCATGCCGGGCACATTCTTGCCGGGAACCATCCAGTTGGCGAGATCGCCGTTTTCAGCGACTTGCAGGCCGCCCAGCACGCAGGCGTCAAGATGACCGCCGCGCATCAACGCGAAAGACATCGAAATGTCGAATGTGGAACCATGCGGCAGGATGGAACAGGGATTGCCGCCGGCATTCACGATGCGTGGTTCGCCGATGGGCGGGACATTATCCGGAACCGGCCCTACGCCCAGAAAGCCGTTTTCCGAATGCAGCGTAAGATACACGTCTTTGGGCAGGTAGTTGGCGACTAGGGTCGGCAGGCCGATACCCATGTTTACAACATCCCCGTCTTTCAATTCCAGCGCGATGCGGCGGGCTATGAATTCTTTGGCGCTCATTTCTTGTGTCATATCTGTTTCCTTGTGCGGGTTATATGATGTGATCGACCAGAATACCTGGTGTCATGATTTGGGCGACAAGCGCCATGAAACTATAAAAAGCGGCGCGAAATGCGCCGCTTTGTTTTATTCCCAACGGAATTACAGGCCAACCTGGCTGATAACCATTTCTTTCAAATTGTCGGAAACAGTGAAAGCAGCTTCGGTCTCGGCGCGGATTTCATCCACGCTGACGCCGGGCGCATACTCTTCCAGCACCATATTGCCGTCGTAGAAGCGGAACAACGCCTTTTCCGTCACCAGAACGGCCACTTTTCCCTTCGCTGTGAGCGGCAAGGTGCACTTTTTGAGAATTTTCTTCTCGCCGTTGTTGGTGTGCTCCATCGCTACGATTACTTTCTTCGCGCCTACCGCGAGATCCATCGCGCCGCCCATACCGGGCACGTTCTTGCCGGGAACCATCCAGTTGGCAAGGTCTCCGTTTTCGGCTACCTGCAAACCGCCCAACACGCAGGCGTCAAGATGACCGCCGCGCATCAGCGCGAAAGATGTCGAAACGTCGAATGTTGACCCGCCTGGCAGAATCGTGCAGGGATTGCCGCCCGCATTTACCATGCGCGGCTGGCCGACAGGGATGATTTCAGCCGGAACCGGCCCGATGCCCAGGAAGCCATTTTCCGATTGCAGCAGCAGGTTTACGCCTAGCGGCAGGTAATTGGCGACCAATGTCGGCAAACCGATGCCGAGGTTTACGGCATCGCCATCCTGTAGCTCCAACGCAATGCGGCGGGCAATCAATTCTTTTGCGCTCATTTCTTGCGTCATGTTTTTCTCCTTTAGATGGGGTAAATGATGTGGTCGACCAGGATGCTCGGGGTCATGACATGATCAGGGTTGATGTAACCAACCTCGAAAATCTGGTGCGCCTCAACGATAACCGTGTCTGCGGCAAGCGCCATGAGCGGGTTATGGTTACGCATCGAACCGTAGTAGACTAGATTGCCTGACTTGTCGGCAACGACGGCTTCCAGCACGGCCAGATCGGCTCTCAACGGCAATTCCAGCAGATAATCCCTGCCGTTGATGTTGATCGTCTGCTTCTGATCGAATTTCTGACCGTTGATGGTGACATCCATCTTGACATCGGCTACCGAGGTTCCTACGCCGGTCGGAGTAAGCACCCCGCCAAGGCCGGAACCGCCGGCGCGGATGCGCTCGGCTAGTGTGCCGATTGGCGACAACTCGATTTCCATCTCGCCTGCGAGCATTTGGCGTTGGGCTTCCTTGTTCAGGCCGATGTGGCCGGTAACCAGCTTCTTGACTCGCTTGTTGCGGATCAAGAGGCCAACGCCTTCCGGGCCTCTTGCTGCCAAGTCTTCTCCGAAAGCCGTGTCGTCACCGATCATGGTCAAATCCTTGACGCCTGAATCGAGAATGGCCTTTATCAATCGGGGCGGGGTGCCGTTGCCCATGAAGCCGCCGTACATGATGGTCATGCCATCACGCAGAAACGACGCAACTTGTTCGATTTCAAGTTTTTTTGATTTCATTTAACGTTTCTCCTTGAGTGAATGAACTTGCGCGAGTGCCTTCCTGGGCGCTTGCGCTCGTAAGACAAAAGCTGGCGGATGTTGCGGTATTTTTTTCCGCCAGACCGCGCATTCTATAACAATTATTTGGCGGAGAGCAAAGCGGATGTGCAATTAATAATGGTTCCTACAAATAAAGCGACTGTCAGTGAGAACATGCTTTACCCCCCCCTCTCCCGCTTGCACAATCCCGATAACTACAGTAGAATATGAAAAACCTCCCCTCCCCTCCCCTCCCCTCCCCTCCCGTTATAGGTGAAATTGGGGTTTGTGATTAACTGTCGTAAGCAGCACATGAGTAACAGAATTTTTTATTTCGCAAGGACGCTGTTCTTTCTCATGATCCTTTGTGCGTTCATGACGGCGGAAGCCGCGCCGCAAAAGGATGTATTGCGAATAGGCATTGTACCCTTCAACTCTCCGGCGGGCTTATTCAGGACGCACAAGCCGTTGCGCGACCATATGGAAGCGAAACTCAAGCGTCCGGTTGCGCTGTTTTCTTCCAACAGCCATGCCGAATTTCTGCGCGATGCTCTCGCCGGTCAGTTTGATATAGTTATTGTCCCGCCGCACTTTGGCGGGCTTTGCCTGCAACATGGCTTTGCGCCGCTTGTACGTTACCAAGGGGAGCTAGATTTAATCTTCGCGGTACGCTCTGATCGGGACTACCAAACCGCTTCCGCTCTGCGTGGGAAAAAAATAGCCTTTCCCGACAGGATGGCAATTTTTCACATTGCGGGCGTCAAATTTCTGGAAGACGTAGGGATGCGTCGGGATAAGGACTACATTCACATGGAATTTCCTAACCATTTGGCAGCTATAATGGCGGTTGCGCTGGGTATGGCGGATGCGGCTGTGACAGGCTATCCGGCGCTAAGGCAGATGCCGCCGGATATCCGTGGAAAACTGAAAGCTGTGTCCTGGAACAAAAACCTGCCGCAACTGATGACTCTGGCGAGGAAAGAGTTGGGCAAAGACGAAATTCTGCGAATCAAGAAAGCTCTTGAGCTTTTCCCGGATACGCCGGGTGGGCGGCGATTCTTCCAGGAGACTCAATATGTAGGGTACACCCGGATTACCGAAGAAGACCTAAGAGCCATACAGCCTTTCGTTATTTTGACTCTGAACGAGATCAAAAAAGAAGAGGACGCAAAAACACCATGATCCGTGTGTTTTTTCGCTCGTTGCGCGCTCGTCTCCTGTTTGCCAACTTTCTGGTCAGCTTTCTGATTTTGTGCGCACTGATCGGCAACAGTATTTACCTAGCTGGGACTTATCTTGGGATTCAGGATCGGCAGTCCCTCACGAAAATAGGCAATAGTTATGTTACTGCCATTGCGCCTTATCTGTTGTCTAAAGATTACTCAGCCTTGCATGACGTGCTGAAAGAATGGGCAATTTCAGAAGATGTCGCCTATATGATTGTGCGCGACGGAGAAGCACAAGTGATTTCGCTTGACTGGCCGGAAGGCCGCCCCATGCCGCAACCAGGGTTTTACGATGGAGTCTCCCACGAAATCATACCGATCAGGATAGGCGAACAACTGTACGGGCATCTCTACCTTGGCAAAAGGGCTGAGTTCATTGATGAATTGCGAAAAAGACTCCTTTTTCAAGGCGGCCTGGTCGCTGCTGTCGGCCTGCTCTTCCTGATCCTGATCCAGTCATTCATCGTCTATTACCTTATGCGAGGGTTGACCGCGCTTTCAGAAGCCAGCTCCAGGATAGCGCGCGGCGATTTTAGGCAGCGGATCAATGTGGAAGGGCAGGACGAAATTTCGGTGTTGGCAAACAGCTGCAACACCATGATGGATACATTACGGACTCGAATGAGCGAGCTGGAAGAAAGCGAATGGCGTTTCCGTACCATTGCGGACTACACCCATTCCTGGGAAAGCTGGTTCGGCTCGAAAGGCGAACTGAAATGGGTCAATCCTGCCGTGCGGCGGCTTACCGGATATACGCCGGAAGAATGTATGCTGATGCAGGATTACCCGATAACAATGGTGCATGAAGGCGACCGGGATCTGGTTCGACACATGATGCAGCAAGCCAAGGACGGGCATAGCGGGCAGGAACTAGAGTTTCGTGTGCAGCGTCGGAACAACCGCATCATCTGGGTAGCGGCATCCTGGCAGCCGGTTTATGACGACAGCGGGCGCTCGCTTGGCTTTCGTTCCAGCATCCGCGACATCACCCTGCAGCACTACGCGAATGAGGAACTGGCCTATCAGGCAGTGCATGACCCCTTGACCGGGCTTAGCAATCGTCGCGCCTTTGAGCGCAAGTTGCAGCAGGATCTGGAAGCCTTCAGGAAGGATAACAAATCAGTAGTGGTACTGTATCTTGACCTTGACCAATTCAAGATCGTAAACGACACCTGCGGACACATCGCAGGCGATCAGTTACTGGTAAATTTGGCAAAAATCTTGCAGGCTAAACACAGCGACTGTTTCCTGGCGCGCTTGGGCGGCGACGAGTTTGGTATTCTTCTGCACGATAACGATGTAGAGGAAGCCGCACAGCGGGCAAATATGCTGATAGAGGATGTGCGCGCCTATACTTTCATCTATGGCGGACAGGCCTTCCAGTTAGGCGCTTCAGTAGGCGTAGTCCGCGCCACGCATGGACTGGATAATCTCACTTCCCTGCTGATGGCGGCCGATACTGCCTGTTACGCCGCCAAAGAGCGCGGACGCAATCGGGTCGAGGTGTATACAGAAGATGACGAGTATTTCCGAATGAGGAACGAAGAATTCAGGTCAGTCGGTCACATCACTAACGCGCTTGCCGAAGGTCGCTTCAAACTTTATTTCCAGCACGTAGAGCCTTTACAGCCGGATTTGCGCCGCCACGTCGAAATTTTGCTCCGACTTAGGGATTCGTTCGGCAACATCCAGTCACCTGGACGTTTCATCGCGGCTGCCGAGCGTTACGGCATGATGCCCCACATTGACCGTTGGGTGGTGGAAAACGTGTGTCGTCAGATCTCGGAATGGGACGAGGCGGGAATCAAGCCAGAAGTTCCATGGTATGCAATCAATGTTTCCGGTGCCAGTCTCTCCGACCGCGAATTTCCTGAATTCGTGCAGCAACAGATCAAAAAATACAACATTGACCCCAAACGTCTAGGCTTTGAAATTACGGAAAGTTGCGCCGTCGGTCAATTGAATCAAGCGCTGGAATTCATTGATCGAATGCGTGGCCTACGATCACCCCTGCTTCTGGACGACTTCGGCGCCGGAATGTCATCTTTTGCCTACTTGAAACGCTTCAAGGTTGATTTTCTGAAGATTGACGGCATGTTCGTCAAGAATCTGCATGTGGATGCCGATGATCACGCCGTGGTGCAATCCATGGTGCAGCTTGCCAAAACCTATAACCTGAAAGTCGTGGCCGAATTTGTATGCAACGAGATGGTTTATGACATCGTTAAGGAATTGGGCGTAGACTACGCGCAGGGTTATGCCTGCCATATTCCAGAGCCGCTCGCCAATCTTGGCAAGATTGGCGAGACAGAAAAGGTGTCTTAGGGCGTATCGTCAATAGATTTTTGCCCAAATTGCGATACACCTTGATATAGCGCTTACCGCAACGGCTATCAGGCATAGTCATTCTTTCGCACATAATTTAGTGCATTCGTCATTCCCGCGAAGGCGGGAATCCAGTACGGCACTGGAAAGTCACGACAAATTTCCAGAACAGGACAAGAGCGATATTCCCATGCGGAATGCCCGCCTTTTGGCGGGCGGGGGTTTGAGCAGCTTGGGAATCACTATATGCACTGGAAGGGATGGCGGCGCAGGATGGTCTCATCCCGTTCGGGGCCGGTCGAGATAATATCAATCGGGGTCTGGCAAAGCTCCTCCAGACGATTGAGATACGTACGCGCATTGATCGGCAGGTCTTCCCAACGCTGCGCGCCGTGGGTGCTCTCCGCCCATCCGGGAAGAGTCTCGAAAACCGGCTGGCAGCGGGCGGCTTCGTCCGCGCCCAAGGGAAAGATGTCAATGGTTTTGCCATCCAGTTGGTAGTGGGTACAAATCTTGATTTCCGAAAGACCGTCAAGCACATCCAGTTTGGTGATACACAGTCCGGTAAGTCCGTTGATGATAAGAGAGCGGCGAAGAAGCGCGGCGTCAAACCAGCCGCAGCGGCGAATACGTCCGGTCACAGTACCGAATTCATACCCCTTGTGCGACATTTGCCAGCCCGGAGTTTCCTCTGTGCCTATATCAAGCTCGGAAGGGAAAGGGCCGCCGCCAACGCGGGTGCAGTAGGCTTTGGCAATGCCGAGGATGTGATGCAACATGCCGGGGCCGACGCCGGAACCGGCGGCTGCCTGACCGGCCACGCAGTTGCTGGATGTGACGAAAGGATAAGTGCCGTGGTCAATGTCCAGCAATGAGCCTTGCGCCCCCTCGAACAACAGGCTCTCCCCCTTTTGTCCGGCGGCGTGAAGTTCTGCGGAAACGTCAGCGACCATCGGCAGAACGCTCTCGCCGTGCAGAAGGGCTTGTTCCAGAACCTCTGCGGGATCAAGCGGCTTTGCGCCGAGAAAATGAGTGAGGACGAAATTGTGATATTCCATAACCTCGGTGAGCTTTTCGGCAAAACACACGGAATCGAAAAGGTCATAGACACGCAATGCGCGTCGCGCAACCTTGTCTTCGTAAACTGGGCCGATACCCCTGCCGGTTGTGCCAATCTTTGCGTCTTGTCTCTTTGCTTCCCGCGCCTGATCAAGCGCCGCGTGATAAGGCAGGATTAACGGACAGCCCTGGCTTATGAACAGGCGTTGCCGCACTTCGATACCGCCTGCTTCGAGCTTTTCGATTTCTTCCAGCAAATGCTTGATGTCCAATACCACGCCGTTGCCGATATAGCAGCGAGCGCCGGGATGAACGATGCCGGAGGGAACGAGGCTCAACTTGTAGGTAGTATCCCCCACAACCAAGGTATGTCCGGCGTTATGCCCGCCCTGAAAACGAACGACGCCCTGGGCGTGATTGGCCAGCCAATCCACGATCTTGCCCTTGCCTTCGTCGCCCCATTGTGTGCCGACGACCACTACGTTCTTGGTCATTATCTTTCCTTTATGAAGTTTTAGTCAGGGTAGCTTCAATGATCCAGTCCCTGCCCCTTTGAACCAGTCGCTTGTTACAAGGGTCTATCGCACCGGTTTCGTCCGGCAGGCATTCCACCACGATTTCGCCCGCTTTGCGAAGCTCCGCGATTTTTTCCGCCAATTCCGGGAGATGGAGGCTGGAAGGGGCAAAAATGGCGTCTTGCCTTGATTCCTTGCCTGAGAGCCGGGCTAGTTCGCGTAGATCAAGGGAGAAGCCGGTGGCAGGCCGCGCCCGCCCAAAGCTCTTGCCTACGCCGTCATAGCGTCCTCCAAGGGCGATGGCGGCAGGATAGCCGGGAACATAGGCGGCAAAAACCGCGCCGCTGTGATAGTGATAACCGCGCAAATCGGCAAGATCAATCGTGACAGACCATTCCGGCACGCTGTCCGCAAGGCAGGCCAGAGTGTCAAGCGAGGCGGCGATCGGCGGCAAATCAGGGAGAATCTGCCGCGCCTCTCTTAGCGTCTCGATCCCCCCGTAGAGTCTGGATAGCGCAAGAATCGCCTCGCCAAAAGGCTGGGGCAATCCGGCAGTTATGGCGGCAAGTTCCGGTTCGTCCTTGTTTCGCAGGCAGGAAAGAATGGCCTTGCCTGTTTCCGTATCCGCTCTTGCCGCTTCAATCAGGGCACGGAAAATGCCGACATGCCCCAAATCCAGACGAAAATCCGGCAAATCGGCTGCTGCAAGAACCTCCGCCAGGAGACGGAGAATTTCCCGGTCAGCCGCCCAACCCGTGTAACCGAAAAGTTCCGCGCCAAGCTGAATCGGCTCGCGGCTGGAGACCAGACTGGCGGGGCGGGCATGGAGAGTGCTGCCGCAATAGCAAAGACGAGTCACGCCCTCACGGTTCAGAAGGTGAGCGTCAATGCGAGCAACCTGGGGAGTCATGTCGGCTCGCACGCCCAAGGTGCGGCCTGAAAGCTGATCGGCCAGTTTACAGGTGCGCAGATCAAGGTCATGCGCCGCGCCGGTCAGGAGAGATTCCAGATATTCCAGCAGCGGCGGCATAACGAGTTCGTAGCCGCGCGTCTTGAACAAATCGAGCAGACAACGACGCAAAACCTCCATGCGCATGGCTTCTTGCGGCAGTGCGTCAGCGAGGTGTTCAGGCAAAAGCCAGTTCATGCGAATTCCGCAAGATGACGATTCGGTCAGGGAAAAAACACCACAAGGAGCGCGATTCCGGCCAGCATTGACAAGAGGCCGATGAAACGAATCTGACCGTTCGAGAGGGCTAACAGCCGCCGGAACGTTTCTCGCCAGACGGCGGGAGCCAGAAACGGCAGCGCCCCTTCCAGAATGAGCATCAGGGCAAAGGCGAGGAGGATGGTCGAGACGCTCATTTCGCGTTTTTCATGTAACGGAAGAAATCGGAATTCGGCTCGATCACAAGCAAGTCCTGCTTGTTGGCGAAGCTGCCGCGATATGCCTCAAGACTTCGGTAGAATGCGTAGAACCCGGGATTCTGGCCATATGCCTGGGCATAAATAGCCGCTGCGCGGGCATCGCCATCGCCCCTGATTCGTTGCGCGTCCCGATTGGCTTCGGCGCGAATTCTTTCCGCCTCCGCCGCGCCTGAGGCGCGGCGTTGATTGGCAACCTGCAAACGTTCAGCGCGCATCCGGTCATAGACGCTCTCGGTAACGTTTGTCGGCAGTTCCACCCGTTTCAGACGCACGTCAATGACCTCCACCCCGATTTTCTGGGCGTCCAGATTGGCCTTGCCGCGCATGTCTTCCATGATCGTGTCGCGCGCGCCGGATACCACGTCATGCACGGTGCGCCTGCCGAATTCGGCGCGCAGACCGTCATTGATGGTCTGGGTCAGCCGGATACGAGCGCGGCCTTCTTCGCCATTGACCGAAACATAGTACAGACTGGGGTCGGTAATACGCCACTTGACGAAGGAATCAACCTGCACATTTTGCTTTTCCGAAGTGATGAAAAGCTCAGGCTCCTGACTATCAATGGTCAATATCCGGTTGTCGAAAGGAACCACATTCTGAATCATCGGCACCTTAAAATGCAGACCCGGCGTCTTGATGACCCTCTTGACCTCGCCTAGTTGCAGCACCAAAACGTATTGGCGCTGATCGACCGTAAACACGGACATGCTGCCGATCAACAGAACGATTGCCGCCAGAGCAAGACCTATTTGTATGCGTATGTTGTTCATCATCGCGCGCTCCTGTCGCGGGAAAGGGAAGGCACAGCGCCATCGAAGCCGGATGCAATAGCGCCGCTGTCCCGTTGCTGCGTTGCCGCGCCGCCGGACTGTGAGACTGAGGCAGGATTCGTCATGCTGCCTGCCGCGCCTGCCTGCATCAGCTTGTCAAGCGGCAGGTAAAGCAGATTGCCCTGACCCTGGGCGTCCACAATAACCTTGCTGGTATTTGAGTAAACCTGTTGCATGGTTTCCAGATAAAGGCGCTGGCGGGTAACTTCCGGTGCTTTTGAGTATTCGGTCAAGATTTGCAGGAACCGGCTGGTATCCCCTTCGGCGTTGGCAATGACTGCTTGTCTGTAGCCTTCGGCTCGAGGAACGATGTCGCTTGCGTAGGCGCGGCCTTCGTATTCCAGCCGTTCCTTATCCTGTGCGGCCTTCACCGCGTCTTCAAACGCGGCTTGCACCTGTTCGGGCGGTTGGGCGTCCCGCATATTGACCCTGGAAATTTGCACCCCGGTTCCATAACGGTCGAGAATGGTCTGCATCAGTTTATTGACGGCGTCCGCGATTTCCGCCCGCCCTTCATTCAGGACAAAATCAATCTTGTTTTTGCCGACAATTTCGCGCACAGCGGTTTCCGCCGCCTGCTTTACCGCCTGATCCGGGTCACGGCTCTTGAACAGATAATCGGTCGGGCTTTTCAGCACGTATTGCACGGCAAACTGGATGTCAATGATATTTTCGTCATCGGTGAGCATCAATGCCTCTTTGGGAATTTTGTTCACCGTGTTGTTTGCCGTGCTGCTATAGCCGATTTCCACGGTACGCACACCAGCGTGATTTACAATCTCGCGGGATTCAAACGGATAAGGAAAATGCCAGCGAAGACCTGGATCGGTTTCCCCGACAAATTTTCCGAAGCGCAGCACAACGCCGCGCTCTGAAGCATCAACGATATAAAAGCCGGAGATGAGCCAGGCGCCGACAAGCAGGAAGGCAACTATCACAAAGCCGCGTTTAAGAGCCTGGACATTGATCGGCGGCAGGCCATCGTCGCCGCCACCGCCGCCAAAATTGCCCGGCGGCGGACGCTGCCCCTGCTTTTTTTTCTTCTCGCCGAACAGTCCGCCCAATTGGCGGTTCAGGTCGTTCCAGATTTCTTCAAGGTCGGGCGGACCGTCGGGGCGATTGCCGCCGCCATTTCTCGGCGGACGACCCGCCATAAGCATACCAAACGTTGGAATCATGAAAGATATTCCCGGACAGATTGTTTCAAAAGATGGTTTTTGCCTCGGATTGCGCGGACGAAACCGTTGCAGCGCGGAGCGCTGTTTTTTCCTGAGCGATTGAAGCCAGAGCGGAGCGCAACAGCGTCAACCCGGAACCATCGCGCGCGCTCAACTTAACGCGGCGAATTCTACCACATTCATCAAACTCTATCGCCGGGGAAACTCCGGTCAGGTCAATCTTGTTCCAGACCATAATCTGCGGCGTATCCGCCGCGCCGATTTCGGCAAGCGTCTGTTCGACTTCCGCGATTTGCTCATCGCGGGCGGGGCTTGCGCTATCAATAACATGCAAAATCAAATCGGCGTCAGCCGTCGCTTCCAGCGTCGCCTGAAATGCTTCCACCAATGGATGAGGCAAATCGCGGATGAAGCCTACGGTATCGGAGAGCACGATATGGCTCGTCCCGGTCAGCCAAAGTCTGCGCGAAGTGGCTTCCAGGGTTGCAAACAATTGGTCGGCGACATAGACATCGGCTCTGGTCAAGGCGTTGAACAGGGTTGATTTGCCCGCGTTGGTGTAGCCAGACAGAGAAACGTTCAACGCTTCGCTTTTTTGCCGCGCCTTGCGCTGAATGCCGCGCTGGCGGGAAAGGCGTTCCAGCCGTTCCTTCAAGAGCCGCACCCGTTTGTTGAGAAGCCGTCGGTCGGTTTCCAACTGCTTTTCCCCCGGTCCGCGCAGACCGATACCGCCCTGCTGCCGCTCCAGATGGCTCCAGCCGCGCACTAGGCGGGTCAAGAGGTGTTCCAGTTGCGCCAGCTCCACTTGCAGCTTGCCTTCCGCGCTTTCCGCGCGCAGGGCGAAGATGTCCAGAATCAGACGGGTGCGATCTACTATCCGGCATTCCAGCAGGCGTTCCAGATTGCGTTCCTGAGCTGGGGATAGCGAGTGGTTGAAAATAACGAGATCGGCGCGGCAGGCTTTGCAGACGGCTGCGATTTCTTCCGTCTTGCCCTTTCCCGCAAAAGTTCGCGGATCTGGACTATGCCGCCTGCCGGTAATTTCGGCGGCTACAATGCCGCCTGCCGATTCAGTCAGCAGGCGCAATTCTTCCAGGCGTTCCGCAAGGTCAGGCTCGCCAAAATCGAGTTGAACCAGAACCGCGCGCTCGCCGCCGGAAGGCTCCCTGCCTGAAAAATCAAACATGGGCGGGCTGCGGTTTTATGCTAAACGTCGTCCGCGCTCTCGTAATCCTGCCCCAGCGTCACAGGTCTGGCAGGCACGATGGTGGAAATGGCATGTTTGTACACCAGCTGGGTAACTGCGTTTTTAAGCAGCACGACATATTGGTCAAAAGATTCGACTTGTCCTTGCAGCTTGATGCCGTTTACCAGATAGATGGAAACCGGCACATGCTCCCGGCGCAAGACGTTTAGGAATGGGTCTTGCAGTGTTTGTCCCTTGTTGCTCATATGAAAACTCCAGGTCGTTATTATTGCGGAAAAATACAAAAACGTGAGAGGCGCATATTCTAAGCTGATTTTTTGCATAAACGCCAGCGGATGTTGCATATTATACTGACGTCATCGAATTTTATTCGCGTTTGCATCCTCGTTTTTGGGCGGCAGGCGTAAATCGGGCGGCGGCAATCCCGCTTCGCCGTGTTCTATCCTGTAGAGCCAGGCCAAGAGCTCGGCAACGGCAAGATAAAGCTGGCTGGGAATGTGCTCGTCAATGTCGACTTGAACGAGAAGAGAGAGAAGTTCCGGCGATTCGTGCACATAAACGCCGTGCTCCTTGGCGCGGGATATGATTTCCTCGGCGATCAGTCCGCGCCCTTTGGCAACAACGCGCGGCGCGCTGTCGCTCTGGCGATAGGCAAGCGCGACCGCTTCAAGCTGGCGCGCCTGTGTCTTTGCGTCGGACATGACGGTGAATTTCGACGAATTCCAGAGAAAGCCCGGAAGTTTCAAAACGCCGCCGTAATTCTGCGTTTGCGGCGATCAGGCGGGCGCGGGCAACATCATTTTCAGTACGCAGGATAATCTGAATATCCCTGCCGCCGGAAAGCCTCAAGGTCGCTTCCAGCGCGCCCAGGCTCGGTAATTTCATATGCAGGCGTGTTGTCCAGTTGGCTGCCGTGTTTTCTTCCCGCTGCCGTTGTTCGCTGTCTTCCTCGATGATTTCCCAGTCCATCGTCTGCCCCGGCCATATCTGCCCCTGCCAGACATAGGTGTTGGTCGCCAGGGCTTCAAGTTGTTGACGAACCACCGGAGCCAAATCAGGGGCGATTGCCTGTCCCATTCCGACCCTTACTGCGCCGCTCTCCGGCATGGCTGCGGAAGAAGGCATAGCAGCAGGCGTAGCGGATGGATTTTGCGGAGCAGTCTGCGGGGCAGTAGCGGCTGATTGGGCGGGATTGGCAGCGGATGGGGCGGGAGCAGTAGATGGAGCGGCGGCATGGACAGCGCCAGGGCGGGCAAGGAGAGTTGCCTGTAACCCTGGCTGCGCCGGACTTTGCGGCTGGGGGGTTGCGCCTAATCTTGCCGCGCCTGTGGATTCGCCGCCCGCCGCTAATGTATGGGCGACGGGGGAGAGTCTGCCTTGCGGCTCGAAAAGCAGGGCGGCCAGGGTAATTCGCCCCTGCGTCCAGCGCACCTGATGCGATTCATAAAACATGCCGCTTCTGACCAGCGCCGTTCTAAGCGCCGAGGCGATGTCGGCGGTCTTGGCCGGAAGTTTCTCGAAAATCGGTTGCGCGTTGTTGAGAGGGACGGGTTGCGGACGTTTGCCCCCTTCCTTGTCTATTCCGGCAAGGAGACTCGCTATCAGCTTGCCTGTCGGCGTCAGGCGAATGGCGGTAGAAGCGTTTGGATCGGCTCTGCCGCTTTCCTTTCCCGCGCTTCCTTCGCCGCTACCACGGGCGACAACGGCAAGCATTGTTTTTCCGTTTTTTTCGACGGTCTCCAGTTCCAGCGAATCCCCTGCCTTGGCCGCGAAAGGAAGCGCAAGAGTGAGATTGTGTCCGGCGACATTGGCTCGGTATGTGCCATCGGACAGTTGCGCCTGAATAGTCGCCACGAACCGTTGTCCCGGCGTTAAGTCGCGCAATACATCGCTGATTCTGGGGACAGGGCCGACCGGCAAAGGCTTGCCGGTCAAATCTCCGATGAGTTTCAACTGGAGAGAGGCGATTTCAGCGGGAATTACAGCCATGCCGCCCTCTATGCAGTTGTTTTGTCAGCGCCGCCGAAGGCTTTCAACAAGGTGGCAATATCTTTGTGCAGGGGAATGGCGCGCTCCGAGATGGCATCAAGATGGGCATTGGCTCGTTCGAGCGAAGCGATATCGGCGGCAGTGGCTTTGGGGATATGCCCGCTCTGAATTTGCGAATGCAGATGATCGAACGCTTCGGCTGCGCCCGCCCAGTCTCCTGCTTCCGCAAGGCGGCGGATTTCGGCAAGGACGAATTCGAGCGTTTCAAAAGGCGTGCGGCTCATGGCGCGTCCTGCTGCTGCTTGTCCGGGTCAATTTGCTGCCAGGCGTTGTGAATTTCTTCCAGGAGATGCAGCACTTCATCCAGAGTGGGGATGTCGTTTTTCATGTTTGCCCAGAGAAGGCGGGAGACCATATAGTCGTAGAGCGCGGCCAAGCGCTCGGCCAGCTCTCCGCCGGCCTGAACATCCAGACTGACTTTCAGGCCATTGGCGATAATATCAATGGCTTTGGAAATATGGTTGCCGCGCTCGGCGGTGTTGCCTTTTTCGGCGTGCAGCTTCGCCACGGCAATGGCGCTGTGCGCTCCTTCAAAAAGGAGAATGATGAGACGATGCGGACTGGCGGTGCGAATGTCGGACTCGCGCTCCAGAGTGGCGTAGGTACTGGCGGGGTTCTGGCGATTACTGAACATGGAAACAGATACTCCAAAAATTGATGGTTTCTAACCCTGTTCTCAAGCGTAGCGAAAGTCAAGCCAGACAAAAAGCGTGGGAAGACAGCTTTCCGCTTCTTTCAGACTTTGACTTTCCATAGCGCACACTATATCATTCATTTTCTATGTCACAAAGAAATCAATCGTCCTCTTCCTCATGGACGGCAGATGTTCCCATGGATCTGTGGCGTTTTGCCCGTGAAGGCGGTTGTCTGGAAGGCTCCATTCCCTTGTCTGCGTTTCTGCGTCTTGAAGACAGTCTTTTGCATACGGAAGGCGAAATTTTTTTCCGCGCGCAGGGCGAAATTACAGGGATGCAGAGTTCGGGCAAACAGGCGCGGCTCTCCGTTTCGGTGTCCGGGGAATTGCCGCTGGTTTGTCAGCGATGCCTTTCTCTCGTTTGCGTAACACTGAGAATAGAGAGCCGACTGGCGCTGGTTGACGAAAAAAACGCCTTGGCCAAGGAGGAGATGGAAGACGAAACGCTTGATTTTCTGCCGGTTGCTCATGGCAAGGAAGGTCATCGTTCGCTCGAGGAACTGGTTGAGGACGAAATTTTATTGGCGTTGCCGTCAGCGCCACGGCATGATGAATGCGCTCTGCCGGGCGCGAAGGAAATGGAAGCGCCGCATCCTTTTGCGGCGCTGGCGGCTTGCAAAGGCCGTTTTACAGATTGATTTTGTTTCAGGAGTATTGAAATGGCTGTTCAACAAAACAAGAAATCGCCGTCCAGGCGCGGTATGCGCCGCGCCCACGATTCTTTGGGCAATCCGACGCTCGCTGTGGATAAAACAAGCGGCGAGACGCATTTGCGACATCACATTTCGCCTTCCGGTTTCTATCGGGGGCGGAAAGTCGCTGTCGGCAAGGGCGAATGAGCGTTTTTGCGCTTTTGACGTTGAATTTACGCATGGGCGTAACGTCCATGAGCTGTCGGCCTTGTCATTCTTTTTAAATGTCGCATACCATCGCCATTGATTGCATGGGCGGGGATCACGGCCCCTCCATAACCGTTCCTGCTGCTTTCGCTTTTTTGCGTAAGCACCGGAAAGCCAGGGTTATTCTGGTCGGCCAAGAAGAGAAGATAAAGCCTTTTCTTGCGACAAGCGCCGATTGTTCCGGTCGCTATGAGATCGTTCACGCGGAAGATGTGGTGGCAATGGACGAATCCCCTACGCTTGCGCTGAAGAACAAGAAAAAATCCTCCATGCGGCTGGCGCTCAATCTGGTCAAGAGCGGACAGGCGGATGCCTCAATTTCTGCGGGCAATACTGGCGCGTTGATGGCGATGTCCCGCTTCGTCCTGAAGATGTTGCCGGGTATTGACCGTCCCGCCTTGTGTCCGGTCATGCCGACCGCAAACGGTCATGTCTACATGCTTGATCTGGGTGCAAATGTTGATTGCAACGCAGAACACCTGCTCCAATTCGGCATCATGGGCGCAATGCTGGCGTCGTCCCTGGATCACAATGAGCGCCCAAGGGTCGGACTACTCAATATCGGCGCGGAAGACAACAAGGGAAATGAAGTGGTCAGGGGAGCAGGGATTCTCTTGAAGGCTTCCGGTCTCAACTTCGTCGGGAATGTGGAAGGGGATGGCATTTATCGGGGCGAGGCCGATGTTATTGTATGCGACGGTTTTGTCGGCAATGTCGCCCTGAAGGCTTCGGAAGGTCTGGCGCGCATGTTGGGAGAAGCCTTGAAGCAGGAATTTTCCCGTTCCCTGTTCTCCCGCCTGCTTGCGCTTATTGCCTTGCCGGTGTTGAGGCGTTTCAAGGCGAACCATGACCCGCGTCGTTACAATGGCGCAAGCCTTTTGGGGCTTAGAGGACTTAGCATGAAGAGCCACGGCTCGGCGGACGCGATAGCCTTTGCCCATGCCCTTGCCAGGGCATATGAGGCTGCCAGCAATAAGGCGGTTGAGCGCATCGGCGCCAAATTGGCGGAATCGCGCAAGCAGCAGGAACCATACGAACCGGAGAGCGAATGAATAACGGTAAAAGTCCCGTCTATGCGCGGGTAACCGGCACAGGAGGTTATTTGCCCGGTTATCCGGTCAGCAACTTTGACCTTGTAGCTCGCGGCATTGATACCAGTGATGAATGGATCGTTGAGCGAACCGGCATTTGTTCCCGTCACTTTGCCGCAGAGGGCGAGACTTCCGGGGTGATGGCGAAAATTGCCGCCGAGCGGGCGTTGGCGATGGCAGAGCTTGATCCCGCCCTTTTGGATTTGATTATCGTTGCCACTTCCACGCCGGATTTCGTGTTTCCAAGCACGGCCTGCCTTCTGCAAGGCGCATTGGGCAACCACGGCGCGACTGCTTTTGACGTGCAGGCCGTGTGCAGCGGATTTGTTTATGCTTTTGCCGTTGCCGATAAATTCATGCGTTCCGGCACGCACAAGAAGGCGCTCGTGGTAGGTTCGGACGCTTTTTCCAATATTCTCGACTGGCAGGATCGGGGAACCTGCGTTCTCTTTGGCGACGGCGCGGGCGCGGTAGTTCTTGAAGCTGCGGAGGCTCCCGGCGTTTTATCTTCCGTCCTTCGCGCGGACGGCTCTCAGTCTGGCATTCTTTCCGTTCCCGGTCAGGTTCGTTGCGGCAAGGTCTGGGGTGATCCTTTCCTGCGTATGGAAGGACAGGCGGTTTTCAGGAATGCCGTGCGGGTGCTTGCTTCTGTGGCGGAAGAATGTTGTCAGGCGGCGGGCATCAAGAGCCATGAAATTGACTGGCTGATTCCGCATCAGGCGAATATCCGCATCATTGACGCGACCAGTCGCAAAATGGGATTGGCGCGTGAGAAGGTAATCATTACTGTGGATCGGCACGGCAACACCTCTGCCGCTTCCGTGCCGCTCGCGCTTGACGAGGCGGTGCGGGACGGGCGAATCGAAAGAGGGCAGCGCGTGCTGGCGGAAGGCGTCGGCGGCGGGTTTACCTGGGGCGCGGTTTTGTTTGAATTTTAGGAAAGAGACTTAAACAATGTCATTCGCTTTTGTTTTTCCGGGGCAAGGCTCGCAATCGGTCGGAATGATGTCCGCCTATACCGCGAACGAAAAAGACGCCGCTGTCGTGCGGGGGGTGTTTTCCGAAGCGTCGGACGCTTTGGGCGAAGACCTCTGGCGGATGGTGGAGTCGGGCGACGCTGAAACTCTGGCTATGACTGTCAATACGCAGCCTGTAATGTTGACAGCCGGGGTGGCGGTCTGGCGGCTTTGGCAGGCAAAGGGCGGAAAAAAACCGTTCTGCCTTGCCGGACACAGTCTGGGGGAGTATTCGGCGCTGGTTGCCGCCGGGGCGCTCTCGTTCGCGGATGCCGTGTCGCTTGTTCGCCTGCGCGCCGCCGCGATGCAGGAAGCCGTGCCGCTTGGCTCGGGAAGCATGGCTGCGATCATGGGTCTGGACGATGAAGCCGTTTTCGCTGCCTGCGCTGCCGCAGGCATTGAGGCGGGCGGCGTTGCGGAAGCGGTCAATTTCAACGCCGTCGGGCAGACGGTGATTGCCGGACATAAGGCTGCCGTTGAGCGGGCGATGGAATTGTGCAAGGAAAAAGGCGCAAAACGCGCAGCCGCGTTGCCGGTTTCCGCCCCCTTTCATTCTTCCCTGATGCGACCGGCGGCGGAGAAGCTCGCCGTCGCGCTGGAAAAAATCGAATTTCGCCACCCTAACATTCCCGTTATCAATAACGTGGATGTCGCGTTGGAATTTGAACCGGAGAAAATCCGCGACGCCTTGGCGCGGCAAGCCTGTCTCCCGGTGCAATGGGTGAAAATCATCCGCCTGATGGCTGCCAACGGGGCAAATCAGGTTGTTGAATGCGGCCCCGGCAAGGTGCTTGCCGGACTTGCCAAGCGTTGCGCCGAAGGCGTTACCGGCATTCCCCTGGCGGATGCCGCCGCCCTGGAAGCGAATCTCAATCTGGAGTAAGACTTATGAATACGACAACCCTTGCGGGACAAATTGCGCTGGTGACCGGCGCTTCTCGCGGAATCGGCAAAGCAATAGCCCTGAAGCTGGCGGAACAGGGCGCTGTCGTGGTAGGCGGCGCGATAGACGCGGAAGGCGCGAACGATATTTCCTCCTGGCTGCAGGAAAGAGCCTTGACAGGGTGCGGTCTGGTTCTGAATGTGTGTGATACCGCGCACATTGATGCGGCTCTTGCCTTTATCGAAAAGGAGTTTGCTGCCGCTCCCGGCATTCTGGTGAACAACGCGGGCATTACCAATGACAATCTTGCCATGCGGATGAAAGACGAGGAATGGGACGCAGTGCTTGACACCAATCTGAAAGCGGTTTTCCGTGTGTCACGCGCCTTTGTCCGTCCGATGATAAAGGCAAGAAACGGGCGCATCATCAACATCACTTCGGTTGTCGGACATGCGGGCAATGCCGGACAGGCCAATTACTGCGCCGCCAAGGCGGGCGTTACCGGAATGAGCAGGGCGTTGGCAAGGGAATTGGCCGGTCGCAACATCACGGTAAATTGCGTCGCGCCGGGTTTTATTGACACCGAAATGACCAGAAGCCTGCCGGAAGCGCAACGCGCCATCCTGCAAAGCGCAATTCCGCTGGGTAGACTGGGCGAACCGGAAGATGTGGCAAATGCCGTGGCTTTCCTTGCCTCGCCCGCCGCCGCCTATATCACCGGCGCTACCCTGCATGTAAATGGCGGTATGCACATGGAGTGACGGGCGCTGCCCGCAACTTCCTGGAGCGGTTTCGGTCAACACCTACATTTTACTCCCCTCTCCCATAAATGGGAGAGGGGAGACAAATCCGCTCCGCCTGCCGTTCCCCCTATCCCGCATCTAATCATACGTCATTCCCGCGAAGGCGGGAATCCAGTACGGCGTGGCAGTAACGACAGCTTTCCAGAACAGGAACGACACTCCCATGCCGCAAGAGGAACGCATTCCCGTTTCGCGTCATACTGAATAGCAGTCACAAATTTTGATGTATATCTGGATTCCCGCCTTCGCGGGAATGACGATAAGGTTATCATCTGTGCGAAATAGCGACCACGCTGCTGTAGGGGTTAAAAATTTTTAACCCCTACTTGCGCAAAAGGCAGAGAAAGGGTGTGTCTCCCCTCTCCCATAAATGGGAGAGGGGAGCAAAGCGCGGCTGGCTGGAGTTTGCTTCGCTCAACCAAACCTACTATTCCCTCCAACCTTTCAATCCGGCTTTGCATGGCTGTTGACTTCGATAACAGCATCTGCGAGCTGTATCATTTTTTGCAGTCTGGGGCAACTGCATTCAGGGGCGTCGAAGCAACCATTTTGCAGAAAGTAATCCTGGGCGGCGCGCTCAACAAAGTATCGAAGCGTTCAAGCTCATTTTTTACCGGGTCAAATTTCAAATGCGCTTCCCATGCAGCGCGATCAACATAGCATTCGTAAAGGATGAAGGTATTGGCCTTGCCTTCAGGAATCTGAACTGAATAATGAACAATCCCTGATTCATGCGCCGCGATTGCGACAAGGGATTTCAGGACAGTTTCCAGTTCTCCGAATGCCTCGGGTTTTGCTTCCAGTTCAACTAACAGGATAAACATTGATACGCTCCTTCAAAGGTGATGATTGGGTATGCGAACAATGCCTGTATTGCGAAGGCTTGTATTGTAAAAATGCGTCTTGTTCCGGGCGGCTCGCAAGTATTGTCCCGGCGAGAATCCTGTGCGGCTCTGGAAATCGTGAATGAAATGCGCCTGATCGTAGTATCCGTGAGAGAGAGCGGCGCACAACGTTGTTGTTGCAGGGTTGAGCATCAACTCCCTGACGGCATGTTGAAATCTACTCATACAACAGGTTTCCTTGGGCGTGTGACCGTAATAAGCCAACCAGCGGCGTTCAAGCTGGCGAACGCCCAGATGCAGTTTTTCCGCAAGGGTTTTAATCGTAAGGGTGGAATGCTGGCGATAAAGAACAGGCAAAGCCTGCTCAATGAGGGAGTCCGATGATTTTTGCCGCAGACAATGCGCCAAAAAGCCTTGAACAAGAGAAAGCCGCTCCTGCATATCATTGGCATAGGAAAAATGCCGCAACAGCGTATTGCCTGACGCGCCCCAAAGCTCACTGAAGCCGAAACGGCTATCCGCTAATACTTTTGCGGGAATATCTGTAAAACGGCGCAAGGCTCCGATTTTGAAGCGAACGGCTACAAAACCGACATTTCGCATTGGCAACAGGTTGATTGGAACCTTGCGAATACAAAACAAGTGACCGGGTTCCGCCTGAACCGGATCATGTCCGGCAATCTGATAACGAAGCGGCTCTCCATAATGGAAATATAGCTCCGCGCCTGTGCCGGGAAGCAACATCGGCAGATGAACCATCTCGTCCGGTTCCCCTTCCCATCCCCAAAAACGATCTATATAGGGGCAAAGCTCAGAGGCAGGCAAAAAATGAAAGGTTTTCATCAGGCTTCTTTATTGGCCTTGATGTCGAAGGTGGCTGTTATTGTACCGCCACTTCCTCCCTGTTGGTTCTGAATGACATATTCCTGCGACACTTTGGAAAATGCGAGCGCAACTTCTTCATAAATCCGTTCCGAGGAACTGTTTCCCATTGGCTCCACCTTGGTCACAATTACGTCTGTCATCGTGATTTTCAAATATTCGAGTGGTGTCCCACCCGCCTTGCGCACGGTCAGGACAGCTTCGGAAATATGTTTGCCCGTCAAACAATACTTGAGCAGGTTTGGAGTAGCGCGATCTATCGCATGCTGAAAACTCAAGTCTCCCACTGTCGCTTTTCCTGCGCCGCCGCCAAATCCAGAGTGCATATTTGACTCTTGTGTTACACACCACCTCCAACTCAATAATTCGATTTCGTTTTTATGAGTGGAGTCCAGCGACTCGCCGTCAATGCCGGTGAGTTTGAGAAAAATATCTTGTGCCATTTGTTGCTCCTTTCGTTAATGACGGTTAATCTGCGGAATGCAGATATTTTTAAAAATCCTTGACCAGAAGATCGTCGCAATCGTCACAAGCAAAATACCATGTACGGTCTTTGCATTTGATATTGCCTGTGCCACTTGCATATATTTTCCAGTAGCAGCCTACTCCCATATAAACAAGAATGCCTTTAGCATAGCAGTTGACGTAAGGATAGTAGGTGTCTATTTGTTCTTTGGTCATCATTGTTGCCCTGTACTGAAAAAATTTGCGCGCGTCCGTATGGGTCACTCCTACATCGGAAAGTGAACAGTTTTTTTCCTTACACTCATGATCATCGACAAAGACATTTCTGATGGAGTCTCTGTGAAAATCCATCATGGAAACGCATCCACTCAAGCATGAGAGGACGACTATGGAAAAGATTTTTCTGATTGCCATTTGTTGCCCCTTTCGTTAATGATGGTTAATCTGCGGAACGCGGACATTTACAGCAGACACGATCAAAATCCTTATGCAAAAGATCGTCGCAATCGTCACAAGCAAAATACCATGTGCGGTCTTTGCATTTGATATTGCCTGTTCCACTTGCGTATATTTTCCATTCGCAGACTGCCCCCATATACACAAGGCTGCCCATAGCGTAGCACATGACGTAAGGGTAGTAAACGTCTATTTGTCTTTTGGTCATCATTGTCGCCCTGTTCTGAAAAAACTTGCGCGCGTCCGTGTGGTTTACTCCTACAGAGGAACGATCACAGTTTTGTTCCTTAGACTCAAAATCCAGGACAAAGACATCTTTGATGGAGTCTCTATTGAAATCCATCATGGATACGCATCCACTCAAGCAAGTCAGGATGAGTATGGAAAGGATTTTTCTTATTGCCATTTGTTTCTCCTTCAGTTGTTGAAAGGTGCAATTCAAATAATCAAAAACTACTGATCTTTTGTTAGCAAATCATCGCATCCGTCATCACATGCGAAATACCATACATGACTACCACATCTGATGCTCCCTATCGCACTGGCATATATTTTCCATTCACAGAACCTCCTTATATATATTAATGAGCCTGTAGCATAGCAAGGTGACCACTCATAATAATCATGCAGAGTTTTATGCGTTACTAATTTGGATCTCGCCTGGAAAAACAGTTGTGCATCAGCATTTGTTAAGTCAACGTCTGATGGGCTGCACATGTTAAGATCGCTTGACACGAAGTCAAGGACGACAACTTTATGTATGCCGTGTTGATTGAAGCTTGCAATTGATGCACAGCCTGAAAAAAGCACGCAAAGCAACATAACAAAAGACCTCAATCCCATTTTGCACCTGCCGCTTCTCCAAGATGCTTATAAGAAACATCCGGATGTCGATATACGTTCGATTTGTTAATCGAAAGAATATTATATAGCTCTTCAACGAGCCATTTCAGAGATTCTTGCTGCGCGGCAGTTGGTTCTTCATATTCAGTATCATTGATATGCCTACCTACCAATTCGATACCGACAGAATCTGCATTAATTGGATAGCGATCCGGATAATCTTTTTTTTGCTCAATATCATTGATTTCCTTGATTCGCTCAGGCCATTTCTTTTTTACAGCCTCTCTTATTTGCTTATCCGAACAATCATTACCATGTATTTGGTAGCATTTCGATTTAATTCTTCCAACATGATTGCATCTCTTTTTCAGACTGGCAGTTTGATAAATCACCCCCGCCTTTGTAATTAGAAAATGTGCTCCTGCCCCATCTTTATTGCCATCTTTCGATGTGTATGAAGAAAATACAGAACTTTCCGTAGAGGAGTCTGTTTGATGAACAACGATAGCTTTTATTGATTCAAGGGTACGGTCTTCGCGCTCTATCCAAGGATATCGCTGCACAATTACTCTCTTATGCGTGAGCACTCCGTGCTCGTTTATATTGCTTGGCAATGTTGCTTCTGTCATTTTATTTTCCTTTCTGTGTTTTTGCACATATATGCCAAATGGCATATATGTGCGGTGAGCATATTTGTCTACGCTTTTGAAACAAAGCGTCATAACCCTCGAATGCTAAAGGCAAGTTGCAGAGAAGTCAACAATTTGTGACAAATTAATCCCGCGTCATTCTCTTGAGCGCGTATAGCGTATCCAGCGCCTCTCGCGGCGTTAATTCATCCGGTTCCAATGCGACAAGGGCATCCAATGCCGGGTGCGGCTCAGGTTCCGGCGTTGATGCCGGAAGCGATGAAAACAGGTTGGGCTGATGAAAATTACGATCCGCCTGATCTTCCAGAGCGCGCAATTCCTTCTTTGCGGCGCGAACCACAAAGGCAGGCATTCCGGCAAGCCCCGCCACCTGAATGCCGTAACTCTGGTTGGCAGGCCCTTCCTCGACCGCATGTAAAAACACAATCCGGTCGTTGTGCTCGACCGCGTCCAGATGCACATTGGCAAGCGCGGGATATTCCTCCGCCAGTCGGGTCAATTCAAAATAATGGGTCGCAAACAGAGTCAGGCAACGATTCTTCTCCAGAAGATAACGACAAATGGCAATAGCCAACGCCAGACCGTCAAAAGTGGATGTCCCCCGCCCGATTTCATCCATCAACACCAGGCTCTCTCGCGTCGCCCGATGCAAAATCGCGGCGGCCTCGGTCATTTCCACCATGAAGGTGGAGCGCCCGGAAGCAAGGTCGTCAGAAGCTCCTATGCGGGTAAAAATCCGGTCTATCGGCCCCAAAAGAGCGCGTTCGGCAGGCACGAAACAGCCGATATGCGCCAGGAGCGCAATCAGAGCGGTCTGGCGCATCACCGTGGATTTTCCGCCCATGTTGGGGCCGGTGACAATCAGCATCCGTCGGTTTTCATCCATGCGAATGCCGTTGGCTATGAAGGCCTCGCCATTGGCCGCCATCTCGTTTTCAACGACCGGATGCCGCCCGCCTTCAATCAGGATGCCGGGACTATCGCTGAATTCCGGGCAACGCCAGCCGTGCTGACGAGAAACGGCGGCAAAGGCGGCAAGCATGTCAATCCCTGCAATGGAGCGGGCTGCCGTCTGCAACTGCGGCAGATATTCCTGCAAGGTTGCGAGTATTTCCTCAAATAACGCCTTTTCTCGCGCCAACGCCCGCTCCTGCGCGGAAAGCGCCTTGTCCTCGAACGCCTTTAATTCCGGCGTGATATAGCGTTCGGCATTTTTCAAGGTTTGGCGGCGGCGATAATCATCGGGAGCCTTGCTTATATTGGCGCTGGTTATTTCAATATAAAAACCGTGTACCTTGTTGAATTCGACCTTCAGATTGGGAATGCCTGTACGCGCCCGTTCGCGCCCTTCCAGCTCCAGCAGGAAAGCGCCGCAATTACTGTTGATTGCTCGTAATTCGTCTAGTTCGGAGTCAAATCCAGCCGCAATCACGCCGCCGTCGCGCAAGAGCGGCGCGGGTTCATCGAGAATGGCGCGTTGCAAGAACAGGAGCGCGTTCGGCGACACGGATAGCCCGCCTGCGAGGAGAGAAAGATGGGGTGACGTAACGTTGGCAAGAGCCGCGCCAATTTCAGGCAGCGCGGCCAGGGTCGCGGAGAGGGCGGCAAGATCGCGCGGACGGGCATTTTTAAGCGCGATGCGTCCGGAAATGCGCTCCACATCCGCAATGCCTCGCAAGGCTTTCCGCATCATCACGACAAGTTTGGCGTCATGGGCGAGCAATTCCGCCACTGCGCCCTGTCGGGCAATCGGAATATCAGGAAGGCGCAAGGGATGATGCAGGCTATGGCGCAAAAGCCGCCCGCCCATACTGGTGACGCAGCAGTCAAGAAGGGAAAATAGGGTAGGCGCGCTCTGTCCGCGCAAAGTCTCGGTCAATTCCAGATTGCGACGGGTTGCGGGGTCAAGGCCGAGGTAAAGGCTTTCTTCCTCTACGCGCAAGCTCTCGATATGCGGCAACGCGCTTGCCTGGGTATCTTTCGCGTATTGCAGCAATGCTCCGGCGGCGGCAATGGCAATTGTCATTGTCTCCGCGCCAAAAGCCGCCAATGAATGCACATGGAAATGCTCGCGCAGCAGGAGACGCGCATTTTCAACGGAAAAATGCCAATCCGGGCGTCGCGTTTTCGCAACACGTATATTCGTCAATACGCCCGTCGCGCCGCTAATCACACTACCGCTCAATTCGGCATCCAGCGATTCCGAAAGCAGAATCTCCACCGGCTGGATACGTTCCAGCGAGGCCATTAGTTCTTCTTCCATGACTTCGGCCAGCACAAATTCGCCGCTTACCAGATTGAGACGGGCAAGACCCATCCGGCGATTCTGCCGCGCCAACGCCAACAGCAGGAAGTCCCTTCGTTCTTCCAGAAGACCCGCTTCGGACAATGTTCCCGGCGTCACAATCCTTGAGACCGTCCGTTCCATCGGCCCCTTGCCGCTTGCCGGATCGCCCGTCTGTTCGCAAATGACTGCCGATTCGCCCAATTTGAGAAGGCGGGCAAGGTAATTGTCCAGCGCGTGATAGGGCACGCCCGCCATCTTGATCGGCAAACCCGCCGACTGCCCGCGCGTGGTTAAAGTAATTCCCAGCAGGCTTGCCGCCTTTTCGGCATCCTCATAAAACAGCTCGTAAAAATCGCCCATTCGATACAACAGCATCGTGTCGGGATATTGGCGCTTCAGCTTCAAATACTGCTGCATCATGGGGGTGTGACGCTGAATTTCAGCGTCGGAAATCGTGTTCATGGCGAGAAAAGACCGTAAAACAGTTTGTCCGCATTGGGCGCGGAAAAACAAGGTTTAGAAAGTGGTTATTATCCCGCAGGATTAGGGTAATCCACAAATTCGCATTCAATATATTCCGACAGTCGCTTTGCCAGAGCCATCGGACCGAAACGCTCGCTTGCGTGATGTCCGCAAGCCAGATACGCGATGCCGGACTCCAGCGCCACATGCGGCGTTTGTTCGGAAATTTCACCGGAGAGAAAGGCGTCCACGCCCAGAGCCACAGCTTCCTCAATATAATTTTGCGATCCGCCGGAACACCATGCTATGCGGGAGATCAGACGCTCGCGCATATTTTCCGGCGCGACCACTAGCGGAGCGCGTAGCAGCGCCTCTTCCAAATGCGACGCGAGCGATAGCAATGAACAGGGCGTTTGCAAACGTCCGTAAAACCCCAAAGACTGACGCCCGAAAGTCCCCTCGATTTGCCAGCCCATCGCCCGACCCCATTCCGCGTTGTTGCCGAGATTAGGATGAGCGTCCAGCGGCAAGTGGTAGGCGTAGAGGTTGATGTCATGCGCCAGCAAGGCGGCAAGCCTCCGCTTGCGATAGCCGGTCACGACAGAAGAATCGCCGCGCCAAAAGAGACCATGATGTACAATCACGGCATCCGCGTTGCGCCGGACTGCCTCGTCAATCAGCGCCTGACTTGCGGTTACGCCGGTTATCGCCCGCCTGATTGCGGATCGCCCTTCCACTTGCAGGCCATTTGGCGCATAATCGTCAAACTTTGCGCTTTCCAGGATGTTATCCAGCAAGCGCGTCAATTCATCACGTTCCATGAGATTTTCCATGCGTAAATTGTGGTTGATTTTCGCACAATCGGTGACTGTGGCAATGGCCGCGTTATTCGTCGTCATGACTTTGAACCCGGAATTGCTGGGTTCATCCTCGCCGACGACGGTTGTCCCCTTTCGGGAAGCTGCGCCCGGAGAAGGAAAACAACACGAGGAAATGGCAAGCGGTTTTCGCATGGCCGTTGGCAAGGCGTTGCCCGCCGTGGTGCATATTTTTACCAGTCAGGAAGTTCGCGCCCAGCGCCATCCTTTTTTGAATGATCCGGTTTTTCGCCATTTTTTTGGCGATAATTTTGACGACATGCCAAGACAGGACTCAGGTCTGGGTTCCGGCGTCATTGTAAGCGACCAGGGTTATATTCTCACCAATTTTCACGTTATTGAAGCCGCCGACCAGATTGAAGTCGCCCTCTCGGACGGGCGCAAGGTCAAGGCCAGAGTAGTCGGCTCCGACCCCGAAACCGATCTTGCCGTCCTGCATGTCAATGCCGACAAATTGCCCATGATCACCTTCGGGCATATGGAATCAGTAGGCGTAGGCGACCTTGCGCTGGCTATCGGCAATCCTTTCGGCGTCGGGCAAACCGTAACTATGGGCATCGTCTCCGCCCTGGGGCGCACTCATCTTGGCATCAATACCTTTGAGAATTTCATTCAGACCGACGCGGCGATCAATCCCGGCAACTCCGGCGGCGCGCTGGTTGATATAAACGGCAACCTGATCGGCATCAATACCGCCATTTATTCGCGCACCGGCGGCTCGCTCGGCATCGGCTTTGCCATTCCTGTCTCTTCCGCCAGAGCCATCATGGAGGAGATTATCGCAAAAGGACAAGTCATTCGCGGCTGGATTGGAGTCGAGGCGCAGGAACTAACTCCTGAGCTGGCGGAATCATTTAGCCTTGCCAGTACGGACGGCGCGTTGATCGCCGGGGTCGTGCGCGGCGGGCCTGCCGAAATGGCGGGCGTTCGCCCAGGCGACATTCTGCTTGCCGTCAATGGCAAAATCGTTCAGGATACTTACCAGATGCTTGACGCCATCGCCAGAATCAAGCCGGGCGAGGAGACCCTTTTCCGGTTAAAGCGCAGCAGCGGCACGGAAGAAGTCAAGATCAAGGTCGGGCAGCGTCCAACCATGAAACGCCGTTTGGTAAACCGCTGAGAAACGGATAGAATGAAAACTCTCACTATGCCGCACACCCTTGTTATGGCAACTCACGTGAATAATTGCGCTTTGGCGTCAGGTGGCTTTGCCGCAGGCGGCATAAACGCTCCGGCAACTCCCAACGCTACCCCCTTCCCTGCGTGCGCTACCCCTTTGGAAATGGGGCTTTGTGTCGTGCAGGAGCGACCCTCTTTTCAAAGGGGGCGCTCGTCTGATGGGCGGGGGTTTGAGCAGCCTTATTTTCCGGTATAATAAACCATGAACGACGTTCACACATCCAAAACCGGCTCAGAACCAACGCTGCGCGACTGGCGACGGATCTTCGTTTCGTTTTTCAGCGAGATACAGGCTAAAGAATATTTCTACCTGTTGAGCCAATCGCGCCATCCTTACCTGCTGGCCGTCAAACGTACTGAAACCATCATCAGCCGCGTTCGCCTGATTGCGCTCCTGTTCGCTATTTTTACGCCTTTGTGGGGCGTAGTGGATTATCTCGTTTTTCCTGCCCGTGTCTGGGTTCCGATGGATCTGCTGCGAATTTTTACCGGCCTTGCTTTTTTCGCGCTCTTCCTGCATTGCACTATCCGACACAAGTCTGCTGACGCCTATCTGTCGCTGTTTTTGCTGTTTTTTATTCCGTCTGTCTTTTATCCGGCATCGCAATATGTGCTCACAAATTTGAACGGAGATCCAATATCTCAACTCGCTATGGTCGGCTACACTTTTCTGCCCTTTGTTTTGATAACCGCCTTGGCAATTTTTCCTCTTACCGTCAGAGAAACTATGATGCTTTCGCTCATGATTCTGATCGCCAAGTTGTCAGGCATTATGCTGCCTCATCAGATCGACTTAACCGAAATCATCAGCACTCTATGGCTATTGGCGCTTTTGGGCGGCATTGCCGCCACGGCTGGAGTCGGTCAGCTTGCGTTCATGGTCGCACTGGTTCGACAGACCATCCGGGATGCCATTACCGGCTGTTTCACCCGGGTCAGCGGCGAAGAGTTGCTTGCCTTGCAATTTGCCATTGCCCAGCGGAGCAAAACCGCGCTTTCCCTGGCTTTTATCGATCTCGATCACTTCAAGTCGGTAAACGACCAATTCGGGCACGAGGCCGGGGATATTGTTCTGCGACAAGCCGCCATTGCCATAACCCGCGAACTGCGGGACAGTGATTTTCTGGTGCGCTGGGGCGGGGAGGAATTTTTGCTCATCATGCCCAATACAAGCTTGGCGCATGCAAAAACAGCGATGGAACGCCTTTGTCGTTTCGGTCTGTGCAAACGTCCGGACGGCACGATCATGACCGCCAGCATAGGTATTGCCGAAGCCTGGAGCGATGCTGTTTCAGACCTCGGTCAACTGATTGATCTTTCGGATCAGCGGATGTATCTGGCAAAAAAATCCGGGCGAAATGCCATCTTTTGCACGGGCGGCACGGTTGCCAATCTGGAATCCGACGCATCTTCCATCGTGTCTGGAAATGTTTTAGTGTGACCCTGCACGATTTTCCCGCCATCCGGCGACAGAGCCGGAAATTATCTCCACAAACAACTGTCTCGCCCGCCTCGCCATAAATGGCGAGGCGGGCGCTCAATGCGTGTGGTACCGACGGCGAGACTCGAACTCGCACAGCTTTCGCCACTACCCCCTCAAGATAGCGTGTCTACCAGTTCCACCACGTCGGCATTTTTAATCCCCTGTCATCAGGGTTATTAGTAACTCACTTAAAACTACTATCAAAGATATTGCTTTGCTCCCCTCTCCCGGCGCTACGCGCCGCCCTCTCCCACTCGCAGCAAAGCCTGGGAGAGGGGATAGTGGCATCTCTCAGCGCATCCTCTCGCCTTCTACACTATAAGCGTTACAAAGTTCGCTACGCCTACCGGGGAATTTCCTGCTCTTTGGAGCTGCCTTCCAAGTCTGGCTCAGGCTCGGTTTCCGCTGGTAAAAGAGGAGCGGATTGTACCGCATCCTGCATCACGCTGCCAGATTTTTTTGGCGCGTGCATGGCGATATAAGCCAATCCCATGGTAATAACAAAAAACAGCGTCGCCAGGACTGCCGTGCTGCGGCTCAAGAAATTCGCGGAGCCTGACGCTCCAAACAGGCTGCCGGATGCGCCGCTACCGAAGGCTGCGCCCATGTCCGCCCCCTTGCCGCGCTGTATCAGCACAAGCCAGATGATGGCAAAGCACAACAAAATATCCACAGCCAATAAAAAGGAATACAACCATTCTGTCATTTTCGTTCCAATCAAAAATTTGCCGCATGGCAAATCGCCAAAAAATCTTTCGCCTCTAATGATGCGCCGCCTATCAAGCCGCCGTCAATGTTCGGCTGGGCGAACAGGAAAGAAGCGTTATCCGCCTTGACGCTGCCGCCGTAAACAATGCGAAGCTCTGCCGCAATGGACGAATCTTTCATTGCCACTCGCTCGCGCAGCAGCCGATGTACTGCCTCGGCTTCTTCGGGGGTTGCCACCCGCCCTGTGCCGATTGCCCAGACCGGCTCATAGGCCAGCACGGCATTTTGAAAGGCTGCCGCGCCGTACAGGGTCAATACCGCTTCCAATTGGCGGATAACGATTTTTTCCGTTTGTCCCGCTTTGCGCTCCGCCAAGGTTTCCCCCAAGCACAGCACCGGGCGAAGTCCGGCGGATAATGCCGCGCCGAATTTTTCCGCAACCTTTTCGTCAGTCTCGCCATGTAGCCGCCGCCGCTCGGAATGCCCGACCAGCACGTAACGACAGCCGAAATCCGCCAGCATTGCCGCTGAGACATCGCCGGTAAACGCGCCAGCCGCATCTTGGCTTACATCCTGCGCGCCCAGCGTCATCATGGAGCCGGACAACAGGCGGGAGACCTGATCCAGATAAGGAAAAGGCGCGCACAGGACAATCTCGCCGGTAATCCCTGCCTTCAGACCTTTTTGGATGGCATCCACCAGCGCAGCGTTACCCGCCAATGATCCGTGCATCTTCCAGTTCCCTGCGACCCAGGTCGGACGAGATGATGACATACTGAACAGCTCCGAGTAAAACAGAACTGCGGATTATATCAACAAACAGCGGAAATCTCTTTACTGATAATCGCGCTTGCTATGCTTGCCTGTCACCATTTCATCGTGAAGCCCAGCATTCCGGTATGGGAGGTCGCCCGTTTGTACAGTTTTGCATCATAATTAACGTAGAGCTCCTTGTCGCCACGGCTGTCCAGTTTCCAGCCCCCGCCGAGGCCGAAATTCCAGTAATTCCTGCCGATCTCGCTACCCCAGATGTCCGCCTTTCTCTGATTCGGTAATGTAGCGTTGGCAAACCGCGCGTTAACCGATGGATGTTTTTGACCATCAACCTGTATTGCGTACTGGATTTTGGGTTTCAGGTAAAACCCGTTCTGAAAATCAAATGCGCTGTCCAGACCAAGCCGGAGCATCGTCCGTTTCATTGAGGCGGCATCAAAGATCAGCGAAGCCTCGCCGACGGATTCCCGATAACCGTTGATCCTGGCTTTTTCAAAATCAAGAGCTACAACCGGCAGAAGTCGGATGTTGGCCTGCGCCTGAAAAGACCGGATCAGCTCGACACTCGCCGACAGTGCGTTACCGCTGGCGCTGCCGTTCAGCCGTTCGTAAAACGCCTCATGGCTGCCTGATCGCGTTGCCGGAAGCGATACGGCGCGTCTGAAATCATAGCGTTGATACGAATAGCCAAGATACGCTTTCAGATCAAGGTCATCCATCAATCTGGCCATGCCGTACAGACCGAATTCATAGTCATCCGCCTTTACAGTGCCGGTCTTCTGATTCAGGCGCGGGTGGGTGTACTGTAGCGTCATCCCGACTACGGAGTGCGGGGAGAGCGGGTAATCCACGCCTACAGCAATCCCGTTGCGATGTATCGTGGAGCCGTGGGCGTTGCCGTCGTGGTCAAGGTCTTCGTAGCGGTTGATGAATTCAGCCCATGCCCGCGCCTCTGACCGGATACCGTCGTAGGACTGACTGTAATACGAACCGGGCAAGAGCCGGTTGAACGGATGTCGCCACGGCTCCTTCAACGCCAGGAAAAAGGCGTTCGGTGTCAAATCACCGTGCAGCTGATCCAGTTGTTTGGCAACTTCCCGATTGCTCCAATCCGGATCGGACACCCTGTCGATCAAATGTCGGATGCCGGGATCCCTGTTGGCGACAAACCAATCAATGGTTTTTCCGATTGCGGTCTGATTATGGGTGAAGCCGATCGCGCCAAAGCCGTTGTTCGGATCATAGCGGAACTCAAGTTGAAACAAATCGTCATTCCATCCGTTCACCGGATTCCAGCCACGGGGAAGGCCAAAAGCCTTCAGGATGAACTCGTCGGAAGTATTACCCACAGTTCCGTCGGAAGCGTCAATGATCGTGTATGGACCATTGAAGCTACCCGTATTTTTCCAGAAATCAACCTTTGCGTTCAGGTTTGCCGTCTGACTCCCAATGCTTGCCGTGCCGCTTTCTAGTATGACTTTGTCGTTATTCTCGACTCCGAATTCCAAGCGGATATCGAAATTGCTTCCTGCCGCAAACGTCAGATCGCCGATGATCGTCAAGAAAGCATTGTCATCCAGGCCGCCGGGTTTCAGCGTTCCGCCCGACTCTATTGTTCCGCCCGATGTTGTGCCAATGATTCCCGTGCCGGACAGAGTCCCGCCATCTTTAACGTTGAATTGCGCCGTGTTGCCGTAATTGCCGACGACTTCAAGAGTCCCTTCGGAAACCGTAATCATGCCCGCGAAACCGGATGTCGCGTCAAGCCGCACGGTTCCCGCGCCGCTCTTGTCGAGCGTGGAACTATCCGTGCCGATCAGGTTGCCGGTGTAGGTGAAAACTACGTTGGCGTCTGCGCCAAGGCTACCGATAAAGCCGTCATCAATCTCTATGACGTTATCCAGCATGACATTCTCCAAAGCCTTGAGCGCCGAATCTCCTGCGAATTTAATCCCTTCTCCTCCGTCGTCAAGCTGCTCCGCCTGTGTAAACTCCACCACGCCGCCGTGGAGTTCGATCCCTTCCCTGAACAGATTGCCGCCAGTGTTAGTGAACTTCAACGTATTGTCGCCATATTTTTGCAGCTTGCCAGTCTTGAGCACATTGTCATCAACGCCGCTATCCTGCAAAATAGTACCGAATGCGGAGTCTTTGTCCGCCGTGATGCCGCCATCGCCGCTGATGGTGTAGACTCCGCCGTCTGTGTCATATCCGTCCATGTTTCTTCCGATAACGAGACCGCTGACGACGATTTTTTGACCAGTCAATGAATCGCTTCCGTGAAGATTGATAGTGAAGGGATTGCCACCGGAAATATAAACCTTGTCGCCGGTCAGGAATCGGCGCTCGTGCTCTCCCACGGAATCCTGCAGCGAATAAAAGAGTTCGCCGCTCTCCCAGGATCCGTTAACTGGGGCGGCTTCGGTTCCGGTTCCCGTCCACGCCATTGTGAGCGAGTTCAAGGAATGCGCGAACCATACGTTGGTTGATCCGGTCTGCCACCCTCCCGATACATTGGGATCACCGCCGAGTTTTAACCCGTAATCCCCTCCGCGCGGGCCGTCTTCATTGGGCTTAAGCTCAAACCCGTCCACCATGATTGTATGGAGCTGGTTCTTCAGATCGTTGTCACTACCGATATTGCTGAAGCCGTTTGTCGATCTGATAACAAGATAATCCCCCTCGCCAAAAGAGTTTCCAGTCACCGTCTTGAAATACACAACGCCATTGGTCAGTGTTGCGTTATTGCTGTTTATGTACAGCAGATCGTTGTTGCTGATCGGAATGCTATCGGGATGAGTGGTATCCAAGGGTTCCTGCGCTCCGAACGCCGTGTATAGCAAAGCAAAGTCGTTGAGGTTGACCGTGTCAGCCTCAAGGGTAAGCGTACCGGCCTTACTTTTGTCAGTAGGAGCCAGCGCAGCTCCATCTGTGATGTTGATCACGGTCGCCTTGACGATGCCATCGCCCATCAGCACTGCCGATATGGGATTTGTGTCTCCCGTGACGCTGAAGGTGCCTGTGTTTGTAAAAGTTAGGCGAGCCTTTGACGAATCTAGTCTTAACAAGGAGAGGATAGCAATATTTTCTTCATCTCCCTTGACATTCGTCGTTCCCATTGCAAATACTCCGCCAGAATCGCTCTGAAATAAAACGGCAGCTAAACCTTTGGTAGAAATATTCAGCGTCCCTTCGCCGCCGATTCCACTCATGAAATCAACTCCTGCGGGCACTTCACCCTCGGCTTCATGGACTGTCAGATTGAATACTCCGCCGGATTCGACGTACAGGTCGTTCAAATTTCCGTTATTCGCCTTGTTATCCATCAGGAGCAGGGTATTCGCGGTCACGTTCATCGTCGTGTCTGCCGCGACATAAAACACGCCGCCGTCGCCCCCAATACCAATGCCGGTAACTGCCACGGGCGACGATGATCTCAGGTCGACGTTGTTGTCATGTCCTGCGCCGCTTTGTGTGCGGAAAGAGTTTGTCAACAAGATACCGATGGGGTCGTAGTTCTGAAGGACGATATTCTTCTGCCCTGTCGCGCCTGTAAACGTCAGATAACCGGCGCTACTATCCACGTCATCCGCCTGATTGTAAGAATAACTGTCGGTAATCAGGAGCGTGCCAGACTCGATCTCCGTCCCGCCGTTAAATTTGTTGTTATCGCCGCCCGTTAGCGCGAGCGCCCCTGAGCCGCCCTGCACAATCTTGCCGGTTCCGGTGATTTGACCGTCGTAATAAACATTATTGGAACGATTGAAGGCGACATGGGCATTATTGACAATATCGCCAGTAATACTGCCGGTAGCGCCGCCGTTACCGATCTGCAAGATTCCGTCGAAGACAATAGTGCCGCCGGAATAGTTGTTCGCGCCTGTCAAAATCAACGTCCCCGCGCCGATCTTGGTCAGACTGCCAATGCCGCTTATGATGCCGCTGTAAACATAATTGGAATGGTTGAAGGTGACATTGGCGTTGTTGAGAATGTTGCCTGTGATACTGCCGGTAGCCCCGCCATTGCCGATCTGCAAGATTCCGTCGGAGACAATCGTGCCGCCGGAATAGTTGTTCGTGTTTGTCAAAATCAACGTCCCTGTGCCGGTCTTGGTCAGATTGCCTGTGCCGGTGATGACGCCGCCGAAGTTGACATCTAAAGCGCCTGTATTCAGGGTAATGCCGGACAGGCTGCTGCCGGTTGGCGTGGTGTATAGGGTTCCTATGCTGGCATCGCCCGTGTAGCCGAAATTGACGACTGCGAAGTTTCGCGCAGTATTGACCGTAGCTGCGCTGTTCTTGTTCAGGGTATTGCCGGTGAAGGCATCCCCGCTGCCGGAATTGACAAAGCCGCCGAATAGATTGGCGTTTGTGAGGCTTGCCGCCCCGTCAACGGTAACGATGTTGCCCGTAGCCGACCCGCGGTTGCTGTAGCCGCCGTAAATATCGCCCGTAACGGAACCGCCGCTGATTGAGACCGTATTTCCCGTAACGGCGCTGCCGCCGCTGGAGTGACCGCCATAGATCGTCGCGCCGACGCTTCCGCCCAGGATTACCACGCTGTTCTCGCTGACCGCTCCGTTGTTTATGTTCTGGCCGCCGTATATCGTGCTGTTCGAGATTGTTCCGCTGCCGATGGTGACAGTGTTTTTGGTGATGGGGGAATTAACCTGCCCCCGACCACCGTAAATGCTGGCGTAGCTGATGGTTCCCCCATCAATGGTGACCGAGTTGTCAAACACGTTATTCAGGAGGAGGGCGCTGTATGCGCCCGCAATAATAGATGGGCTGCTGGCGGTTCCTCTCACAGCACGGTCGTTGATAACGATTTTGTTCCCGCTGATGTTGCCGTTCTGGCCTTGCGAGTATCCGCCGTAAATATTGCCCCGCATCTCCGCGCCTGAATTGATGGTTACGGTATTGTCGGACACATCGCTGGAGCTGGTACCTCCGTTCCTCCAGCCGCCGAAAACAATCCCGCGCACCGTGGCGTCATTAACCTCGACACTATTGCCTGACGCGCTACTGTCAAGACTCCAGCCGCCAAAAACATTTCCGCCGGTAGATGTACCGATCGTCCCGCCATTTATAATGACGGCGTTGTCGTCAGCATTTTGATCGCTGTACGCCGCAATGCCGCCAAAAACATGACCGCCGATGGCTCCGCTGTTAACCGTGACGCTGTTACTGCTCAAGAAATTGCGCGGAAATAAGGAATTCGGCACGGAAGGCGTATAAGGCGGATTCGGCCAGACAGTTGACGGATTCCCAAGTTGACTTGTGTCGCCCGAATAAACAATGGTCTCCTGCGCCTCTGCCGATGTTGAGATCAGGGACAAAACTGTCGCTATTGCCGTAGCGCCAAACAATTTCGCTATCTGGGCAGTTCCGCCCGGAAGGTCTGACGCATGTTCATCAAAAGTCTTTCGCATAACAAACTCTCCCGCCAAAGCTTGTAGGTGGCAAGCAATAAAATCCGATTATCCTAGTAAGGTATGCGAATGATGTCAAGTCGCGTATGCCGATGGTAGCAAACGCATTTTCTATTCATAGGGCAAGGATTTGGCGGAGGCGGTGAGATTCGAACTCACGAACGGTTGCCCGTTGCCGGTTTTCAAGACCGGTGCAATCGACCACTCTGCCACACCTCCAAAGGTAGGCGATTCTAGCACGATGCCGTATCCGTCGCCACGAAAAGGGCTATGGATTCCACATGCGCGGTATGCGAAAACATGTTGACAATCCCGGTCGCCGCCAGACGATAGGTCTTCTGGTGGACAAGAATTCCGGCATCGCGGGCAAGTGTAGCGGGATTGCAGGAGACATATACAATGCGGCGCGGTCGCTCGCCTGCCTCCGGCAAGGCCTTGACTACTGCGATCGCGCCCTCGCGGGGCGGGTCAATCAGGAGTTTTTCCGGCTTTTCCGCCAAGGCGGAGAAAAAATCCGAATCGCATTCAAACAGGTTGGATACGACAAAACGAGGGGTTTCGGCAAACCCGTCGGCAAGCCCATTTTCCCGCGCGCATTCTTCCGCGCGCAAGGCCAGCGCGGCATTACCCTCAATTCCGATCACCCGCGCCCTCTGGCGGGCAATGGGCAGGGTGAAATTGCCAAGTCCGCAAAACAAATCGGCCACTCGTTCGCCGGGCTGTATGTCCAGCAATTGCAAGGCGCGGCGAATCAGGGCGCGGTTCATGTCATGGTTGACCTGGGTAAAGTCTGCGGGACTAAAATTCATGGCGAGCGAAAATTCCGGCAGATTGTAGGCAAGCGGAGGCTCAAAAGGATAAAAACGCAACAAACTGTCCGGCCCGCCGGGTTGTAGATAAAAAACAACATGATGCTTGTCGGCAAACGCGCGCAGCTTTCTTTTGTCATCAATAGTCAATGGCTCCAGAATACGGAGCGACAGCGCGACGCACGTATCGCCTGCGGCGACTTCCACCTGCGGGAGCCGTTCAGAAACGGATAAGCCGTCAATCAGCGCCCGCAACGGCAAAAGGAGCGCGGATACCTTGGGCGGCAAAATCGGACAGCTTGCAAGATCGGCAATGTAGCTGCTTCTTTTTTCACGAAAGCCTATCAGGACGCCTCCTTTTTTGGCTACCTTGCGTACTCCGAGGCGCGCCTTGCGGCGATACCCCCAGGGAGAGCCGTGAATGGGCGGCAGGATTTCTTCCGCGCGCACGCGTCCGATATGAAAAAGATTGTCTTCCAGTACCCGTTGTTTTACCGCGACCTGGGCGGCAGCATCCAGATGCTGCATGACGCAGCCGCCGCAGACGCCAAAATGCGGGCAGCGCGGCGCGACCCGTTCGGCTACCGGGCGAATGATCCTGATGAGACGCGCCTGTTCGTAGTTCGGCTTTTTGCGAAAACTTGCGTATTCCACGGTTTCGCCGGGCAGAGCGCCTTCCACGAATACTGCCTTGCCGTCCTGGCGGACTATTCCCCTTGCTTCATGGTCGAGTGCGACGACGATACCGACAGGCATTTGTTTATTCTCCAAAAAGTATGTAATTTTATAGGCGGTAGGGTTAAACTCTCTCCTCATGAACCAGAACATTTACAACTCGTGGCGTGATTTTCGGACTTCGTTTGCAGAAGTGCTTGTGCAGGCGAGTTCGGAGGTTTGCATTTTCGACGACGACCTTGACAAGACCGGGCTTGCCGAGACCGCGAACATAGAAACTCTGCGCTCTCTCCTGGTTGATAATCCCAGGGCGTCGGTTCGTATTGCCCTGCGCGATACCCGCATGTTGTCGCAAAAGCATCCCCGTCTCCTGCGGCTCATGCGGGCTTACAGCCACACCATGAAGATACAGGAGGTATCTGCAACCTTCGTTCCCCGGCGCGATTGCATGATACTGGCCGATGGGTGTCATTTGGTAGTGCGCTTTGATCTGGAACACCCGCGCTGTAAGCTCGTGCTGGATGACGCCAATGAAGTCCAGTCTTACGCCAATCTTTTCTCCGAGATTTGGGCAGCGCCCAGCAAGTCTTTTTCGCCGGAAATGACCGGGCTGCGATAATTTGCGCTTTTTTTGCCGCGCCGCACAGTTTTGTGTAATATTTGTTGTATATAACCTTTGATAGCTGATATACTGTATAATTTGATGGGTTTTCCGATCAAAATTTTCTCCCCTGTCACTTTTAAAGGATCAAAAATGAAACAATCCCTCTTCGTTGCCGCGTTGCTGGCTCTTGCCTTGGCGGTCGCCGGTTGTCCCGCCGATGCCCCTGTTGAAACCGCTCCTGTAATCATCGCTCCTGATGTTGCTCCCGATCTTGATGCTGCGCCTGTTGAAGAAGAGGCGCCGCTTGCCGACGAGGAGGCCGATCTTGAAGTTGAAGAGGTCGCTGCTGAAGAGACCGCTGCTGAAGAAGCTGATGTTGCCGAAGATCCTGCGCCGGCTGAAGAGCCTGAGCCATTGGGTTGATACCCTTGGGTTGAAATTGGCCAGTCATGAAAAAAGCAGAGTCCAGGCTCTGCTTTTTTTGTTTAGCGTGGTTCGGTTGAGTCACCCCGGCCTAAAAGGCCGGGAATTCCTCGACACAGGTTAGAGAGCCTCAATGCTCCAAAAACAACTGTCTCGCTCACCTCGCCATTCATTTCGAGAATTGCGCTTAACAATTGTTCAAGCACGTACATTTTTCTCCAAGCTGGCAGCAATCGCAGCATTATCAGCCCTCTCCCGCAGCCCCTCTCCTGCACGCAGGAGAGGGGAGCAAAGCGTGTTCTCCCTGGCAATCGCGTATTTATAATAATTTCCCAAAATGCCAAGACGCGAAGATGAGCCGCAGACAGTACTGGCAAGTACTGCAAGGCGAAGGCGACAAAGTATTGGGATTTTGGGGAATGACTATTAGAGCATGTCGTCCAGCACCAGCGCTTGCTGCTGGCGGGAGATGAATTCCTGCATACTGTCAATGCCGCGCATTTGCAGGATGGTGTTGCGGACGGCGGTTTCGATCAAGACGGCAAGGTTACGTCCCGCCATGACCGAAATGACGACTTTGCGGATCGGGACATTGAGAATTTTCTGGGTTTGCGAGTCCAGGGGCAGGCGCGGCGTTTCCGCGTTGGCTGCCGGTCTTTGCAGGTAGACAATGAGTTGCAAGCTCATTTTCCGGCGCGCGGCAGTTTCGCCGAAGATGGAGCGGATATTCAAAAGACCGAGTCCGCGCACTTCGAGATAATCCTGCAACATGCCGGGACAGCGTCCTTCCAGAGTATTCGGCGCGATTCGCGCGAGTTCCACCACATCATCGGCGATCAGTCCGTGTCCGCGCGAGATAAGCTCCAGCGCCAGCTCGGACTTGCCGATGCCGGAATCGCCGGTAATCAGCACGCCCATGCCCAGCACATCCATGAATACCCCGTGTATGGAAGTTGTTTCCGCCAGTTGGCCTGACAGATAAATGCGGAGCACTTCGACTACGGCGGCGCAGGGTTTGGTGGAGGTAAACAGCGGCGTATGGGTGATTTCGCATATCTTTCGCAGACGCTCAGGGATGGGCAGACCCTCGGCGACAATGAGCGCGGGCGGCTGGGCGGCGGCAAGTTCGCCTAACTGTCTGGCAAATTGCGCTTCGGAGATGCGGTCTATCCAGGCGATTTCCGCAGCGCCGATGACCTGTAGCCGTTCAGGATGGATGAGATTCATGTGTCCAATCACATCGGCGCCATAGATGCCGCTTTCTCTCAGGCTGATTCGCCGCTTGACGCCGACCGCCAGCTCCCAGACAAGCCCCAGCTTGTCGCAGTGATCTTCGTAGAGTTGGACGATGCCTACTTCCTGCATGGCTTAACCGATATTTGCGAGAAGCGCCCGCGCGGCGGCGGCGTTCGGTGCGGCGGAGAGTTGATCGCGGAACGATCGCTCGTCAAAGGCTCCGGCCAGCAGAGCCAGGATTTGGAGCGAAGGCTCTACAGGTTCTGTCGGCGCGAGCAGCGCAAAGACCAGAGAAACCGGCTTGCCGTCAGGCGCGTCGAAATCAAGGGGATCCGCCAGCCGGATGAAGGCTCCGACTGCTTCCTTGAGGCCACTGATCCGGCTATGCGGAATGGCGACCCCATGTCCGAGTCCGGTGGAGCCCAGTTTTTCCCTGGCGAGCAGGGTGTCGAAAACCAGCAAGCGGTCAATGCCTGATGTGGCCTCGATAAGCAATCCTGCTTCTTCAAGCAGACGTTTTTTGCTGCCGGCTTCCAATCCCAGCAAGATACGGGATTCCGGCAGGATGGCGGCGATAGGGTTCATGGCGAATCTGCCGGATGGCATTACTCCGCGAGATGCTCGGTGACCCTTGCGCCGCGACGGCGAAGATCGCTGATTTTCTGCTTGTGCTGTTGCACCTTGCGATCCAGTTTGTCGCACATGCTGTCAATGGCGGCGTAGAGGTCGCTGTCTGTGCTTCCCACAAAGATATTTCTGCCGGGAACCTGCACGGTGACTTCCGCTTTTTGTTTCAGTTTGTCGACGGAAAGGATTACGGTAATGGCGATAACTCTTTCAAAGTGGTGGGTAACCGGCTCCAGCTTGGTTTCCACGTAGGAGCGCAAGGCAGGAGTTACTTCAATGTGATGCCCGCTGATTTGCAGATTCATGTCTTCTCCTTTTAGGGTTTTTACAGGGTTTTACGCAGATTTACCGGCGGAATTCCGACGGTCTCCCGATATTTTGCCACAGTACGTCGGGCGACAACGATTCCTTGTCTGCCTAGTATTTCGGATATTTGGCTATCCGACAATGGTTTTTTGCCATCTTCTTCTCCGATCAACTGTTTGATCAATGCTCTGATGGCGGTTGCGGAACATGCGCCGCCGGAATCGGTAGCGACATGGCTGCCGAAAAAATATTTGAATTCGAAGATTCCGCGAGGTGTCGCCATGTATTTCTGGCTGGTAACTCTGGAGACGGTGGATTCATGCAATCCTATCTCGTCGGCGACTTCGCGCAGTATCAAGGGGCGCATGGCTATTTCGCCGTGCTCGAAGAACTGCCGCTGCCTATCCACGATGCTTTGGGATACTTGCAGAATGGTGGCGAATCTCTGCTCGATATTCTTGATCAGCCAACGCGCTTCCTGTAATTGCGCGGACAAAGGGCTGTCTCCACGCCGCTGGCGGGCAAGAATGTCGGCGTAGAGGCGATTTACCCGCAGTCTGGGGTAAGCGTCCGGGTTGATTTGGGAGAGCCAGCGTCCCCTTACCTTGCGTACCAACACGTCCGGCACGATGTAGCGCGCGTTGAAGGATGAAAAACGGGCGCCGGGGTGCGGATTGAGGCTGGTGATGAGCGTATGCGCGGCTTTCAGGCGTTCTTCGCTACAGTTGAGACGTTTTCTAAGGGCGGCAAAATCGCGGTTGGCGAGTAGTCCCAGATGTCGTTCGACGATGGCGAGAGCCAATCTTCTGACGCCGGGCGGAGCTTCTTCATCCGAGCGCAACTGTATGCGTAGCGATTCTTTGAGCGAGCGCGCCCCCACTCCTGTCGGATCAAGGCTTTGCAGATTTCTTAACGCCGTAACCCACTCCCGGACGCTGGTTTTATATTCCTGCGGGATGTTAGCCCATAATTCCTGCAAGGGTACCGCGAGATAGCCATTTTCGTCCAGAGCTTCGATCAGGATTCTTACCATGTCCTTTTGCCGGTCGGAGAACAGGGACAGGCTCAATTGCCAGATGAGATGGTCGCGCAGGGTGGTGGCGCTTGCCTGTAAATCCTGCGCTTCCACGTCCTCGTCGTCGCGTTCCCGACTGCCTTGCTTATCGTAGCTTGTTCCCCCGTCCTGATACCAGCGTTCTTCTTCGAGTTCCAGGGCGGAGAGCGAGCTGTCGTTATCCCTTTCGGACTCGTCTTGTCTTTCGTATTCCTGCTCTGGTCGCTGGTCATGAGCGAGGTATCTGTTTTCTTCCTCTTCTTCCCGTTCCAGCATTGGATTTTCCAGTAAATAACGCTCAATTTCCTGCTGCATTTCCATAGTCGAGAGCTGCAAGAGCTTGATAGCCTGCTGCAACTGCGGGGTTAGCGCCAGTTGCGGGGAGATTTTGAGCTGAAGGGATGGTTTCATGGGGATAAATCCCAGGCAGCGGGCTATAGATGGAAATGTTCGCCGAGATAAATTCGACGCACGGTCTCATTATAGACTATTTCGGCGGGCGCGCCCTGCGCCAATACCTGTCCTTCATTTAGAATCCAGGCATGGTTGCAGATTCCCAGGGTTTCCCGCACGTTGTGGTCGGTTATCAATACGCCGATGCCGCGCTCTTTCAGGAAGCGGATGATTTTCTGGATGTCCAGAACCGCGATCGGGTCGACTCCGGCAAAGGGTTCGTCAAGCAGGATGAAGCGCGGCTCGGTCGCAAGCGAGCGGGCGATTTCCACTCGCCGCCGCTCGCCGCCGGATAGCGCGGCGGCAAGGGTGTGGCGAATGTGAGTTATGTGCAGTTCTTCCAGCAGGCCTTCCAGACGCTCGTTTATTTCTGAGGCGGAAGTGTGGAACAGTTCCAGGACTGCCTGAATGTTTTCCGCTACGGTCAATTTTCTGAATACTGACGCTTCTTGCGGCAGGTAGGCGAGTCCCAATTTTGCCCGCCGATGCATGGGCATACGGGTAATCGGTTGCGTATCTAGCAGGATTTCGCCCGCGTCGGCGGCAATCAGCCCCACAATCATGTAGAAGCATGTGGTTTTGCCCGCGCCGTTCGGCCCCAGCAGTCCCACGACTTCCCCGCTCTCTACCTGGAAGGAGACATCGGAGACTACAGTGCGCGACTTGAAGCGTTTGCATAGGTTTCGCGCTTCGAGGACGCTTGTCGGATCGGCTTCATTGGACATCATCAAGCTCCGTAATGCCTAGCGCGTTTTGGATACTGGCGGAGGAAAATCCGCGATACCTGAGAAAGCGGACTTGCCGCGCCCGTTCGGCCAGGGTCGCGGGGGGAGCGCCGAATTTTTTTTGCAGGACGGTCAGGCATCGCTCATTCTCGTCGCCCGCTTCAAGAAGCGCGGTCGCAATTTCTTCGGCTGCCACTCCTTCCTGACCGAGTTCATGCGCCAAGCGGGCGTTGCCGCGACGGGCGCTTAACGCATTTACCCGGCTGGCGGCGAAACGCGCATCCGAGAGCAGATCGGCGGCGACCAGGTCGTCCAGGAGTTTCTCCAGCATGGCTTCTGATTCGACGTGAGGCGCGAGTTTTTTTGCCAGCGCGGCGCGGCTATATTCGCGTCGCGCCAGAAGGGCAAGGGCTTTTCCCCGCAGTCCCGCCATTATTATTCTTCTTCGTTTTTGGAGCGGGTTGAGGGTGTCGTCTTGCCGGGCTTGGTGAAGAAGCACTGCCGGTCAGCTGCCCTAATAGTCGCTTCAATTTCCGCTGCAATCTCCGGTTGCGCTTTCAGAAATTCGCGCACATTGTCTTTGCCCTGACCGATCTTGTTGCCTTTGTAGGCGTACCATGCGCCGGACTTGTCAATGGCTTTGCATGCGACGCCCAACTCGATTATTTCGCCTTCGCGGGAGATGCCGCTGCCGTAGAGGATGTCGAAAAACGCTTCCCTGAATGGGGGCGCGACCTTGTTTTTGGCCACCTTGACCTTGGTTTCGTTGCCGATTATTTCTTCGCCTTTTTTGATTTGCCCGGAGCCTGCGCGGCGTATTTCGAGGCGCACGGAGGAGTAGAACTTCAGGGCGTTGCCGCCGGTTGTGGTTTCCGGGTTGCCGAACACCAGACCAATTTTCATTCTGATCTGGTTGATGAAGATCACGAGCGTGTTGGTTTTTTTGATGTTGGCGGTGAGTTTCCTTAACGCCTGGCTCATCAGGCGGGCGTGCAGACCCATTACCGATTCGCCCATTTCGCCCTCGATTTCCGCTTTGGGGGTCAGCGCCGCCACCGAGTCAATGACGATGATGTCGACCGAACCTGATCTGACCAGCATGTCGGCGATTTCAAGCGCCTGTTCGCCGGTATCCGGTTGGGAGATCAGGAGATCCTCCACGTTGACTCCGAGTTTTTGCGCGTACTGCGGATCGAGCGCGTGTTCTGCGTCAATGAAGGCTGCGGTTCCGCCCTGTTTTTGGGCTTCTGCTACTACATGCAGGCAGAGGGTGGTTTTGCCGGATGATTCCGGCCCGTAGATTTCCGCTACTCTTCCGCGCGGTAAACCGCCTATGCCGAGCGCGATGTCCAGTCCCAAGGAGCCGGTGGATACCACCTGGATTCCTTCGTCAATTTCGGCTGCTCCCATTTTCATGATGGAGCCTTTGCCGAACTGTTTTTCTATTTGGGCAAGCGCGGCGGCCAGCGCCTTGGCCTTGTTTTCGTCCATGACAATCCTTTGAATTGGCAAATGGCGCATTATGGCATAAACGAGCGGTAAACGCCCGGTCGGGCTGTCGGAAGTAGCGCCTCGTTTTGAAAGCAGGCTCGCTCGATGGTATGGCACAAGGCGCGGTAAAGACAGCCAATCCAAAAACGCTCCAACAATTGATCCCTGATTCCTGATACTGGGATTCGCAGGCGCAACCTATTATACTCTCCCAAATTGCTTTCCCGGATTTATCCATGATTCGTTATTGCCCGTACTGTGGTCAGCAGGTAGAGGCGCGTGTCCCGACAGGGGATGACCGTCTGCGCGCCGTTTGCGATACCTGCGGCTACATCCATTACGAAAATCCCCGTCTGGTTCTGGGAGCCGTTGCCGAATGGGAGGGGCGGATTCTTCTCTGCCGTCGCGCCATAGAGCCGCGCATGGGCCTTTGGACCCTGCCCGCCGGATTCATGGAAAACGGCGAAAGCTCGCTTGAGGCGGCGGCGCGGGAAACACGGGAAGAAGCCCAGGCCGAAATCGAGGCGGCGGAACTTTTTGCCTTGATTGACGTGCCGGGCATTGATCAGGTACATGTCTTTTATCGCGCAAGGCTGGTTGCGGGAAAACACGCGCCGGGAAGTGAAAGTCTGGAAACAAGGCTGTTTTCCGAAATTGATATTCCCTGGCAAGACCTGGCCTTTCCGACAAATGCCTGCTGTCTGGAACTCTATTTTGCAGACCGGCAAAAAGGCGTGTTTCGTTGCCATCAAACAACCCTGACCGGCTGGAAGAGGTCACATGAGATTGTGGCGGATTGAACGATTCACTACGTTTGAACAGCTATCCGGCAAAGCGTCGGCGCTTCGCGCCACCCCCTTTGGGAAAGGGGGCTAACCCCAATACTGCGCCGCCGCGCCAGAAACCGATGCTTGAATCCGCCTTGCGGCAACAGCGCGAGCTGCTGAAACAGGAAGGCCACGGAGCCACTTTGAACTTCAGCGCCACCACGCTAAAGAGAAAAAAGACAAGGGTTTTGGGCTTGGATTCCAGGATGGGATGTAAAAGATTGACATAGTTTGTAATCGTGCTACTATCAGACCATGAAATGGAGGGTATGTCATGGGGTTGCATGTGTCGTTACCGCAGCAGTTGGAAAGGCTTGTTCACCAAGAGGTCGAAGCAGGCATGTATGGCAGCGCAAGCGAATTGGTACGGGAAGCCTTGCGCGATTTTTTCGATCATCTGGCTGGGCGTGAACTGGCAGACATGAAAGAGCTTCGCCAGGAAATGCAGGCGCGGCGGCAGCGGGCGCTCAACAACCTTGATCGCTTGCAGGGCGTTGAGGAAGCATTCAATGAATTGTCTGACAAGCACGAGCTTGAGGCATGACCTATCGCGGTCTGCTTACAGAAGAAGCGAAGGCCGAACTCGGTCACGAGATTGCTTATTCAAAAGAGCGTTGGGGCGCAAAGCATGCGACTGTTTATAAGCGTGAGCTTTTGGAGCGGGTACGCAAGATCGTTCGCAACCCCATGCTGTATCCGCTCAACCCCAACCTTGGAGACGGATTACGCTCTGTGCGCCATAAAGGTAATTACATCATCTACGCGCTCGACGAAGAAAAAAAGGTGGTGTTGATCGTTGGTTTTCCGAGCATCTACAAGCAACTGTAAATAGGGGACGAGGTTTGCAGGTAGCGCGATTTTTAATGACGAGAATTGACAGGCAATGCTGAATCCTGAAGCGGATTGTTCCGAAATCGAACGGGCGGCTTCCCTGCTGCTTGCGGGCGAACTGGTGGCTTTTCCGACGGAGACCGTCTACGGTCTGGGCGCGGACGCGGCCAATCCGGCGGCGGTCGGCAAAATTTTCGCCGCCAAGGAACGCCCCGCCGATCATCCCTTGATCGTGCATCTTGCCGAAGGCGCAAACATGGCGCATTGGGCGGCGGATATTCCGCCTTCTGCCTGGGAATTGGCGGAGGCTTTCTGGCCGGGGCCGCTTACCCTGATCCTGAAAAAACATGACCGGGTTTCTCCCCTCGTCACCGGCGGACAGATGAGTATCGGGCTTCGCGTTCCCGCTCATCCGGTCGCGCGAAAACTCCTCCGCGCCTTTGCAAAAGTCTCGGCGACAGCCGGAATTGCCGCGCCTTCCGCCAATCGTTTCGGGCGTATCAGCCCCACTTTGGCCTCGCATGTGCGGGAAGATTTCGGCGATACGGTGGCAATACTGGACGGCGGTTCCTGCCAGGTGGGCATAGAATCCACCATTCTGGATTTGACCCGGCTGGATAGCGCGGGCGCGGTAATCTTGCGCCCCGGCGTTATTGCCCCCGCCGAACTGGAAAAAGCCATGCGGCAGCCTGTACATTTTCGCGCAAATGCCGGAGAAGATGCTGATGGGCAAGGCATGGGACAAACACCTCGCGTTTCCGGCTCATTGGTTTCGCACTACGCGCCCAGAACGCCGCTTGCATTGTGTCCTTCGGAAGAATTGCCCTTGTTATTGGCACATGCCGCCGGGCATCAATTGGGGGTAATTTCCTGTCGCGCCAAACCGGATGAGAATTCAACGCATCTCTGGCGTTGTCTGGGTTCTTCGCCGGAAGCCTACGCGCGCACGCTCTACATGACTCTGCGCGAGCTGGACGGTTACAACCTTGCCGGAATCATTGTCGAAACCCCGCCCGCAACATGGCAGGCGGTTCTGGATCGTCTATACCGAGCGGCGACGAAGTAGCTCAATGCAGGCGTTCGTGCAGTCTTTGCAGCGGATAAACTTCCAGCTTGTCGCCCGCAAGAATACCCTCAACAGCGGCTTCCGCGCCCCAGAAGGTTGTATACATGGCTACCCGCGCTTGCAGGCCGGATACGCGAATGGAGCGGGAATCATTGATCGCCTGCCGCTTTTCTTCCACCGTGTTGATGATGATCGAGATTTCCTGATTCTTTATCATGTCGACAATGTGCGGGCGGCCTTCGACAATCTTGTTTACCGCCTGAACCTGAATACCAGCCGCCTGAATGACGGCGGCAGTCCCCCTTGTCGCCACAAGGGAAAACCCCGCGTCAACAAGCAGGCTGGCAATCTCCGCCACCTTGGGCTTATCGCTCTCTTTCATGGACAAAAAAGCCTTGCCGCCGGAAGGAAGAACAACCCCCGCCGCCAGTTGCGATTTGACAAAGGCTTCGGCAAAAGTCTCCCCCACGCCCATGACTTCTCCGGTTGATTTCATCTCCGGCCCCAGAATGGTATCCACGCCGGGGAATTTGACGAAGGGAAAAACCGCCTCTTTCACCGAAAAATAAGGCGGCACAATCTCCTTCGTCATGCCCTGCGAAGCAAGGGTCTTGCCGACCATGCAGCGGGCGGCGATCTTGGCAAGGGCAAGCCCTATAGCCTTGGAAACAAAAGGCACAGTGCGCGAAGCCCTTGGATTGACTTCCAGCACATAAACAGTATCGTCCTGCACGGCAAACTGTACATTCATTAGACCGACGACATTCAACGCCCTGGCCATCAGCCCGGTTTGGCGGCGCAACTCGTCCATGATTTCGGCGGAAAGGGAATAAGGCGGCAACGAACAGGCAGAATCGCCGGAATGAACGCCCGCCTGCTCAATGTGCTCCATGATGCCGCCGATGATTACATCCCTACCGTCCGAGAGGGCATCCACATCCACCTCGCAGGCATCGTTCAGAAAACGATCAAGAAGCACCGGCGCGTCGTTGGAAACCTTGACCGCCTCCCGCATATAACGCTCAAGGTCCTGCTGCCCGTGCACGATCTCCATCGCGCGTCCGCCAAGCACATAGGAAGGACGCACCACCAGCGGATAACCGATTTCATCCGCCAATCGCAAAGCCTCTTCCTCAGTGCGGGCAGTGCGGTTGGGCGGCTGCTTCAAATCCAGCGTATGCAAAAGTTGCTGGAAACGCTCGCGGTCTTCGGCAATATCAATGGATTCCGGGGACGTTCCGATAATCGGAACGCCATTGGCCTCAAGAGCGAGAGCGAGCTTCAGGGGCGTCTGCCCGCCATACTGGACAATCACGCCGACAGGTTTTTCCACCGCGACTATTTCCAGCACATCCTCAAGAGTCAACGGCTCAAAATACAAACGGTCAGAAGTATCGTAATCGGTCGAGACGGTTTCAGGATTGCAGTTGACCATGATGGTTTCAAACCCGTCCTCGCGCATTGCCATCGCCGCATGAACGCAGCAATAGTCAAATTCGATCCCCTGCCCAATCCGGTTCGGCCCGCCGCCCAGAACCATGATCTTCTTGCGCTCGGTGGGCATGGCCTCGCATTCATCCTCATAGGTGGAATAAAGATAGGCGGTATCGCTGGCAAATTCAGCGGCGCAGGTATCCACCCGTTTATAGACCGGACGCACGCCGAGCGTATGCCGATGCGCGCGCGCTTCCTGCTCGCTCGTCTTGGTAAGGTGGGCAAGCCGCCGATCCGAAAAACCCTTTTTTTTCAGAAAACGCATTTCTTCCCCGCTAATGGAAAGAAGGGCGCGCTTCTCAAGTTTCAATTCAAGGTCTACGATTTCCTTGATTTGCGCGAGAAACCAGGGGTCAATGCGGGTCAAGTCAGCCACTTTTTCCAACGACATGCCGATGCCGAAAGCGTCCGCAACATACCAAAGGCGTTCAGGGGAAGGATGCGCCAGTTGTTCGTCAATCGCCGCCGGATCAACCGACTTCAAATTAAAACCGTCCACCCCCACTTCCAGTCCACGCAAGGCCTTTTGCAGGGATTCCTGAAAAGTGCGCCCGATAGCCATTACCTCGCCTACCGATTTCATCTGCGTGGTCAGGGTGGAATCGGCGTCGGTGAATTTTTCAAAGGCAAAACGCGGCACCTTCGTAACAACGTAGTCAATGGTCGGCTCAAACGAGACCGGAATTCTGCCGCCGGTGATTTCGTTCGCCAGCTCATCAAGGGTATAACCGACCGCGAGCTTGGCGGCAACCTTGGCAATAGGAAAACCCGTAGCCTTGGAAGCAAGCGCCGAAGAACGGGAAACACGAGGATTCATCTCGATCACGACCATGCGCCCATCCCTGGGGTCTATCGCAAACTGCACGTTCGAGCCGCCGGTATCTACGCCAATCTCGCGCAGAATGGCGATCGAGGCGTTTCGCACAAGCTGATATTCCTTGTCGGTCAAGGTCTGCGCCGGAGCGACGGTAATGGAGTCGCCGGTATGCACCCCCATCGGATCGAAGTTTTCGATAGAGCAGATGATGATGCAGTTGTCTTTTTTGTCGCGCACGACTTCCATCTCGATTTCTTTCCAGCCAAGGAGAGATTCTTCAATCAGAAGCTCGTTCGCGGGGCTTGCTTCCAACCCGCGCTTGCAAATCTCGTGGAATTCTTCCGTGTTGTAGGCTACTCCGCCGCCTGTGCCGCCCAAGGTGAAACTGGGGCGGATGATAACCGGAAAGCCGATGCCGCCCTGCACCCGCAAGGCTTCTTCCATGTTGTGAGCAATGCCGGATCGCGCGGAGCCGAGTCCGATTCCGGTCATCGCCTCCTTGAATTTCAGCCGGTCTTCCGCCTTGTCAATAGCCGCGCGGGAAGCGCCGATGAGTTCGACGTTATATTTTTCCAGCACGCCGTGTCTGGCAAGATCAAGCGCGCAATTCAGAGCCGTCTGTCCGCCCATCGTCGGCAGAATCGCGTCCGGGCGCTCCTTTTCGATGATGCGCTCGACCACTTGCCAGATAACAGGCTCGATATAGGTCACGTCCGCCATTTCCGGATCGGTCATGATCGTGGCCGGATTGGAATTTACCAATACGACCCGATAACCCTCCTCGCGCAAAGCCTTGCACGCCTGCGCGCCGGAATAATCAAACTCGCACGCCTGCCCAATGACAATGGGGCCTGCGCCGATAATCAGGATACTTTCAAGGTCTGTGCGTTTGGGCATTCTTTGTCTCGATAAAACAGGCCAGAGCCGTGCCGCCGTATCCCTCAGGATGCGAAATCAGCCGGTTTTGAAGGAGTTGATAAAATGGTCGAAAAGATGAACCACATCATGCGGGCCGGGAATCGCCTCCGGATGCCCCTGAAAGGAAAACGCGGGCGCGTCCGCGCGGGCAATCCCCTGAATGGAACCGTCGAACAGCGACACATGCGTTACCCGCAGATTGTCCGGCAATGTAGCCGGATCGACCGCAAAACCGTGGTTCTGACTGGTTATCAGCACCTGTCCGGTATTGAGGTCTTTTACCGGATGATTCGCGCCGTGATGGCCGAATTTCATCTTCATGGTCTTCGCCCCGGAAGCCAGCGCGAGCAGTTGATGTCCCAGGCAGATGCCGAAGATCGGCATTTTCGCAGACACAAGTTCCCGAATCGCGGCGACAGCATAATCGCACGGCTCAGGATCGCCCGGTCCGTTGGAGAGAAAGACGCCATCGGGCTTCATCGCCAGCACATCCTTGGCGCTCGTCCAGGCAGGCACCACAGTCAGACGGCAACCGCGCGAAGTCAGCATACGCAGGATGTTGCGCTTGACTCCAAAGTCAAACGCGACCACATGCCAGCGCGGCGTACCCTGTTTGCCGTAGCCTTCCCCCAGCCGCCATTCGCTCTCCATCCACTCGTAAGAATTGGAAGTCGTCACCGCCTTCGCCAAGTCCATACCGCCAAGACCGGGAAAATCTCGCGCAGCGGCTATCGCCGCCTCGGCATCCAGCTTTGCTCCCGCTTCGCCGGTAACGATGCAGCCCGCTTGCGCGCCATTTTCGCGCAGCAGGCGGGTCAGCTTACGGGTATCCAAACCGGCAATCGCCACCACGTTCTCATTACGCAGCCAGGCATCAAGCCTCTGCGTCATGCGGAAATTGGACGGCAGAATCGGCAGATCGCGAATGACGAGACCTGCCGCCTGAATGGCTACGGACTCGAAATCTTCTTCATTACAGCCGGTATTGCCGATGTGGGGATAGGTCAGGGTGACGATTTGCCGCGCATATGAAGGATCGGTGAGTATCTCCTGATAGCCAGCCATGGCGGTGTTGAATATCACTTCGCCGGAGGTTACGCCCTCCGCGCCGATGGAAATTCCCCTGAATACGATGCCATTGGCCAGAGCCAACAGGGCAGGGGGAAAGTTAGGTAAGAGCGACAAAGGTAAACCTTTCAGATTAGACGAGCCATTTTACCCGAAGCATACTTGGTCTGGCAAATAGTTCGCTTAGGCGCAGCAGGCGAAATCTTCCTCCGGCTCTTCTTCCTGTCGCATGTTTTTGAACGCCACCGAGAGCATCAGCTTGATGCGGTTCAACTGGTTGACTTCCGAAGCGCCGGGGTCGTAGTCAATGGCGGTGATGTTGGCTTCCGGGTAATACGCCTTCAACGCCTTGATGACTCCCTTGCCGCTGATGTGGTTGGGCATACAGGCAAAAGGCTGCATACAAACGATGTTGGGGACGCCATGCTCGATAAGTTCCGCCATTTCGCCAGTCAGAAACCAGCCTTCCCCGGTCTGATTACCGCGTGAAAGGAACGGAGCCGCGCAATTCGCAATCTGGTCAATGGTCGGCGGCGCGGAAAACCGCTTGCTCGCCGAGAGCGCCTTTCTCATGTCGCGGCGATAAAATTCCATCGCCCTTATAGCCACGTTGCCCGCCAGGGCCGCAAGCCTGCTGCGCGAAAAATGACGGTGGTTGAAATCGTGGTCGTAGGCGCAGTAGAGCATAAAATCCATAAGTCCCGGCATCACAGCTTCGCCGCCTTCATCCTCGATGATGCGGATGATGTCGTTGTTCGCTCCGGGATTGAATTTGACGAGAATCTCCCCCACCAGTCCGATTCTTGGCTTCTGCCTGTCATTAATCAGCGGCAAGGCGTCGAAATCCCGCACGATGTCATGGATCAGCCTGCCAAAGCGCCTGAAACTGCCTTTGAAAACAGCTTCCTTGCAACGCTCGACCCACTTCTCATAAAGGGCGTCCGCCGCGCCCGTTTCCTTCTCGTAAGGCCGGGTACGGAATAACACGGTCTTGAACAGATCGCCATAAATCGTCCCCATCATCAGACGGTTCAACATCGGCAGGCTCAACTTGAAACCTTCGTGCTTTTCCATGCCGAGCATGTTGAACGAAATGACCGGCACATCGGCAAATCCGGCGTCCTGCAATGCCTTCCGCATGAAACTGATGTAGTTGGTGGCGCGGCAGCCGCCCCCGGTCTGGCTAATCATCGCCGCCGTCCTGCCCAGATCGTATTCGCCGGACTTCAACGCCTCGATGATCTGCCCGACAACAATGATGGCAGGATAGCAGGCGTCGTTATTGACGTAGCGAAGCCCCAGATCAATCGCCTCCGTCGAGGCATCTTCCAGCACCTTAACCCGATAGCCGCAAGGCTCCAGCGCCGATGCGATGAACTGAAAATGCATCGGCGACATCTGCGGGATGAGGATGGTTGAGCATTCGCGCATCTCCCTGGTAAATGTCGGGGACGTTTTTCCGGGTAACGGGCGGAAATGGATAATCTCATCCGACTGGCGTGAACTTCTCTCCTCCAGCGCTGCCTTCAGCGAGCGGATGCGGATACGCGCCGCGCCCAGATTGCTGCCTTCGTCAATCTTGATGCCGGTATAAATCCGGTTGCGATAAGCCAGGATTTCCTGCACCTGCTCAACCGAGACCGAATCCAGCCCGCAGCCGAAAGAATTAAGGTGAATCACATCCAGCGCGGGTTCATGCGCCGCCAGCGCGGCGGCGCGATAAAGACGCGCATGGTAAGTCCACTGATCGACAACCCGTAACGGCGCATCCAGCTTGCCCAGATGCGCCACCGAGTCCTCGGTCAGCACCGCCATGCCAAGCGACGTGATAATTTGCGGGATGCCGTGGTGAATGGCCGGATCAATGTGATATGGGCGTCCGGCAAGAATGACTCCCTGCTTGCCCGTCTCTTTAAGATAAGCAATGACTTCTTCGCCCTTTCCGGCAATCTCGGCTCTTACACGCGCCTGCTCTGCCCACGCAAGGCCAAGGGCGCGGCGAATCTCGGAAGCCGCAATATCAGGGAAAACCCGCGTCAATTGTTTGGCAAGTTTTTTCTCGTCCTCTAATGAGAGGTACGGCTGAATCATGACGACATTGTTTTCTTTCAGATAATCAATGTTATTGCTAATCAGCTCCGGGTATGAAGTCACGACCGGGCAATTGTAATGATTGTCGCTGTCGGCGAATTCCTTTTGCTCGAAAGGAATGCAGGGATAGAAAATGCTTTTCACCCCTTGCTTTATCAGATCGACGATATGCCCGTGTACGAGTTTGGCCGGGTAGCACACCGTGTCCGACGGCAGGGTATCCGCCCCCTGTTCCAGCAATGCGCGGGAAGAAGGCGAGGACAACAATACCTCAAACCCCAGCTCGGTCAGGAAGGTAAACCATAGCGGATAATTCTCGAACATGTTTAGAGCGCGCGGCACGCCGATCACCCCGCGCGGCGCGCCTTTGACCGGCTCGTAAGCAAACGCGCGCTCATATTTGTAAGTATAGAGATCGGGCAGATCGTCCGCTGTTTTCTGCTTGCCAAGCCCGCGCTCGCAACGATTGCCGGAAATCAGTTTCCTCCCGTCCGAAAAACGGTTGACGATCATCGCGCAAGTGTTGGTACACAAACGGCAACGCGCCTGGGAATGCTTGACCTCGAAATCGCGCAATTCTTCGACTTGCAGCATTGAACTCATGTCCTGCCCCTGCCAGCGCTCCATCGCAATCAACGCCGAGCCGAACGCGCCCATCAGTCCGGCAATGTCAGGCCGCACCGCTTCGCGCCCGGAAATCAGTTCAAAGGCGCGTAGCACCGAATCATTGTAGAACGTGCCGCCCTGCACGACGATGTGCCGCCCCAGTTCTTCGGGGCTTTTGATCTTGATGACCTTGATTAAGGCGTTCTTGATGACCGCATAAGACAACCCCGCCGAAATGTCGGCTACCGACGCGCCTTCCTTTTGCGCCTGCTTGACGCTGGAATTCATGAAAACCGTGCAGCGCGACCCAAGATCGGACGGGGCGCGCGAGGAAAGCGCCTCGCGGGCGAATTCAGCGACCGGCATTCCCACCGACTGCGCGAAGGTTTCGATGAACGAGCCGCAGCCCGAAGAGCACGCCTCGTTCAAAAGGATGTTGTCAATCACGCCATCCCGAATACGCAGGCATTTCATGTCCTGCCCGCCGATGTCCAGAATGAAATCCACTTCCGGCAGAAAATGTTTCGCCGCCTTGTAGTGCGCGATTGTTTCCACTTCCGAATGGTCGAGCTTGAATGCCTCCCTGATCAGCGCCTCGCCATAACCCGTCACGGAAGAAGCGGCGATGTTCGCCTCTTCGGGCAGACGGTCGTAAATGTCTTCGAGGATGCCGCTTACAATCTTGATGGGGTTGCCTTCATTGCTGCTGTAATACGTATAGAGTAATTCCCTGTTTTCCCCAAGCAACACAGCCTTGGTCGTGGTCGAGCCGCCGTCAATCCCCAGGAATACCAGGCCCTTATAATCCTCAAGTCTGCCGCGCCTAATCTCTGCCTTTTCGTGCCGCGCATAAAACGCTTGACGCTCCGCGTCATCGAGAAAGAACGGGCGCAAGGCGCTTGCCCCGACCACGGTCAAACTCGCCAGCTTCCTGAACGCCGCCAGCGCCTCGCCGAACGGGCGCGTTTCCTTTTCTGTTCCGTGCAAGGCCGCGCCAATGGCGACAAACAGTTCGCTGTCTTCGGTTTGAACCTGATTTTCCGGCTGAACTGCAAGCGTTTCGATAAAGCGGTTCTTCAGTTCCGGCAGGAAGTTGAGCGGCCCGCCCAGAAAGGCGATATTGCCGCAAATCTTGCGCCCGCAAGCCAGACCGCTGATTGTCTGATTCACGACCGCCTGAAGAACCGAACGCGCAATGTCCTCACGCGCCACACCTTCATTCAGCAGGGGTTGCACGTCCGTCTTGGCAAACACGCCGCAACGCGCCGCTATCGGGAACATGTTTTTGGCGCGGCTCGATAATTCATCCAGCCCGGCGGCGTCCGTCTTCAGCAACACCGCCATCTGGTCAATGAACGCCCCAGTCCCGCCGGCGCAGGAGCCGTTCATCCGCTGCTCTACGCCGTTGGTGAAGAATGTGATCTTGGCATCTTCGCCGCCAAGTTCTATCGCCACATCCGTATGCGGCGCGCGCGCCTCAATGGCCTCCGCGCAGGCGATGACTTCCTGCACGAAAGGAAATCCGAGCATTCCGGCGACATCCACGCCGCCGGAGCCGGTCAGCACCACAGAGACAGGGGTTTCAGAATCAAGAACGCCATCCGCCGCAAGCGCGGCGATGCTCTCTTCCGCCGTCTTGCGAACTTCGGAAAAATGGCGGGCATATGACCTGAACACCAGCTCCCCGCGCCCATCCAAGGCTACCACTTTGACGGTAGTCGAACCTACATCAATACCGACGCGATACCAGCCCGTATCCGCCTTGCAAAAATCCTTAAATCCCATGTGAAAGCCACTGACTAAAACTGTTTATTATACCAAACATTGACAGGCGGGTAAAAATGCTCCAACCCCTCTCGCGCTGGAATGGGCATGATGTTTTCAGAGAAAACGAGCGGGCGATATGGCGCGGACAAGATCATATTCCAGCGGCAGCGGCTCGCCCGCGATCAGGCTGGCAAGATAATCCGCCAGCAGCGCCGACCAGACGATGCCGCGCGAGCCGTAGCCCTGCAAACACCAAAGACCGGGATAGACGGCTGGATGCCTAGCGTTTTTGGTATCAGGGACGGGAACCGCGCCGACTATGGGCAGACGATCAGGCGACATGGGGCGAAAGCCGACCCGTCCCGATAGCTCTGTATCTATCGGATAATCGGCGGCAAAATCCGGCAGCAGCAGGTCGAGCTTGGCAAGGTTTTCTTCCTGATCGGCAAGGCGCAGGGTTTCATCGTCGTCATCCAGTTGAAAACTCGCGCCCGCAACGCGAATCCCGTCAACTTCCGGCGTCAGATAACCGCGCCCGCATACAAGCGGAAGAAGGGCGGGGAGTTTGGCGGCGGCAAGCCAGGTAACCTGCCCGCGCGCGCTTTTTTGCGGCATCCATGCCAGATGGGGAAAGCTAACGCTATCCACCCCGCCCGCCACAATCAAATGCGGCGCGGCAGCCAATATTTTTCCGTCCGCGCCGGATAATCGCCACATATCATCCTTCCGCGCAAAAGCGGCGACCGGAGTTGATGCAAGCAGGCGGATATGTTGCGGAAAGGCCGCCAGATTGGCGCGACACAAAGAAAAAGGCTGCGCCCAGCCGCCTTTGGGGAAAAACCAACCGCCAAAAGGCAGCGACCAGCCAAGTAATTTACTCGCGGCTTCACGCTCAAGAAACTGGACAAATCCCTGCGGCAACTGTTGCTGAATAATAGCCGCCTGAACGTTCTCATGCGCTTTATCCCGCGCCAGATGCAACGCGCCGGTAATGCCGAAACGCGCCGGAAGTCCGGCGGCGGCAACGGTTTTTAGATGATTCAGGGCAGTGAGAAAACCGGCGCGGGTCAAACGGGCGAGAAAATTGTCATCCATTGAGGGCAAGGGGCGCATAACCCCGGCGAGGTTGCCGGAAGCGCCCATTCCGGCATCCATGCGACGCTCCAGCACGGTGACTTGCCAGCCTCGCGCCGCGAGGGCATAGGCTATGGATGTTCCCGCAATGCCTGCGCCCAGTACCACGGCCTGCCGCTTTTCCGGCGATATGACCGGATAGCGAACCGGCTTTCTCGATTGGTAACGTCCGGTCAGCATGTGGCGCTTGTCGGCAAAACCCGGTTTTTTCTCCAGCGCGAATTCGTGGGCGGCAAGATTCCGGCGCAACGCGCCATTCACTGACCAGGTTGCCAGAGTCGCGCCCGGCGCGGCAAGACGGGCGATAGCGTGACAAATTTCCGGCGACCACATTTCAGGGTTTTTGTTCGGCGAAAACCCGTCCAGATAAATGGCGTCCGCTGCCAGCATCAAACGGCGCAGCGTTTTTTGCGCGTCGCCGAATACCAGCGTCAGCAAGAGCGCGCCGCCTTCAAGAACAATGCGATGGATACCCGGCACGAGTTCCGGCCAGTTGGCCTGTAATTCGGCGGCCAATGGCGCTAATTCCGGCCAGGCTGCCTCGCCTTTGTGCAAGTCTTCAAGGGTAAATGGATGTGCCTCGACGGAGACAAAATGAAGATTGCAAGGTCTCCCCGCTTCCCGCCAGGCAGACCAGGTCGTCAGGAAATTAAGCCCCAGGCCGAATCCGGTTTCCAGAATGACAAAGCGATCAGTCCCCCGCCAGCGATCCGGCAAGCCGTTGCCGCCGAGAAAGACATGCCGCGCCTCTCCCGGTCCGCCCTGTTGGGCGTGGTAAATATCGCCGTAGCGTTCCGACCAGGGCGTGCCGTTGGCGTCAAAGCGCAGGGTAGCGGGAGTAAGGGGCATGGTTTTACACCTGCGGCTCTACAAGCGTCTGCCGCAACAGGCTGGTCGCGTCAGGCCAGTTTTGCAACAGGCGGGCAAGATCGCGGCGGCGGGCGCGTCGACAGGCAAAATCGCAGCGATGCGCCCGCATACTGTCAAGATCAAGCAATGCCCAGCGTTCTGATCCCTCGCGCCAGACAAGATTGGTTCCCTTCATGTCGCCGTGGCTCAAACGGGCTGCTTCAAGTTCGGCAAGCAGGGTTTTAATGGCATCGATTTCCTTGCGCTGTTCGGGACTTTGCAATCGAATCAGCGCGTTTTCGCCCTCGACATGCTCCATAATCAGCCAGGCGCGTCCGCGTAGCCAAAAACTACGCTCCTCGATTACTGCCAGAGGCTTGGCGGTTTCCATGCCCAGCGCAAGCATCCGGTTTCCTTCCCTCCAGGAAACCCAGGCGCGGCTCTCCCGCCAGGAACGCGACAGACGATGGCGCAAGTTCTTGATGTTGTAGCGTTTTATGACAAGCTGGCGATTATTCAAGGTAACGAGGGCAACAGTCGCCGTGCCGCCATCCTTGCAAATCTCGCCTCGCGCAATGAAAGCATCAGGGTCGGCAAGGAGCGGAGCGAGCTTATCGGCTTCTTCCCTTCGAACCATTGTCAGGCCAAACGCGCCGCGCCAGCCGTTTTGCCGACGGACAAAGTCGCTGCAATCTCTTTTGATTTTTCCTAACCAGTTCCGCAGTCTTGTCTGTCGCCTGCGGGCAACTGCCCTTGCAAGCGTGGATGACCGCCACCCTTCTCCTGATGCTGGATTGACCGTCTGATAAGCGGCGCACAGGGCGGCTATGCTGTTTTCCGCCAGCGTCTGACAGAGCGGCAATTGCGCCAGAAATAAGGCGTAATTGTCCAGAGCACGCGCGGAAGAAAGCGCCCGCCTCGGCTGTTCGGCGCGAATGCCGTCGCCGTCAATCCAGAAAAGTTTGCCTTCCTGTTCCAAAAGGTTGCCCGGATGCAGGTCTTTGTGCCATAAGCCCTGCGCGTGCAGTTGGGCGACAGCGGCGGCGGCGCGAAATACTGTCTCCCGATATTGTTCACCCGTCAGCTTTTCCGCCAGCGTTTTTGCGCCGACAAGATATTCAAACAACAGCCAGCCTGCATTTTCCGCAAAGCCGCTATCCAAAAGGGGCGGGGTAGGAAGGGACTGCTCGGCAAGAAGGAGAACACCAGACTTTTCCGCAGCAAAGCGTTTTGCCGCCTTGTTGCCGACAAGAAATTTGGCAAGCACAGTCCGACCGGCAAAGGACGCGACGCCGACATAACGCTGTCCCGGCAGAACGCGCCGGATTTCTTCCAGATGCAGCGCGCGCCCGTCGGGCATGATGATGTCGAGCGGCAGGGAAAGGATGCGACCGGCTTGATGCAGGAGTTCAAGCGGCATGGCGGAAGAAGTCATATAAGCAATTGCTCGTAATTAAAAATCATGCGCTACCTACAACCCCCGCCCCTTTGGCTTCGCCACGAGTCAAAGGGTATAGTGGCGTAGCCGCTTGGGCTTTGCCGGATAACAGTCGAAAAAGAGCCGGAAATCCTACGACGACCGGAATGCACGGTCAATTTCCCGGCCCAAGGCGGCATAGTCATACGTGACCGGAAATTGCGGAAATTCACGAACCACATTTTCCGGCGGACAAAACAGGACGCCTCCATCCGCCTCGTTCAGCATGGCAATGTCGTTGTAGGAGTCGCCTGCCGCCACGACCTTGAAATTCAATTCCTTGAAACGCTTGACCGCTTCCCGTTTCTGGTTTGGCATCCGCAGCCGATAGCCGGATACAAAGCCCTCTTTATCCGTCTCCAGACTGTGACAAAAAAGCGTCGGCCAGCCAAGTTGCCGCATCAGCGGATGGGCAAATTCATAAAAGGTATCGGACAAAATCATCACTTGACAGGTTTCGCGCAAGCTGTCGAGAAATTCCCGCGCTCCTTCCATCGGCTCCATTTTTGCGACGGCGCTCCGTATGTCCTGCAATCCCAGGCCATGTCGGCGCAGAATATCCAGCCTGAAGCGCATCAAGGTGTCGTAATCCGGCTCGTCCCTGGTGGTTCGCCGCAATTCGGCAATCCCGCTCAGGCCGGCGAACTCAATCCAGATTTCCGGTACCAGCACCCCTTCAAGATCAAGACAAACAATATGCACGACAAGCATCTCCGATAAAAGTCCCAATTTTATCCCGCCTTTTCGTCTTTTATCTCTGATTGTTTCGATTCGTCTGCCTATTCCGATTCGTCTTTCGCGGCGGCATCCTGTTTTTTCTCCGCTCTTTCTCTACGCGCCGCCGCTTTTTGCGCCCGCTTGTCTGCTTCAGCAGCGCGTCTGGCCTGACGCTCCTCATAACGCGCTTCCCTTGCCGCCCGCTCTTTTGCGACAGACTCAGCGCGTTCGGCATCCTTCCTGGCGCGATCTTCCGCGTCTATGACCTGCTGTGCCTGCGAGGTTTCAAGATCGCTCCGCTTCTGTTCAATTTCCAGACGGCGGCTCTCCGCGCCGATTTTCCTGCTCTGTTCCAGTTTTTCCAGATAGCGGTTATAAGCGGCGTTCCGACAATCATTCACAAAAAATTTCTTGTCGCAGGCTTCTCTTTCCGCAGCCAGCGTAGCTTCGGCCTCCTGCCTCATGCGGCGGGATTCCTCCTGCATGGACAGCCAGATTCTGGTTTGATTCCTTTCCTCCAGGGACGCTTCTTCAGCAAAAACAGCAACCACGAAGAAACCTATGCAGGCAACCAGGGCAATGGGTCTATTTTCCATTTTGAGAAATCCTCATACGAGATGACTCTGTCCACGCCGCTTGCGAGGTCAATCTGTTCCGGTGGCAGGTATTGCATTTTGTGGGTGTGGTAAATCACGGTTACGACAGGATGAAGGAGATCACCCTCGTTCTGGTCGCGCACAACGGCAAGCCTGCCGCTTTCCAAACGCACCAGCGAGCCTGCCGGATAAATGCCGATGGCGCGGATAAAACTGTGCACCAGTTTCGGGTCAAAATGAAATTCGCTCCATTCCAGCATCTTTTTCATGGCTTCCGAGGGACGCAACCCCCGGTGATAAACACGATTGGAAGAAATAGCGTCATAAACATCCACGATGGACGACATTTTTCCGTAGATGGATATTTCATCACCTTTTAGCCTCTTCGGGTAGCCGCTGCCGTCGTAACGCTCATGGTGCTGCGCCGTAACTTGCACGGAGATAGCGGAGACGTTGGGCGCTTTTTCCAGAATCTCAACGCCGTGTGTCGCATGCAGCTTCATGTGTGTAAATTCCGAACTTGTGAGCGAACCCGGTTTGTTGAGAATGGAATTGGGAATCCTGGCTTTGCCTATATCGTGCATCAATGCGCCCAAGGCCAGATCGCGAATAATCTCGCGCGACATACCGAGCTTGCGCGCGAAAGCTATCATCAACGCGCAGGAAGAAACGGAGTGCTCAAAGGTATAGGTGTCGTGCCGTTTCAGGGCGGTGAGCGGCAACATGGCGCTCTGGTTCGCTAAGATGGAGTCAATCATGCTCTCCGTAAGCGGCATCATGCGATCTATTTCGATCTGCGCGCCCATGCGGACGCTCTGCATCAGGTTTTGAATGACCTGGTTGGTCTCGGTATGCAGCTTGCGGGCGCGCGGCGCTTCCGCCTTGATGCTGCCGCGTATCGGCTCTACAAATCTTGCAATGTCCTCGCGCTCTTCGGCAATGGTTTCCATCTGCTGCTGCAGAGTCCCTTCGACCTCTTCCACAGTGCGCGCATGGGATAGATCAAGGCCGCGCTCCGTATCAATGTAAAGCTCCTTTATGCCCAAGCTGCGGATTTTGGCAATCCTCGCCCTCCCGTCCACAAGGAAGGTATTGGTCAGAAAGGGGTGCTCCATCCAACCGCAATTCAGGTCATGCACATACATGCCCGGAACCAGGTCTTCAACGGAAATTTTCTTGATCATGTGACAAAGAGATAAACAGACATACGCAAAAAGTCGCCTTGCCATAAAAGGCAATACATGCGCATTTTAAACATGTTTCGGGCGGGGCGGTAGTAGCAGGAACCTGCTATCATTCATAATTTTGTTGGCGATATTCACTCATGAATCTGCGGTTGCTTCTAATTTTACCCCTTGTGCTGGCTGCCTGCGGCATGAAGGGCGCGCTGGAACGGCCTTCCGGCCCCGTGCCGCCGCCTCTGTACGATCAAATCTTTGGCGATAAGGGACATCTGGAAGAGGAGGGAAATGAACCATGACTTTGCCGGGTTCTCCATTTTTTGCCATGCGGGAAGGCGTCCTTAATGTGGAAGAAATCCCGCTGCCGGACATTGCGGCGCGATTCGGCACTCCCTGCTATGTATATTCCCGCGCCGCCCTGCTTGATCGGTTTTACGCCTGCCGGGCGGCCCTTGACAATCATCCGGCGGGAAAAGACAGCCTGGTCTGCTATGCGGTCAAGGTCAATTCCAATCTGGCGATACTGAATCTTTTCGCGCGTTTGGGCGCGGGGTTTGACATTGTTTCCGGCGGGGAGTTGAAGCGAGTATTGGCGGCGGGCGGCAAGGCCGATAAGGTTGTATTCTCCGGTGTGGGCAAGAGCGAATCGGAGATGGAGCAGGCGCTTGACGCGGGTATTTTTTCCTTCAACATTGAATCCGCCTCTGAACTGGAACGATTGAACCGGGTCGCCGGACGACTCAGCAAGATTGCGCCGGTCAGCCTGCGGGTAAACCCGGATGTTGATCCGAAAACCCATCCCTATATCGCAACCGGCTTGAAGACAAGCAAGTTCGGCGTTTCCATGGATGATGCCCCCGGCCTCTACGCTCGCGCCGCAGATTTGCCTAATCTGACGGTACGCGGCCTCGGCTGCCATATCGGCTCGCAGATTACCAATCCTCTGCCTTTTGCCGAGGCGCTGGAGCGTCTGCTTGATTTGATGGAACGTCTGGAAAAACAGGGAATAGCCATTCATCACCTTGATCTGGGCGGCGGGTTTGGCATCCCTTATCGATCGGAAGAAACAGCAGTCAGTTTCATGGCTTTCCTGACACCTCTCCTTCAACGTTTGCAACAAACCGGCAAAGGGCGCACCATCGTTCTGGAGCCGGGGCGCAGTCTGGTAGGTAATGCCGGTCTGTTGCTCGCAAAGGTGGAATATCTGAAAACAGGCGCGGAGAAAAACTTTGCCGTTGTTGACGCCGCGATGAATGATTTATTGCGCCCCTCGCTTTACGGGGCATGGCACGAGATTGTGCCGGTTTCATCCGGCGGGACGGAAGCCATTTATGATGTCGTCGGCCCGATTTGCGAAAGCGGCGATTTTCTGGGACAAAACCGGAAGCTGGCGGTTAATGAAGGCGATTATCTCGCGGTTCTTTCGGCGGGGGCGTATAGTTTTGCCATGAGTTCCAACTACAATTCCCGCCCTCGCGCCGCCGAAGTCATGGTGGACGGCAAGGATGCAGTCTTGATCCGCCGCCGGGAGACGGTGGAAGAATCCTTCGCGCTGGAAATGATATAGTCATTCCTTTGGATAAAGAGACAGGTAGGAGCGTGAAAATCCAGGAGATGATGCCTGAAATGCCGCAAGCTGGAGAGGGGAGCCTTGCTGCCACGCCCAATTACTCGTCATTCCCGCGAAGGCGGGAATCCAGCAAAGCCTTTCCGCTCCGATGGAGCGCCCGCATGGGAATGCCGCTATTGTTATGGAAACACATCGTTGCTGCCGATGCCGTACTGGATTCCCGCCTTCGCGGGAATGACGATAAGGTTAGCGTCTGTGCGAAAGAGTGGCTACGCCTGATAGTCGGAGAGAGGATGGCGTAGGGGCGACCGGCGCTTCGCCCCTGCAGTTTCTCCCCCTATAAGTCTCGTTATTTGCAGAACCACTATAACCGGAAAGCAGGCCGTTGCTCGTAAATCCCTGCCATGAACGGCAGGGTTTTACGACATGGTTTTGCAATGCCCTCAAACAACAAAACGCCCGGTTTCACCGGCGAGTTTTTCGGCTTCCGTCTTCAGATCGGCGGCGTTTTGCGACACGCTGTGAGTGATGCTTCCGGTCTCGTCTGCCACCTGCGCCGACGCCGCCACCTGTTGCGTCATTGATTGCGCCGATGAAGACTGTTGCCGCGTC
>WRMF01000003.1 GCA_009777245.1 Betaproteobacteria bacterium
GCCCCGGCAAGGCGGCGAATGCGGGCGGCGTTGCGACTTCGGCTCTTGAGATGAGTCAGAACTCCGCGCGGCTTTCCTGGAGCTTTGAGGATGTGGATGCTCGTCTGAAAGGCATCATGGAAGGCATCTATCACAACGCGGCCAACGCTGCCAGGAAATACGGCCATCCCGACAACTTTGTGGTGGGTTCCAATATCGCTGGTTTCCTGAAGGTTGCGGATGCGATGATGGCGCAGGGCGCTGTTTAAGGCCGTCTTACATCTCCCGCTTGCGGTTGCGCCGCGAGATCTAAAGCCGCAAGCGGGAACATGCGTATGCTTGCCGGAAATTTGCCGGATATGACAGGACAGATTGACCAGACATCATCGCAGAGGCGGGTTAAAATGCAGGGATGCTGACCCGCTGCCCGTACTGCCAGACAGTCTTTCGCGCTTCTCGTGAGCAACTCGCCGCCCATTACGGGCAGGTTCGTTGCGGCATTTGTCGTCATCCTTTCGATGCGGCAGCGCATCTGGTGAAAGAGGGCGAAGATATTTTCCTGTTCTCATGGAATGAAGGCGAGACGCAATCAGAACTGCCGAACATAACGCCGGAGAAAACACCGAACACGGATGCCGTCGCAACCATAAAACCCAATTTCCCGAAAGAGGATCCGGCTGCCGTATTACCCCTGCTGGATCCTATTGACGAACTTCTCGCGTCCCAGGAAAAACCGTACTCGCTGCGAAAAACACACGCGCAAAATACAGCGGATGAAATTCGTCAGCACGGTCTGGAAAGCGGTCTGTCAGCCGCGCGTCAAATGCGGGAACCGCCCGATAATTGGAGCAAAGCTCCGCTTGCTGGCGACATGCCTTCACACACGCTCTGGCCTTTCGTTCTGACAGCCGTTATTTTTGCCTTTCTGCTCGTTGTCCAGGTGATATTGCACTTCAGAAGCGAAATAAACTATAACTCGCCTGTCTTTGCCGATATCTTTCGGGCGTTGGACATAGACATACCCTCCCCCCGCGAACCCGAATATCTGTCCATTGAAGGCTCTGAGCTGCAAACACTGGGGGAGCCGGACATCTTCAAACTGTACGCCACAATCCGCAACAAGGCGCATTACCCGCTGGCCTGGCCGTATCTGGAACTCACCCTGACCGACGCGTACAATACCGTGCTCGTACGCAAGGCATTCCAGCCGAGCGAATATCTTACGCGCGAGCAGGCAAGCGAGCCGTTCGCGCCCGGCGAGGTCTCAATCCGGCTTGATCTTGGCGCGCGCGCAATCGCTCCGACCGGCTACAATCTTTACCTCTTTTATCCATAGGATTTGCCGCCATGTCCGCTCCATTTTCCGGCAATAACGCCGCGCTGATCTCCGGTTCGCTGGCCTACGACAGCATCATGGTTTTTCCGGGACGCTTCAAGGATCATATCCTGCCTGAGCAAATTCATATCCTGAATGTCGCCTTTCAGGTTCCGGAAATGCGGCGCGAATTCGGCGGCTGCGCGGGCAATATCGCCTATAACCTCAATCTTCTGGGCGGCTCGCCCCGCATCATGGCGACGGTAGGCGACGACTCCGCGTCCTACCGCGCCCGTCTGGAACAACTCGGCATTCCGCTCGACAAGGTGCGGCAGGTAGAGGGAACCTTGACCGCGCAAGCGTTCATCACGACCGATCTTGACGACAATCAGATAACTGCCTTTCACCCCGGCGCGATGAACTTTTCGCACCTGAACCGTATTGCACCGGGCGATGCTGTGCTCGGTATCATATCTCCCGACGGACGGGAAGGTATGCTGCAACATGCCCGCGATTTTGTCGCAGCAAAAATCCCCTTCATCTTCGATCCGGGCCAGGGCTTGCCGATGTTCTCCGGCGAAGAACTGCTCGCCTTTCTCGACATGGCGGATTATGCCTGTTTCAATGATTACGAAGCGCGTCTTACCAGCGAGCGCATCGGGCTTGCCATCGAGCATCTGGCCGAGCGGGTCAAGGCGCTTATTATCACCCTGGGCGGCGAGGGCGCAAAGATATGGACGGACGGCGAATGCCTGTCCATTCCCGCTGTTCGCGCCGAGGCTCTGGCTGACCCTACCGGCTGCGGCGACGCGCACCGAGCCGGATTACTATATGGCCTCATCTCAGGTTTCGACTGGCAAAAGACAGGCTGTCTTGCGTCCCTCATGGGCGCGATTAAAATAGCCAGCCACGGCTCGCAAAACCACGCGCCCACGCAGGAATTCATCAACTCGCGCTTTAAGCGCGAATTCGGCGAGAATCTCTGGTAGACTCGCTGGTTTTCTTTCACAACGAATATGCTCATGCCTTACTCGCAACGCGGTTTCACCCTGATCGAAATTGCCCTTGTGCTCGTTATCATCGGCCTGCTTTTGGGCGGTATGCTGAAAGGTCAGGAACTGATCGTCCAGGCCAGAATCAAAAACATCATCAGCGACATGAACAGCATTTCGGTAGCCGCATACACCTATCAAGACCGTTACCGCGCCTTGCCCGGCGATGAGCGCGACGTTTCCCGCCGCTGGAGCAATGAAACGGGCGGCAATGGCGATGGCGTCATCTGCGGCGCGTACAACGGCGGCGGAACAGGCGGCGTCGCCTGTAACTCCGCTACTGAATCCGTCCTTGTCTGGCGGCATCTGCGCCAGGCCGGACTGCTTACCGGCTCAGTCGAGGGCGGCATTCCGCAGAATGCCGCAGGCGGCCTGATCGGCATCCAGAACGGAGCGTTTGGCCTGGCCGGACATGTTGTCTGCGTCAGCAACCTGCCCGCGAAAATCGCCGCCGCGATTGACTCCCAGCTTGATGACGGCTTACCGCAAAGCGGCAGCGTGCGCGCGATACGGCAAGGCGCGCCCAATCCTGCCGCCGAAGCCGGACTCCCCGTTGATACCGGATATCTGGACGACGGCGGACAAACATATCTGCTTTGCAAAACGCTATGACAGGAAGGCTTTCATGACCTTGCAGCAACTAAAAGAGAGACTGATAGCCTACGAAGAGTTGATGCGGTTGAACATGGTCGGGGGGCTGCTCTTGCTCTGGCCGCAGATGTGGGCGCTGTGGCTGGCATCCAAAGGCAGCCCTGACCCTGTTTGGATAGCGATTTTCGCAATCGGCGCGATCCTTATGCATTCGGCGGGATGTATCGCCAATGACTATGCCGACAGGAAATTCGACATCCGTGTGGCGCGCACAAAATCGCGTCCGCTGGTTTCAGGCACGGTCAGCGTACCGGAAGCCTTCATCCTGATGGCTCTCTGCTGCCTCGTCTGTTTTTTGCTGATCTTGCCGCGCTTGACCCCGCTTTTCATGGCATTTACCGCCATTGCGCTTGTTGTTGCCTTTTCCTATCCTTTCGCCAAACGTTTTTTCCCGTTGCCGCAAGTCTGGCTTGGATTTGCCTTTGGCCTTGGCATTCCGATGGCCTGGGTTGCGGAAACGGGGCAAACCTCGATGGAGACCTGGATACTCGTCGTCGCCAACATTTTTTGGGTGCTTGCCTACGATACCGAATATGCGATGACCGACCGTCCCGACGACCTGAAGATCGGCATTCATACTTCCGCGATTACCTTTGGCCGCCATGACGTGCTGGCTGTCATGTGCAGCTACGGCATATCCTTTGCGCTCATCGCCTGGGTGGGTCTTGACGCGGGACTGGGCGCGGTTTTTCTCGCTTCGCTTATCATTGCCTTCCTCTTTGCCGGACATCACTATACCCTTATCCGCAATCGGGAAAGCGAAGGCTGCATGAAGGCGTTTTCCCAGAACAACTGGGTAGGCATGACCATTTTTGCCGGAATCGCCCTCGATTATCTGCTGCAAGGGCATATGCTGTTTTAGAGCGGTTTTGGCGGATACATTTTATAGCGATTTCCGCAAATAACGTTACTATCAGAGGGGGATAACCACACCGCTGTAGGGGTTAAAAATTTTTAACCCCTTCGCTGCAAGCGAGAGAGAGGCGGGGGGAGAGAGCTTGTCGCACTGTGATTGTTGCCAGACTAGGGAAAAGTGTACGCGCTTAAAACCGATCCATTATGACGACCGGACAACTTGCGTGCCACAAAACCGGACAGATTGAAAATCGGCGACGCGCGATAACAAAAATATCTTGGCAACGCCTCGCATAGTGGTATACAATTTGAAGTTCCGCTGTTTCGCGGGTTTTTTTCTTGCTTTTCCTTTTTTTATGGGGGGAAAAACATATGGATGGTGTCCATCTGTTAGGCGAGTGGTATGACTGTGATGTCCACACGCCGGAATTCAACCACGCTGAGGCATTGCGCGAAGTTTGCCTGAAAGCTGTCGAAGATTCCGGGCTTACCACTGTCGGAGAACGTTTCTACCAATTTGAACCGCACGGCGTCACCGGCGCGGTGATTCTGGCCGAGTCGCACCTGGCAATCCACACTTGGCCGGAATCGGGTTTTGTCACCATTGACGTGTATGTCTGCAACTACACCGCCGACAACACCGACAAGGCACAAAAACTCTACGACATAATCAGGACTGTCTTCAAACCGGCTCACGCGAATTTCCAGAAGATACTGCGAGGCGGTAAAAATGAATGAGCCGTCTCCCCCGGACGAAAGTACCCTGACGGAATTTCTGACGCCTGATTGGGGTTTTTGCATCCGTTCGTCCAAAAAACACGAAGAATTCCACTCCGGTCTGCAAGAAGTCGAGGTGCACGATTCACAATCGTTCGGAACCCTGTTCCGCCTTGACGGTCATTTCATGACATCGGAAAAGGACGAGTTTTTCTATCACGAAAATCTCGTCCATATGGCGGCAATTACGCATGATCTGCCTCGCCGCGCGCTTATCGTTGGCGGCGGCGACGGCGGCACGGCTGAAGAACTGTTCAAGCATCCGAGCGTCGAACATATAACCCTGGTGGAAATTGACCAGGCGGTCGTCAATATCGCCCAACGCTACCTGAAGCGTGTGCACCACGGCAGTCTTGACGATCCGCGCCTGACGCTGAAAATCGAGGATGGCTTTGCATATGTTCAAGCCAACGCCGATCCGTTTGATTTGATCGTGCTTGACTTGACCGACCCTGGCGGCCCGTCGACGCAGCTTTACACCCTGGAATTTTATCGCGCCTGCGCCGCCCGTCTGGGCGATAACGGCATCATGACGCTGCACATCGCCAGTCCGCTTGCCAACCCGATGCGGATCACCGAAACATTGCGGCTGCTCGCGGAAGCATTCAACAACGTCGTGCCTTACCTTATATCGGTGCCGCTATACGGCGGGCTGTGGGTGATGGCGTTCTGCTCGCAGCGAGCCGACCCGCGCAAACTGACTGCCGAAGCAGTCGAATCAAGGCTAGGAGAGCGCGGCATCCGCGATCTCCAGTACTACAACGGCGCAATGCACGGCGCGGCTCTGGCCTTGCCGAATTTCATCCGCACGATATTGCCGCAGTAAGCTAATTTGTAGTGGATGAAGGAATCCTGACCGGAAGGCAGGGGGAAGGGGCGCCGCTTTTCTGCGCCGAACGCGCAAACTTGCCAGGATTGAGTCACCTAGCCATGAATGGCTAGGATTGCGCTTGACGCGAGTTCAATTTTGCCACCGCCTCTTCAACCTTGCCCGTTTCGCCCCGCTTGATGATGCGGCGGGCGAGGGGAGCTATCTCGCCGACATCCGCCTGAATTATGCGGCTTTTGATCTCCATGATCTGTGAAGAATGCATGGAAAAATCCTTTAGCCCCATACCCAAAAGCAGCCTGGTAAATTTCGGGTCGCCTGCCATTTCGCCGCAGACCGAAACAGGGACGCCCGCTTTCTCGCCGCTGGTCAAAACATGCGCGATGAGTGTAAGCACAGCCGGGTGAAGGGAATCATATAAATCGGCAACTTCTTCATCGCTGCGATCAACGGCAAGGGTATACTGGATCAGGTCGTTGGTTCCGATGGAAAGGAAGGAAAGCCGTTTCAGGAACGTTTGGACGATCAATGCCGCGCCCGGCACTTCAATCATGCCGCCAACCTCGATGTCATGATTGAAAGGGATGTTTTCTCCCGACAAACTGGCCTTGGCTTGTGCGAGTGCGCTTAAGGAAGCGTCTATCTGGCGCGCGTGCGACAGCATCGGGAACAAAATTTTTACCTTGCCATAGTGCGAGGCGCGCAAAATGGCGCGCAACTGCGTATGAAACATTTTAGGCTCGACGAGCGACAAACGGATGGCGCGTCGCCCCAAGGCCGGATTGGTCGGGGTGCGCTGGAGATCCAGCATTTTATCCCCGCCCAAATCAAAGGTTCGGATAACGGCAGGACGCCCGTCCAGAGCCTTGGCTACTGTCCGATAGGCTTCAAACTGCTCGTCTTCCGAAGGCAGATCGCCTCGCCCCAGAAAAAGAAATTCCGTGCGATAAAGGCCAATGCCTGAAGCGCCGGACTCCAGCACGGCGTCCATGTCGGAAGGCATCTCGATGTTGGCGAGCAGATTGATTCGGATACCGTCAAGCGTTTGGGAAAGGGTTGATTTCAGCCGTTTCAGCTTGCTGCGTTCCAGCTCCAGCAGTTCCTTCCTGATCCTGTACTCATCAAGCACCTGCTCATCCGGATCAACAATCAAAACCCCGCGCTGGCCGTCCACAATCAGCCATTCGCCGTCCCGAATCATCGCCCGCGCGCTTACCAGTCCGACAATGGCCGGAATAGCCATACTGCGCGCCAGAATGGCGGTATGTGAGGTTGCGCCGCCTACATCAGTGACAAAAGAGGCAAAATGATGCTTCTTCAAGTTGATCGCGTCGGTCGGCGAAAGATCGTGCGCGACGACAATACGGTTTGCCTCATCAGACAGCCCGCCTTTCGCTTTGGCAGATTTGCCCAGCAACTCCTGAACCACACGCTCGACGACTTGCATGACATCATATTTGCGCTCCCTTAGATACGGGTCGCCGACCTGCTCAAATTGCTCAACCAGTTGCTCCATGCGTTGCACAAGCGCCCATTCCGCATTGCAAAGACGTTCCCGGATAATTTGCTTCGTAGCGTCCACCAGTTCCGGGTCGGCAAGAAAAAGCATGTGCAAATCAATGAAAGCTATCAATTCACCGGGTGCGACGGCGGAAGACTTGTTCTGCGCGCGCATATTCAGCAGTTCTTTCCGCACGGTATTCAAAGCGCGATCCAGACGTACGATTTCTCGCTCCGCCTGCCGCGCAGTCAATGTCAAGCGCGCCACATCAAGAGTGGCATGCGACATAAGCAGCGCGCGTCCGATGGCAATGCCGCCGGAGACGCCCAAACCGTGCATGGTAAAGCTCACGCCGCTACTCCTCGCCAAAACGGTTTTCAATCAGATCGACAATCGCGTTCATCGCCGCTTCTTCATCGCTCCCTGATGTTTCCAGAATCAGGCGTTTACCCTGTCCAGCAGCCAGCATCATCACACCCATGATGCTTTTTGCGTTGACCCTGCGTCCGCTACGTTCCAGCCAGATTTCGCAGGCAAACTTGCCGGCCAGTTGCGCGAGCTGCGCCGAAGGGCGGGCATGCAGCCCCAGTTTATTGAGAATCTCGACTTCCCGCTGCATCAAACATCCTCCTGCATATTGAGCGCACCTATGCGCGCGCCGGAAAGAGCCTTGGCAATCATGGTTTCCATTCCTGCTTCGCGGTAGTTCAACGCGCGCAGGAGCATGGGCAGGTTGACGCCGGCAACGCCTTCCACCCGCCCCGATTCCAGCAATTTGTCGGCTATGTTCGCAGCAGTCGAGCCGTAGATATCCGTCATGACAAGCACTCCCTCGCCGTCGTCGACCTCAGCCAGCATGTTGCGTGCCGATGTGAGCACAGCCGTCGGATCCTCGCCTGCCGTCACCTCCAACTGTTTCAGGAGCGGCGGGCTTGTGTTTAGGATATGGCGCGCGCTTTGTAAAAGCGATTCGCCTAAGGTGCCGTGCGTGATAAGCATGATACCGATCATTTTATTCATCCAAATGTAAGCGCCCCATTTTAACCGAATATCAGGTCATTCGCCTCAAAACAGAAGTCAGAAGTCAGGGATCAGGAGTCAGAAATCAGGCAAACCATCTGTACTCTGATACCTGTCCACTGACATCTACCTCCTGATCCCTAATCCCGCTCCTGTATCAGAATATACCACTTGGGGCGACGCCAGCTTGCGCGGAAACTTTGCAAATCTCCCTCTATTGCTCGTCCGGCGCGGACATTGCCGTCGAAGAACGCCACCAGATCGAGATTCTGCGCGGGTGTCTGCCAGTTTTCATCGAAGTGCCGCGCGATGTTGTTGGCGGTGAGCACCGGACGACCGACTACAACGCTCAACGGCCAGTCCAAGCCCTGCCTGTCTTGTTCCGGGCGGTATGACTTGTACACCAATTCCGTGCAGACTATCTGCCCGTCGGTGCGAAAATCAAAATCAAAATCGTAGGGGCGACCAAAATAATCAAAAGATTTCAGCACAGCCCTGGCAATTTCCAGACGCGATAGGCGCGGGCGCAATACCGCCACGGAATCCGCCGCTGCCGAGTATTCGAGCGAGGTAAAAACAACGCCCTTACCAATTGCCTCAATGATTCGGGGCGTCGCGCCCACCTCGTCCGGCTGCTGGCTCAAACGATAAACATGCGGGTGGCGCGTTTGCAGCAATGTCTCAAAGCTGCCGTCGTCAATTCCCTCTGTTTGTAGCCAATCACGAATTTCCGTGGCGTCGAAATACGCGCTTCGTTCCTTTGCGTCGCCGATATAGAGCGCCGCATGCGGCCAAAACCCGGGCAGACCGATGTTTGAGAGATACCATTCCCGCCGCTGAAGCAGAATGTCGCCAGGACGCAACTTTGTATGCAGCGCGGCGATCTGTTCGGCGGACATCAGAAAGTTCTCGCCGCTTGCCACCCGTGTTTGCCCCATCCATTCGGAAATGCCTTTCTGGATCGGAAAGACCAGTCTTGAACTGCCGTCCTGAACAATCTGACCGGCGTTACGCAGCGTGTTCAGAAGGCCGTGCGCCCGGCCCGCCCGCCAGAGATAACGCTCGTCTTCCCGAATGGCCTTGGCAAGCGGCGTTGCGCCGCCTTGCTTTGCGGAGGCGGAGGCGGAATAAATGGCGGACAGCGACGCAAACTCGGTCGCTATCGCCACATGCAGGAAGCGGTATTTGAAATCGGCGTAACTCTGCTCTGGCAGGCCGATTTCAGTAACTGGTTCGTTGAGGGCGATACGCACTGTCGGGTCGGCGTCAGTCAGCCGGATGAATTCAAGCGCGTAGCGATAGCGGGTCAGGAACGCAGCGTAGCGCGCGGCGAAATTCTCGGCTTCGCGCCTGTTTTCCCGCTCGCTCAGCCGCCGCCAGGAAGCGTCGAGCATTATTTGGTAATCGAGAAAACGGCTCCAGAGATCGCGTATTTCCTGGGTCTCGGCGGATGCAAGAACCCGCTTTGACGGCGGGCGCGACGGAAAAAGATCAGGCCGGGCAGCCATGTAGGCGACGATATTTGCCAATCCCTCACGCGCTTTCAGGATTGCCGCTATTTCGCCTTCGTTTCTCAGGACTTCATCATCCAGAGGCGCGGCATGCGCCGAAGCTGGAATCAAAAAACAGAGGAATAGAAAAACTGCCGGAAATATACGCACCCCTTCATCTCCATTGACTCAGGACAAGTTGAACACTTGTTAAGCGCAATCCCTGCCATTCATGGCGAGGTGAGCAAGACAGTTGTTTTGTGGAGCATTGAGGCTCTCTAACCTGTGTCGAGGAATCCCCGGCCTTCAGGGCGGGGTGACTCAAGACAGGCTGGTTGCGTTGTGTCCAGACGGCCTTTGATATAACCAAGTCATGCCGTGTCCAGACTGATCGCCATAAACGGATAAGCATCAACGGCATAAGCGGAATGCCCGGAGTCAAGCGCGGGAACGTATGGCGAAAAAATGCCTCGCATGGCAAATGCTTTTGGCGCTCACGGTTTCTTGTGTTCGCCTTCCGCGTCGGCGTTGTCGCTTAGTGTCTCGAACAGCGCCGCTTGCAAGCGGGCGTGTATTTTTCGGAATCGGTCGCGCAACAGCCAGCCCAGGAAAAAGACAATGGCAAACATCAGGCCAAGTTGACCGACCGTCGGCAGGATGCCGAGACTCATGATAACAATCAGAAACAGAAAACCGATAATCGCTACCAGCGGAATCACTTCGGCAATGACGCGGCGCACAGGTTCGGCATAACGACCGGCAAAGGTCGGAGATACGCCAAACTCCGCCAGTACCATGCTCAATGCCTTCAATTTGCCGTAAGCGGCAAGCAGGAACGGCAATGACAGCAAAACCAGCAGTACCCAAATTGTCAACCTTCCCCCATCTTCCGACACTCCCCAGTCCGCAAGCGATGCGATGATATCCGGGGCATAATAGCGAGCGGTCATGAAAGCGCCCGTCACAAACGCCAGATTGACTATCACCTGCAACACGATCCTGCGGATAATCGCCACCTGCAGGGCGCGATCCCCCTGCGGCTGGATACTTTGCAGCCAGTCGGAATAAAGCTGGCCGATGTAGACGACGCGCGCGGGCATTGATTCCGTCGCTTTGCGGCTCAAAGGGTCAGCCAGCTTGATTAGATACGGCGTCACAAGCGAAGTGACCGCAGCTACTGCCACGGCGATCGGGTAGAGAAATGCGTCGGTTACTCCCAGCGACTGGCCGAGCATCGCAATAATGAATGAAAACTCGCCGATCTGCGACAGACCCATGCCGACGCGCATTGCGGTGCGTCCGCCATAGCCAGCGATCAAAACGACGGAGCCGGCGGCGAAGAACTTGCCGAACACGACGGCCAGAACAATCAACACAACAGGCCAAGCGTATTCAAACAGGAGAGCCGGCTCGAACAGCAGCCCTATACTAACGAAGAATATGGCGCTGAACATATTGCGAACCGGCTCAATTAATCGCGCTATCGTGGGAATTTGGCGCGATTCCGCCATGATTGCCCCGATCACAAATGCGCCAAGGGCTACGCTGTATTCGAGCTTTAGCACAATAAGACAAAAGCCGAAGCAAAGTCCGAGCACCGTGACCAGCATCATTTCGTCGCTCTTGTAGCGCGCGACATAATTCAGGAGCCTAGGGACGATGATGATTCCCAGCACCATTGCCACAGTCAGAAACAGCATCAGTTTGCCCAGAATGGCGAGCACTGCGAGAACGCCGACTCCGGCAGCGCCAGCTTCTCCGGCCGCTCCGACTGCCGCAGCGGCGCCGACCCCGGCAGCGCCTACTTCGACGGTAAGCGCAATGGATGTCAACAACACCATCATGCCGATGGCCAGCATATCGTCGAAGATCACAATGCCGAAGACCAGTTGCGCGAAGCGTTCATGCTTCAGCTTCAAATCGTTGATCACTTTGATGATGATGGTGGAGGAGGTCACCGACAGCATGGCTCCCAGGAAAATGCCGTTCATTGATCCCCATCCGAAATACATCGCTATTGAATAGCCTAACGTCATCATAACCATGATTTCGGCCAATACCGCGAAAAATGCCGTCCAACCGACGCTGGCCAGCTTTTTCAGGTTGAATTCCAGTCCCAGCGCAAACAGCAAAAGGATGACGCCAAGCGAAGCCATGGTATCAATCGTATCTTTATCATTGATCATTTCGAAGGGCGGCGTATGAGGGCCGATAAACACCCCGGCCAGAATGTAGCCAAGCACGACCGGCTGTTTGAAGCGATGAAACAGGAGGGTAACAAAACCCGCGACCAACATTACAATGGCCAAGTCATGGACAAAGTCGGAGCCGTGCATGAATGGTTTCCTCGGTAAATCAAAGATTTGAAAGGTGAGAGTATATTATAAAAATGTATTCTTACGGATTTCTGAAAATGCGTTTTGACCGCTGTAGGCATGACCTTGGAGCGGTTTCGATTCAAGCGCGTACACTTTTTCTCCAAGGTAAAACAGTCACGGCGCGGCAAGCCCTCTCCCCCTGTCCATCTCCCGCTAGCGGCGTAGTGGTTAAAAATTTTTAACCACTACAGCGACGTGGTTATAGTAGCTCTCATAGATAAAGGGACATCGAATTTGCATAGACTTCTTTTTGTTGCTAAACAAATGCCCTTTTATTTGTACGAATTACTATAGTTTTACGATGAAACGCCATGCTGATAGCAAAGCGGAAAAATGGCCGCAAAAAAACCCCGGCGGACAACCGGGGTTTTTGCGTGTTCCGACAATGTTTACACCTGCGGCGGTTGCGGCGGGGCGGCTGCGTCAAGCAAAACTTTCATCGAGAGCTTGACCCTGCCGCGATCATCAACTTCCAAAACCTTGACCCGCACGACCTGCCCTTCCTGCAAGTAATCATCCACCCGATTGACCCGCTCATGGGCAATCTGCGAGATGTGCAGAAGACCGTCCTTGCCCGGCAAAAGATTGACGAACGCGCCAAAGTCCATGATCTTCAGCACCTTGCCCTCGTAAATTTTGCCGATTTCCACTTCCGCCGTGATCACGTCAATGCGCGCGCGCGCGGCAGCAGCGGCCTCCTCGCTGGAAGACGCAATGGTTATCGTGCCGTCATCGGAAATGTCTATCATGGCTCCGGTTTCTTCCGTCAAGGCGCGAATTACCGAACCGCCCTTGCCGATGACATCACGGATTTTTTCCGGGTTGATCTTGAAGGTGTAAAGACGCGGCGCATAGGCGGACATTTCCACATGCCCTGCCATGGAGCCTTCCATCAAACCAAGAATGTGCATCCGCGCCTCGTTGGCCTGCGCCAGCGCGATTTTCATGATCTCTACGGTAATCCCCTGAATCTTGATGTCCATCTGCAATGCGGTGATGCCGTCCCTGGTTCCCGCCACTTTGAAGTCCATGTCGCCCAAATGATCCTCGTCGCCCAGAATGTCGGTCAGGACGGCAAAACGGTTGCCATCCTTGATCAAGCCCATCGCAATCCCGGCGACATGCGATTTCAGCGGCGCGCCCGCGTCCATCAGCGCCAATGAGCCGCCGCAAACGGAAGCCATCGAGGAAGAGCCGTTCGACTCGGTAATTTCGGAGACAAGCCGCATGGTATAGGAAAAATCTTCTGGCCTTGGCAACACGGCAAGCAATGCGCGTTTTGCCAGCCTCCCATGCCCGATCTCCCGCCTCTTGGGGGAACCAATCCTCCCGCATTCGCCGGTTGCGAAGGGCGGCATGTTGTAATGCAGCATGAAGCGATCTCGGTACTCGCCCGCGAGCGCGTCAATTATCTGCTCGTCGCGGCTGGTTCCCAGGGTTGCGATAACGAGCGCCTGGGTTTCGCCCCGGGTAAACAGAGCGGAGCCGTGAGTGCGCGGCAACACGCCATGCCGAATGGAAATGGGGCGCACGGTGCGGGTATCGCGTCCGTCAATGCGCGGCGCGCCGGACAAAACGCGCCCCCGCACAATAGCAGCTTCGAGATTGAAGAAAAGCTCGGAGACGACGCCTTCTTCCGCTCCGCTCTCGCCCCCGCAAAGCGCGGCGATTGCCTCTGCGCGGATGTCCCTGACTTTCTGGACGCGATCCTGTTTGGAAATGATCGCGTATGCTTCCTCCAGTTTGGCCTTGAATCCGTTTTCCAGCCGGGCGACCAGGTCTTCGTCGCGGGATGGAGGCTGCCAGTCCCATTCCGGCTTGCCGGCTTCTTCCACCAGTTCGTGAATGGCGTTGATTGCGGCGCGCATTTGTTCATGCCCGAACGCTATCGCGCCCAGCATAACTTCTTCGGACAGCTCAAACGCTGCGGACTCCACCATCAGCACTGCGGATTCCGTCCCCGCGACAACGAGGTCAAGCCGACTCGCCTTTAATTGAGAGGCGGTGGGAGAAAGCACGTACTGCCCGTCAATGTAGGCGACTTTTGCCGCGCCGATAGGGCCGTCGAAAGGCACGCCGGAAATGGAAAGCGCGGCGGAAGCGCCGATCATCGCGGGAACATCCGGGTCAATTTCCGGATCAAGGGAGAGCACGGTTGCCACTATCTGCACTTCGTTGTAGAAGCCTTCGGGGAAGAGCGGGCGAATCGGACGGTCAATCAGACGGGAAGTCAGAATTTCCTTTTCGGAAGGACGGCCTTCCCGCTTGAAAAAGCCGCCGGGAATGCGCCCTGCTGCATAGAATTTTTCCTGATAGTCAACGGTAAGCGGGAAGAAGTCCTGCCCGTCCCTGGTTTCTTTTGCAGCCACGACAGTAACGAGAACTACCGTTTCTCCTATCCTGACCACGACCGCGCCCGTGGCCTGCCGGGCGATTTCGCCTGTTTCCAGCGTCACTTGATGCGCGCCGTAGGTGAATGTTTTTTTCACGACATTGAACATGATTTTCCTTTCTTGCTTCGACTTTGACGATTAAAACCGCGCGCTACGGCGACAAGTGAACGAAACGGCCTGCCGTTCGGCAGACCGTTTCAGCTTGACGCATGTTCGCAGGGAAGGGGGGCGCTACCCCGATCTTCATGGCTTGCCTTACTTACGCAGACCAAGCCGCTTGATCAGAATGCGATATGAATCCAGATTCCTGCCCTTCAGATAGTCCAGCAGTTTTCGCCGCTGACTTACCATGCGGAGCAGACCGCGCCGGGAATGATGGTCTTTTTTGTGCTCCTTGAAGTGTCCGGTCAGATCGTTGATCCGCTCGGTCAGGAGCGCGATTTGCACTTCGGGAGAGCCCGTGTCGCCTCTGGCGCGTTGAAATTCGGAGACGACTTTCGCCTTTTGTTCGGTACTGACAGCCATTTCAAACTCTCTTTCAAAAAAACGGCGCAGCCCCGGTTTGATAGAGCCGCGTCAAGATAAACAGGCCGGAAACCGTATTCCGACCAAATAGCAAAACATTATACCATAGCATGTAGAAGAATCGGCGGCATTTGATTAAAACAGCCTCGATCTTTCCTCCCTGTCGCTCGTGGCGAAGCCAAAGGGGCGGAGTTTGCAGGCAGCGCATGATTTTTAATTGCGGGAATGACCACGTGTCTCGAAGAAGCCTCGAAATGAATGGCGGGGTGAGCGAGACAGTTGTTTTGTGGAGCATTGAGGCTCCCATAATCTGTGGCGAGGAAGCCACAACCTTCAGGTTGGGGTGACTCACTATACAGGCATGTAAAAAATATTTTCTTTCCTTGTTGACTTTTCATAACGATATAACTATACTTATCGTTATGAAATCTATCGGCGCTTCCATCCCTTCCGAATGGCGTCCAATGGCGCGGGTGTTCACCGCCCTGGGCGATGAGCATCGCCAGCGCATTCTGCTTTTGTTCGACAAGGACGAACGTCTGAACGTAGGCCAGATTGCCGCCGCCTCGACGCTCGCCCGCTCCACGGTATCGCATCACCTCAAGGTTCTGCGCGCGGCGGAAGTGCTAAGCTCGGAAAAAATCGGCAAGGAAGTCTGGTTCTGGATCAACCGGCGCTGGCTGGAAGAGGCGCTCGGCAACGTGCTCGACTACGTGCGGCAAAATTGCTGAACACAGATCAAGCGCAAACCCGCCATTAGCGGCAGAGTTACAACAGTTCGTAACCCCTGCAATTTTTTTTGACAAAACATATCGAAACTCATGAACATGACAAACTCAAACCATCTGAAGAGCGCGCTCATTGCGATCCTTCGCGTTTTCTTGCGCGGCTTGGTGCGATTGCTCTTTCGCGTGCAGGTAAAGGGTATGGACAGGGCGCTGGCGGCAGGAAGCGGGCAAAATTCGCGCCTTCTGATCATCGCCAACCACGAGTCCTTTCTTGACGGCATTCTGCTGGGTCTGTTTCTGCCGGTCAAAAGGCCGGTGTTCATCGTCCATGCCGAATACGTAAAACGTCCGTTATGGCGCTTCGGTCTTGATCTGATAGCCGATTATCTCGCCATCTCGCCTAGCAACCCGATGGCGATAAAGCAGGTCGTCCGGCTTGTCGAATCAGGACGCCCAGTCGTGATTTTCCCGGAAGGGCGAATCACCCTGACCGGTGCGTTGATGAAAGTCTATGAGGGCCCCGCCTTCGTGGCGGTGAAAACCGACGCAACCTTGTTGCCGGTGCGTCTGGACGGGTTAAGCCGCAGCTATTTTTCAAAAATGACCCACTGGCCGCGCAAATTTTTCCCACGCATAACCTTGACGGTATTATCGCCCACAACGCTACCGATGCCGGAAGCGCCCAACGCCAGGATGCGTCGCCGTAAATCTGGCGAGGCGTTGCGCCGCTTGATGCAGGAAATGGCGCTGGCGCGTCCGTCCCAACGTACCCTGTATGGCGCGTTGTGCGATGTGTCCAGGCTTCATGGCCGCAGACGCCGCATATTGGAAGACATCAAGCGGGTGGAATACACCTATCATGATCTGCTGAAAATGTCCCTTGCTCTGGGGCGGCTGGCCGGACGGATTACCAGGCCAGGCGAGCGAGTGGGATTGCTCCTGCCCAACATAACGCCTGCTCTCGGCCTTTTCTTCGGTCTTACCGCATTCGGGAGAGTTCCGGCGATGTTGAACTACACGGCGGGCGTCGACGGAATGCAGGCCGCCTGCGACGCAGCCGAAATTCACGTTTTGATCACATCCCGCGCTTTCGTCGAGCAGGCAAAGCTCGCCGATAAACTTGCCGCTTTGGAGAGGCTGGAATCCATCGTCTATCTTGAAGACCTGCGCGAAAAGATGACCTTGCTTGACAAGCTCTGGCTGATCTGCTGGGCGTTATGGTTTCCGCATCGAGTGGAAGTCAGGGCAAGCCCCGAAGACCCGGCGGTGGCACTCTTTACCTCCGGCTCGGAAGGCAGACCCAAGGGAGTGATACTCTCACACCGCGCCATCCTCGCCAATATCGCGCAAATCCGCGCAATCATTGACATCACTCACGATGACAAGATATTGAATGTCCTTCCGATTTTCCACTCCTTCGGCCTTACCGCCGGGACTTTGTTGCCGCTCCTGACCGGCGCAAGCGTTTTTCTGTATCCTTCGCCGCTGCATTATCGGGTAATTCCCGAACTGGCCTATGACCGCGCCTGCACTGTGATATTCGGAACCGGCACTTTTCTCGGCAATTACGCGCGCTTTGCCCACCCTTACGATTTTTATCGTATGCGCTATGCCGTATCCGGCGCGGAAAAACTCTCGGCGACAGTGCGCGAGCAATGGTTCGAGAAATTCGGCATCCGCATTCTGGAAGGATATGGCGCGACCGAGACCGCGCCGGTAATCGCGGTAAATACTCCTATGGCCTATCGCAGCGGAAGCGTCGGCCAATTCCTGCCCGGTATTGAATATCGCCTGCAAGCCGTGCCCGGCATCGAGCGCGGCGGACTGCTGCATGTGCGCGGCCCCAACGTGATGAGCGGCTATCTGAAGGCGGACAAGCCGGGATTGCTTGAAACGCCCGCTTCAAGCGAGGGGGAGGACTGGTACGAGACCGGCGACATCGTGGAAGTCGACAGCGACGGATTCGTGCACATCATCGGGAGGCTGAAACGCTTTGCCAAGGTGGCCGGCGAGATGGTGGCTCTTGAAACAGTGGAAAAACTTGCGCTGGCAGTCTCTCCCGACATGCTTCATGCCGCCTCCAGCCAGCCCGATATAGCCAAGGGCGAGGCGCTTGTGCTCTTTACCACCGATGAAAATATCAACCGCGCAGACCTGCAAAGAGCGGCGCAACAACTTGGCGTCTCCGAACTTGCCATTCCGAAGAAGATCGTGCGTGTGGGTGCGCTGCCGCTTTTGGGGACGGGCAAAACCGATTACGTCGCCTTGCAGCGCATGGCGGAAAAGGCATGAACAAGAACCGACGCCGCTTCATAAAGGCTGCGTTCCTGGCGACAGCCGGAGCCGTGGTTGGAGTGTATGTCCATACGAGAAGCCCCTTTCTGGTCAACTCCTGCCTTGACCCTGCCGCCCTGGAGCAAAGTCCGTGGCTGGCAAAGGTCTGGCAGGGACTTGACCCCAAAGAAGTATGGGATTGCCATGTGCATCTGGCGGGAATCGGCGACAGCGACCACGGGCTTTATGTCGGGCACAAGCTCAAACGCCTGTGGCATCCGATTCTCTACAGTCAACGCCTGTTGTACATAAACGCGGGTTGCGTCTCTGCCAAACCCGGAACCGTTGATGAGAATTACACGCGCCGACTTCTGGCGCTTACCAGAAACATGCCTGCCGGATTCAAGGCGATGCTTTTCGCCTTCGACTGGTATCACGATGATAACGGGCAGCCGGTTCCAGAATTGAGCACGTTTTACGTGCCCGATAGTTTCGCCCGGCAGACGGCAAAAGAACATCCAGATGTATTTGAATGGGCGGCCTCGATACATCCCTACCGACCTGACGCGGTAGACCGGCTGGAAGCCGCCGTGTCTGAAGGGGCGCGAGCGATAAAATGGCTGCCTGCGGCGCAGAACATTGATCCGGCCTCATCGCGCTGCGACGCCTTTTTTGCCGCGCTCGCCCGCCTTGAACTTCCCTTGATAACTCATTGCGGGGCGGAAAAGGCGGCGCAGAGCGCCAGCCTGGTGTTGTTCGGCAATCCCCTGCGCCTGCGTCGGGCGTTGGATGCCGGCGTCAAGGTTGTAGTGGCACATTGCGCGAGCAGCGGTCATGACGAAGACTTCGACAAGCCGGGAACCCGGCAAGAGAGCTTTGACCTTTTCGCCCGCCTGATGGATCGCCCGGAATGGAAGGAAAACCTGTTTGGCGACATTTCGGCCATAGTGTTGGCTAATCGCAAGCCCGAAACTATTAAAACCCTGTTGACGAGAGAGGACTGGCACGGACGGCTGTTGAACGGCTCTGATTATCCGTTGCCTGGCATCATTCCGGCGATTTCCCTGTCCCGGCTGGCGCGGCATGGCTTGCTGCCGAAAGAGGCGGTGGATGAACTGCGGACACTGCGCCAATACAATGCCATCTATTTCGATTTTGCGCTCAAACGCTTGCTCTCCTGGCAGGGAAAATCCTTTCCGGCTCGGGTGTTTGAAACCCGCGCATTTTTTGGGACGAGCTAAAATGGATAATTCAGGCACAGTTGTTTCTGTAAATAACGCGACTTTCAGGACAGGCGTTTTGCTCCACTCTCCCGCTTGCGGGACAGATAGCAATTGGGGCAGGGGAAGAAACTGCCTTTCTCCCCTCTCCCATTTGTGGGAGAGAGGGCGGGGGAGAGGGCGAGGGAATTGCAGATTCAGGAAGCATCCATTTCAACCTGACTCGCCGCCCTCTCTCCTCCTTTGGCTGCGCCGCGAATGGTCACCCTCTTCCGCAAGCGGGAACGAAAGAACTTTGTCATATACAGCCGCTTTTACAGGAGCAATATAAATGAACGATGACATCAAGCACGCAGGCAATGAGGACAGCCAGCATTCCCAGTTCACGCTCCTGCGGGAACGTCGTTTCTGTCCGCTTTTTATCACCCAGTTTTTGGGCGCGTTCAACGACAATGCTTACAAAAACGCCTTGTTGGTGCTGCTGGTCTTCGGAACGGTCGCATGGACGGAAATGAAGCCGGAAGTGCTCGCTAATCTCGCTGCCGGTCTTTTCATTCTGCCGTTTTTCCTGTTCTCCGCCACCGCCGGACAATTCGCGGACAAATATGACAAGGCCTGGCTTGCGCGTCGGGTCAAGGCGCTTGAAATTATCATTATCGCACTTGCGGCTCTTGGCTTCTGGCTGCACAGCCTGCCGGTTCTTCTGGCCGCGCTTTTTCTCCTTGGGCTGCAATCCACCCTATTCGGGCCTGTGAAATACGCGATTCTGCCGCAGCACTTACGAGCCAATGAACTCGTGGGCGGCAACGCGCTTGTGGAAGCGGGAACTTTCGTCGCCATTCTGTTCGGCACGCTCGCAGGCGGGCTGCTCGCCGGAATGGATAACGGCATTATCTGGATTGTCGTTGTCTGCTTTATCGTGGCGATCACAGGATTTCTTGCGAGTTGCCGGATTCCCGCCGCGCCCGCGCCCGCGCCGGATTTGAAAATTTCGCTCAATCCCTTTGCCGAAGCCTTGCGCTGTATTGGTCTCGCGCGTCGGAAACGCAGCGTTTTTCAGTCAGTCCTTGGTATTTCATGGTTCTGGGCTTATGGCATACTGGTGTTGACCCAGCTTCCCGCATATACCAATATAGTTTTGGGTGGAGATGAAAAATTGCTGACGGCATTGCTTGCGGTGTTTTCGGTAGGCATCGGCGCGGGGTCGTTAATCTGCGAGAAGCTGACCCGCAGGCGCGGCAAGGTCGTGGAGCCGGGATTGGTTCCGATAGGGGCGCTTGGCATGACGATTTTCGGGCTTGATCTGGCGCTTGGCGCTCCTGCCAACGCTTCCGGCGAGTTGCAGCCTTTATCTGAAATGCTGCTTCAGGGAAGCGCCTGGCGCGTTTTTATTGATCTCCTGCTTCTGGGCGGCTTTGGAGGGCTTTATTGCGTGCCGCTTTACGCGCTCGTGCAACAACGCAGCAAGGCCGAATATCGCGCAAGGGTCATAGCCGCAAACAACATCCTTAATTCGCTTTTCATGGTCTTGATTTCAGTCGCCGCCAGCGTGTTTTTGGGTTGGGGGTTCAGCATCCCGATGCTCTTTTTGTGCGTCGCCTTGCTGCACGGCGTAGTCACGATCTACATCTTCAGCGTCGTGCCGGAATTTTTAATCCGCGCAATGGTGTGGCTGGGGGTCAGGGATCAGTAATCAGCGGACAGGGATCAAAAAACCCTCCTGTGTCATCCTGCGCGAAGTCGCAGGATTTGTATTCTGGCATTTGGTTGGGGTTCGCGCGATGCGCTCATCCCAACCTACGCGCTGTTCCAAAAATTGCGGAAATGACCATATGCCCTCTCGTATTTCAGCAAGCTCGGTAGGTTGGGGTGAGCGGTACGCGAACCCCAACATTGAAGCTGCCGCAAACGCCTTTGAAATCGTGCTAACTTCCAGGGCGCTCTTCATTTCAGCTTGACGACATCGCCTCTCAGTCGCCTCTCGCACTGGCGTGTGCAGGTGTTATACTTCACAAATCGTGCACCGAATCGGCGTTGTGCCTGATTTTGCGCTCAAGCAGGCGGCTCCGCCATATGCGGGCTGCTTACCTTTTACGTTAGCCAGCTCTGGCGCTGGCCAAGGAGAAGAAAAATGACCAAAGAAGTATATATGCATTTGCAGCACAGCGAATCCGTGGTGGCGCAAATGGCCGCGACTGTTTTTGCCGGTCTGATTCAGGGACAGAAAGTGAACCCCGCTGATGAAGAGGAGCTGGTGGAACGATCCATATCCATTGCCATCAAGCTCGCGAACCGGGCGGAGCAGCTCATCAAAAGCGATGAAGAGTGGATAAAAAAAGACACCGGCTTAGCTTTCCTCGGAGGATAACCAGTCATTGAGCCACCCCGTTCTTTGGGACGGGGGGGCATCAAGAATCACTCCAGCCAGATCAAACTTGCCATGCGGCCTGTCGCTCCGTCGCGGCGGTAGGAAAAGAAGCGTTCAGGCTCAGAGAAGGCGCAGTATTCACCGCCGAAGATACGGGTCGCGCCGACGGCATTCAAGCGTTGGCGGGCAAGGGCGTATAGGTCGGCATGATATTTTCCCTGCGTTGCTGCGGGAAAAAATGCGCCAGCAGCATCTGGACTTGCCGCAAGAAAGGCGGTTCTAACCTCGTCTCCAACTTCAAAGGCATTTGCTCCAATGGCAGGGCCTAGCCAGACAAGGATATTCGCGGGATCAGTCCGCATGGCATTCAGAGTGTTTTCCAGCACGCCCGCCGCCAGTCCGCGCCATCCGGCATGAGCGGCGGCAACGACGCTGCCTGCCTGATCGCAGAACAAAACCGGCAGGCAGTCGGCTGTCATGATGGTGCAAACCTGCCCGGGCACACGACAAATAGCGGCATCCGCGCGCGGCGGGCGGGAAAAATGTTCGCCGGAAATGACAATAGCCTCGGCGCTGTGGACTTGCTCCAGCCAAACAGGCTCATTGGGCAGATGCGCGACAAGCCTTGTCCGGTTTTCTTGCACGGACATCGGATCGTCGCCTGTGTGCAGACCCAGATTGAAATTCGCGTAAGGCGCGTTACTGACCCCGCCGTTTCTGGTGGTTTGCAACGCCTTGACAGACGCCGGAGCAGGCCAGTCCGGCAAAAGGAACGCGGGCGGCGTTTTATCGCTCATCGCGCATTGCCTCTAATTCAAGCAGCAAATTTGTCATATCGTCCGGCAGGGCGGATTCAAAACAGAGAATTTCGCCCGTGACCGGATGCTGCAAAGTCAGGCGGCTGGCATGGAGCGCCTGCCGGGGAAAAGTCGGCAGATTGGGGCGCGCCCGCCCATAGACGGTATCGCCCAGCAAGGGGTGTCCGATATGCGCCAGATGCGTCCTTATCTGGTGGGTGCGCCCGGTTTCCAGACGACAAAGCAGCAGAGTCGCGCCGGAAAAACGGCGCTCAACCCGGTAATGGGTAATGGCAGGCTTGCCGCGTCCGGTGACTGCCATTTTGGTGCGGCAGGCAGGATGTCGGCCTATGGGAGCCTCAATATGCGCATTGCGCCGCACTTCGCCCATCGCCACGGCAAGGTATTCGCGCTTGACGCTATGTTCCTGCAATTGACGGATGAGATGGGTTTGCGCCGTCAATGTGCGGGCGACAACCAAAAGTCCGCTGGTGTCCTTGTCCAGACGGTGCACAATTCCGGCGCGCGGGATGTGGACGAGCGCCGGATCGTAGTGCAGCAGGGCATTCAGCATGGTTCCGCGCCAATTACCGCTGCCGGGGTGGACTACCAGTCCGGCAGGTTTGTTGATAATCAACAAGTTTGAGTCCTGATAGCGAATATCAAGCCGGATCGCTTCCGGTTCCGCAGGCAAGTCCCGCGCTTCCAGGCGGGGGCAAAGCAAAAGCGTTTCGCCGCCTTTTAACTTGCGGCGGGTTTCCGTGACCGGCTCATCATCAATCGAAAGAAACCCGGCCTTGATCCATTCCTGCAAACGGCTGCGGGAATAACGCGGAAACAAACGGGCGAGCGCCTGATCAAGCCGCATACCCGCAAATTCTGGCGGACATTCGGCCTCTATCGGCGTCTCACCTGGGCTATAATTGTCGGGATATTCTTCTTGAGGTTCCATATGTGGAGTTTAACGCGAAAGATGATGCTGGCGCGGTTTGCGCTTGTCGTCTTGCCGATCCTGTGTCTTTCCGCCTGTGGCCTATTGCCGGAGGAGATTGACCGGACTGCCGACTGGTCGGCGGCTCGCCTTTATACCGAGGCCAAGTCTGCCTTCAATGACGGCAACTGGGAAGAGGCGTTAAAGTTTTACCGGCGGTTGGAATCCCGCTTTCCTTACGGGCGTTACGCGCAGCAGGCGCAGATGGAAGCCGCCTACGCAAACTGGAAGGACGGCAATACCGCCGCCGCGCTGGCGGATTGCGACCGCTTCATCAGATTGCATCCCAATCATCCCCATCTGGATTACATGTATTACCTTAAAGGTTTGATAACCTTCAATGACGACCTGGGTTATATGGGGTATTTCAGCAGCCAGGATCAAAGCGAGCGCGACCCCAAGGCGGCGCGGGAATCTTTCGATACCTTCAAGGAACTGATAGCCCGCTTTCCCGACAGCAAATACGCAGCGGACGCGGAAGTGCGGCTCAATTATCTGGTCAATGCCCTGGCTTCGTATGAAGTGCATGTGGCGCGCTACTATTTCAAGCGCGAAGCCTATCTGGCCGCCGTCAACCGAAGCCAGTACGTGTTGAAAAATTATCCCAGTACTCCGGCGCAGGAAGAAGCAGTCTTCATCATGATGAAGGCTTATGAAAAACTGGGCATGGAAGATTTGCGCGTCGGCGCGGAGCGAATCATGCAACTCAATTACCCTGATAGCCGTCTTTATGTCGAAGGCATGGAGCGGAAAAAAGCATGGTGGGAATTATTCTGATGTGTCGCTTGGCTGAATATGCTTGATTCCCTGACGAATGATCCTCGCGTCGTTTTGACCGATCTTTTGCGTCGCGCATTGGCGAATGTCGCGCCGGAGGCGGATATTCCGGTCATGCTGGAGAGGCCGCGTGTCGCCGCGCACGGCGATTTTGCGACCAACATTGCCATGCAGTTGGCAAAACAGATGAAGAAAAATCCAAAAGAACTGGCGGAGAGGTTGGTGGCGGAGTTGCCCGCTTCAGGATTGGTGCAAAAGGTGGAGATAGCCGGAGGATTCATCAATTTCACCATAGCCCCGCTTGCCAAGGCAGGCGTGGTTCTGAAGGTTCTTGAGGCAGGCGATGATTACGGGCGCTCGGCTCAGGGCGGCGGTCGCAAGGTACTGCTGGAATTTGTCTCCGCCAATCCGACCGGGCCGCTCCATGTCGGGCATGGGCGCGGCGCGGCCTATGGCGCGTCAATCGCCGACTTGCTTGCCTTTGCCGGTTGGGACGTGACAAGCGAGTATTACGTCAATGACGCCGGACGGCAAACCGACATCCTTGCCTTGTCAACCTGGCTTCGTTATCTGGGGCTGCGAGGGATTGCCGCAGATTTGCCGCCCAACGCCTATCAGGGCGATTATGTTGGCAAAATGGCGGCAAGTCTGGCGGAGAATGAAGGAGATCGCTATCTTCGCGCCGCTCTCGAAGTGATGGAAGGCGTGCCGGCATTGCCCGCGCCGGAGCGCGAGGATGATGCCGCCAAGCATGAACGGGAAGCGCATCTGGATGCGTTGATTGCAAACGGGAAAAAACTGCTGGGCGAAGACTGGCAGGCCGTGCATGACTTCGTATTGGCCGAGCAACTCGCGGACGGACGGAGCGATCTGGAAGAATTCGGGGCGCGCTTCGACATCTGGTTTTCCGAAAAGGCGTTATTCGATACGGGGCTGGTGGCGCGTTCCGTGGCGCTTCTGGAAGAAGCGGGGCATATTTATCTTCAGGACGGCGCAAAATGGTTTCGTTCTTCAGCCTTCGGCGATGAAAAAGACCGGGTGGCGCAGCGCGAAAACGGGCTATATACCTACTTCGCTTCCGATATCGCCTATCACCTGAACAAATACGAGCGCGGATTTGATCGGATGATCAACATCTGGGGCGCGGATCATCACGGCTACATTCCGCGTGTCAAGGGGGCGCTCCGCGCTCTGAATCTGGACGCGGACAGGCTTGATGTGGTTCTGGTGCAATTCGCGTCGCTTTATCGCGGCAAAGAGAAAGTTTCCATGTCGACCCGCTCCGGCGAATTTGTCACTCTGCGCGAATTAAGGAATGAAGTCGGCAATGACGCCTGTCGGTTCTTCTATGTGTCGAGGAAGGCCGATCAGCATCTGGATTTTGATCTGGAACTGGCCAAAAGCCAAAGTAACGACAATCCCGTTTACTATATCCAGTACGCCCATGCCCGCATTGCTTCCGTATTTCGGGAGTGGGGTCTTGATCCCGCCGTCCTGAAGTCGGCTGATCTGGCCTCTTTTTCCGAGCGCGAATTGGCTCTGGCTTCGGAAATTTCGCGCTTCCCGGAAGTGATCGAGGCCGCTGCGGAAGACTTGTCGCCGCATCAGGTGGCGTTTTATCTCAAGGATTTGGCAACCTGCTTTCATGCCTGGTATAATGCCGATAGGATACTGGTTGAGGACGAGCCTGCGAAAAACAGGCGGCTTGCGCTGGCGGCTGCCACGCGGCAGGTAATCAGAAACGGGATGAACATTCTGGGCGTTTCCTGCCCGGACAGCATGTAAGGAAATGAAAATGCGAAACAAGGAACAAGGCGGGATGCTGATCGGAATTTTCATCGGCCTGGTGTTTGGAGTGGCGATTGCTGCAGCCGTGATTTGGTACGTCAACAAGATACCGATACCCTTTGTCGAAAGGGAGTCGGCTGCGCGCGCCAGTACAAGCGATGTGCCCATGAATTTGCCCGGAAAGCCGGGGGACGCCGCGTCTGACGCCGCGAATAAAACCGCCGCGCCGCCTGCCGGAGTCGCCAATGCGTTACCGGAAGTTACATCTGCCGCGCCGGAAAAAAGGCATTATCTGCAAGCAGGCTCCTTCTCCAATCCGATAGAGGCGGACAACCTGAGAGCCACTTTGGCGATGCAGGGAATAGAAGCCAATGTGCGGCAAGTGATCCTGCAGAACAAAACCTATTACCGGCTGATGCTGGGGCCTTATGAAAAAAAGGCGGACGCCGACCAATCGAGCGCCAGACTGGCTCTGTTGGGCATCGAAACCTTACTTGTCAATCAGGAGTAAATTCATGACAAACATGCTTTCTTTTCGCAACCTGTTCGTTGGCGCAATTTTGCTGCTGTGTCTGTCCATTGCCCCGGCTCACGCGGCAGACGGCGTGAAGGTTGAGCGGTTATCTCGCGCCTTTCCCAAGGCGCATCCGGAAAAAATCGAGGTGATCAAGTTCTTTTCCTACGCCTGCGGAGGTTGCAACAGTTTTAATCCGGTCTTCACGAAGTGGGCGAAATCCCAGCCTGCCGATGTATCTTTTCGTCGCGTCCCGGTTGCCTGGGATAGCCGCCAATGGAGCAATCTTTCCCGTCTTTACTACACGCTGGAGGCGTTGGGCGAATTAGAACGCCTGGATAGAGCCGTTTTTGACGCATGGCACAAGGAGCGCAGAAATGACCTTGTCACGGAAAAGGGCGCGGCGCGCTGGTATGTGAGCAAAGGCGGCAATGAACAGAAATTCCTGGCGGCATACAAGTCTTTCGGAGTGGCGAGCAAGGTGAGCCAGGCCGAGAATCTGGCGAATGGCATGGGAATTGACAGCGTGCCGACATTGGTTGTCGAAGGGCAGTACAGGATACAGGGGGGCGACTTTGGCGCAGTATTGAGAGCAGCCGATGAATTGATTGAGCGCGCGCGAAAGCGATGATTTCGCGCAAGCGAAAAAAGTAGTTCCGCGCAAGCGCAATGGTCACACTGGCTTTTGTCCTCTACAAATACTTCCCTTTCGGCGGGTTGCAGCGCGATTTTTTGCGAATCGCGTTAGCCTGCCAGCATAGAGGCGCGGATATTCGCGTCTACACTCTGTCTTGGCAGGGCGATTTGCCCGCAGGGTTTGATCTTCGCATTCCGCCGTCCGCTTTTCGCGCGCTTGCCAACCATAGTCGTTATGAAAAATTTAATGCCTGGCTTGCCGCCGATCTCGCGGATGATCCGGTATCCAGAGTGATCGGCTTCAACAAAATGCCGGGACTGGATGTTTATTACGCTGCCGACCCTTGCTATGCGGAAAAGGCGAAGACTTCCCGCAGCCCTTTATATCGTTTTCTTCCCCGTTACCGGCATTTTGCGGCGACGGAGCAGGTAGTGTTCGCGCCGGAAGCCAGGACGCGGATTCTGATGATTTCCGCGCTCCAGAAGCCTTTTTTCCAGCGGCATTACGGAACGCCAGAGGCTCGTTTTCACTTGCTGCCGCCGGGGATTGAGCATGATCGGCGGCGTCCCGATGCAGCAGAGGCCGCTCTCATTCGCGCTGATTTTCGCAGTGAATTTGGCATTTCGCCGGACGATTTAGTGTTGCTGCAAATCGGTTCCGGCTTCAAGACCAAGGGCTTGGATCGCGCCTTGAAAGCCGTCAAGGCATTGCCTTTTGCCCTGCAAAGCCGAGTTCGCCTGATTGCCATCGGACAGGACGCGCCCGCGCCGTTCCTGCGATTGGGAAAAAAACTGGGGCTGTCCGAGCAATTTTCCATTCTCGCCGGACGCGACGACATACCCCGATTCCTGCTCGGCGCGGATTTGCTCATTCATCCGGCGTACCATGAAAATACCGGTACTGTGCTTCTGGAAGCGTTGCTTGCCGGTTTGCCGGTGCTTACGACCTCTGTTTGCGGCTATGCTCATTACATTACAGATGCCGGAGCGGGAAGGGTATTGCCGGAGCCGTTTCTTCAGGCGAACCTGAATCGCGCTCTGGAAGAATTGTTGACTGACCCGGATGAGCGGCGTCAAGCTATGGAAAATGCTCTGGTTTACGCGCAAACGGCGGATTTGCACGCCTTGCCGGAAGTTGCGGCGGACTTGATTCTGGATGGGTTATGCGACTGACGCTTCTTGAACCCTTCCGAACGCTTTGGGCGGGAAAAGACGCTTTTGCCGAAGTGGAAAGGCTTTCCGGCAAGGTATACCGCGTCATGCCGGGCAGACGCACCTTGCGAGTGGAAATTGCGGGCGAAGGATATTTTGTCAAGATACATCACGGAGCTGGCTGGCGCGAGATTTTCAATAATCTTGTCCGGGGGCGTTTGCCAGTGCTGGGAGCTGGGCAGGAATGGCAAGCCCTGACGCGACTGGCGGAAGCAAATGTTCCGAGCATGACGGCGATAGCTTTCGGCGAGCAGGGCTGGAATCCGGCAAGGCGGCGCTCATTCATCATTACACGGGAAATCGCGCCTGCCGTCGACCTGGAAGCATATACCCTGAATTGGCGCGAATCGCCGCCTGCATCTACCGAAAAACGCGCCTTGATTGCCGAAGTAGCCCGCATGACGCGCCAAATGCACCTGACCGGTGTCAACCATCGGGACTGCTATATTTGCCATTTTTTGTGGCAGAGAACGACTGCGCCATCCGGTTTTGCGGAAAAGATTGTCCCCAGGCTTTTTTTGATTGACCTGCATCGCGCTCAGGTTCGTGCCGCAGTGCCGCGCCGCTGGCGGGACAAGGATCTGGCAGCGCTTTATTTTTCCGCGCTGGAAATCGGTCTCACCCGCCTTGATCGCTTTTACTTTCTGCGAATATATTTTGCCAAACCGCTGGCCGATATTTTTCGTCAGGAAGCGACATTGCTGGCCTGGCTGGAACGGGAGGCTCTGCGCCTGAAAACGCGGTTTCAGAAGAAATTCGGCGGGCAGTTATGAAACCTATAGTTCGTTTCAATAAAGCGGCTATCAGAGATAGTGCCTTGCTCCCCTCTCCCATTTATGGGAGAGGGGGTGGGGGAGAGGGTATGCGTTTGCGTTATTTCGGGCATTATCTCTTTAATTTTCATCCTCCTGTCAGTCGCTTTATTCAAGGGGGTGACCATATGAGATTTTGCCATGAGTGTAGCCATGCGTGACTTTTTTGCCGATCGCGCCGTGCTTGCCGATGCCGGACTGGATAATTTCGCGGCGCTGTGGAATCTGTCCCTGGAGGCGGTGGATGAACCCAATGTAGATCGCGGCGGCTGGAGTTCTGTCTGTCGCCTGGAGCTGCCGGGCGGCGCTTATTACTTGAAGCGACAGGTCAATCACCTTACCCGGAGCTTTTATCGTCCCTTGGGCGAGCCTACCTTTGCCCGTGAATTCAGGAATAGTATGCGCTGCAAGGAGCGGGGCATTCCTGCCGTGGAAACGATTTTTTATGGCGAGCGGCGCGGGCAGAATAAGGAGGGCGTGCGCGAATGGCGAGCTATTCTGTTAACTCGCGCGCTTGACGCAAGCGAGGGCTGGCAGAGTCTGGAAGACTGGATGTCTGATTGGGAGGAGTTACCGGAGGCTTTGCGCCATGACATTCTTGCGTCATGTGGCGGATTGGCGCGTGCACTACATGGCGCGGGACTTATATCCAACTGCTTTTACCCTCGGCATGTGTTTATATGCGCGAAGCCGGATGGTTTTGCGGCGCGCTTGATTGACCTTGAGAAAATGCGAGGCATCTGTTTTCCTGACCGGGATCGAATCAAGGACATGGAGCAATTCGTGCGTCACGCGCCGGTTTTATCCGAAGCCGAGATCAGATTTCTGCTGGGTATTTATTTGGAAACCTCGCCGGAAGACGCAAAAACGACGAGCCTGCGGGAGAAGCTGCACACACGCCGGAGGAAGAAGGAAAGGTGGCTATGAGGCGTTTGTGCTGTCTGCTGCTCAGTCTCTTTTCCGTATTCGCATGGGCAGACGCGGAAAAGACCGCATGGTGCGAGCAACTGGACAGGCGCTTGAAAAGCGTCGAGGCGGCGTTTTGTCGCTCCTTGCCCTTTGTGGCGGGAGCCGAGCGTTCTCATGAAGGTCGTCCTCTTTTTTTGCTTGACCGTCCCCCTTCGCTTGACGAGGCGGAGGAAAAAAACGGGAAAGCCGCGCCGGGGGCGCGAATCTTCATGATCGGCGGGGTGCATGGCGACGAATTGACTTCGATCTCCATCGTGTTTCGCTGGCTGCCGTGGCTTGCCGACGCCGAAGCTAAACGGCATCATTGGCAGATAATCCCGCTTGCCAATCCTGACGGTCTTTTTGCGCGACCATCAAGGCGCACCAACGGGAAAGGTGTGGATATAAACCGCAATTTTCCGACGCCGGACTGGGAGCGGGACGCGATAGCTTACTGGCAGAGGCGCACAGGCAAAGACCCGCGCCGCTATCCGGGAGACGAATCGTTGTCGGAGCCGGAAACCCGCTGGCTGACGGAGGCCATTCAGGCGTTCCAGCCGGACATCATCGTGTCAATACATGCGCCCTACGGCATTCTTGACTACGACGGGCCGCGCCAAAAGCCTCTTCGTTTCGGCAGTCTCACCTTGAACCAGTTGGGGGTATACCCCGGCTCCCTGGGGAATTTTGGCGGCATTCACAAGAATATACCCGTCGTCACCCTGGAGCTTGCCCATGCTACCGTAATGCCAACAAGAGCTGAGCAGCGGCGGATATGGACAGACATGCTCGCCTGGATCGCGCGCCACATCGAGGCGAAGGAAAAGTGAACCGACCCGGCATGACCGAAGGATTGACCTGAGAGCTTGATGATGAATTAACGACGGCGTACAGATTGGTCAAGCCTACTTTTATAGTGGTTTTGATTTAAGCGTAAGCGTATACACTTTTTTCCAGGCGTAAAGCCGATGCGGTTAGCCCTCTCCCGCAAGTGGTGTATAGACTCGACACATGGGTAACACTTTTGCTGTTATCTACGAAGCGAGGAAACGGTCATGCCTTGGAGGGAACAAACAGTATTTGAACAAAGTAAAAAGTTTGTCATATTGGCCGTTACAAATAAAGCAATATCAGCCGGATTTCAGGAAGTCTGGCAATTCCGGCTCTCTATCAGCGAGGTCGGGGAAAAAAGCGTCAATCGCGGCAGGGGAAGTATCGCCTGCAAGCACGCTCTCCAATGCGTCAAGCGCGGAATTGATGGCTGCGGCGCGATCATCATCCAGCGACTCCCGCGCGACATCGGCAAAGGCAAGCGCCCACGCCCCCTTTGGCTGAAAGCCGATAAGCCGCATATCCAGCATGAATTCGCCGCCTCTGCCACGACAGAGGGCAAAACATTCGCCCGGCTCAATTACCTGCATGGGAATGCCGATGCACATCAATCTTCTCCCTGCTCGCAAAGAAGGTTTACGAACCGCGCATCTCCCTCGCGCCAGGCAAGTGACCGAGCCGGGCGTCCAGCTTCATAGGCGGTCATGGACAGCGGGTCTGCGGGATTTTCCCCGATCACTTCCTCGCCCGGCGCGCCCCATTGGGCAAGCCAGCGAAGGGCGCATTCTATCGCCTCCGGCACTTTTTCCCGCACAACAGCGGACAGGCTGCCGCCAAAGTCTTCCAGATTTTCCGGTTGCACACCGACCAAAACCAGTTTTTCCGGAAATTTTCCCGTAAGCTCCGCAGCGGAAAGGACTTCCTGAAAGCCGGTCTGATGCAGGCTCATCTTTTTCACCCCCATGAAACGCGGCACTTCATCGCCTGTAATTTCCCGCAGCGTGCCCGGCGGGTCTCCGTAATCCACCGCGTCAAACACCAGGAGAGCATCCGCTTCCTGTACCTGGGGCAACAGGTAAAGCCCCTGGGTTCCGCCGTCAAGCAAGGTGACGTTTTTCGGAAATCGCCGGTTCATGATCAATGCCTCAACGCAACGCACGCCAAAACCCTCGTCGGCCCAAAGCAGGTTGCCGATGCCGAGAACGAGGATGCGAGGAGTACGGGATGCGCCCGGAAAAGATGTCATGGCAGAGTAGTTTAATGGATTGGCAGGAAGTCGCATAGAATAAGGGGATGAACACAAACATGAATCTTCATCTTGTTGGCCTTATGGGGTCGGGTAAAACGACCGTGGGGCGCCAATTGGCAAAACTCATGGATCGCGTCTTTCTGGACGCCGACCATGAAATTGAAGCCCGAACCGGAGTCCGCATCCCGATCATTTTCGAGATTGAGGGCGAGTCTGGATTTCGCCGTCGGGAGGCGCAAGTCATTGACGAACTGACGGGACGGCAGGGAATTGTCCTCGCAACCGGCGGCGGCGCGATACTGGACGCAAATAATCGCAACCTGTTGCGGCAACGGGGCTGGGTGGTCTATCTGGACGCGCATCCTCTGCTTCTTCGGGAACGCACCCGATTTGACCGTAACCGTCCCCTCCTGCAAGTGGAAAATCCGCTTGAATGCCTGGAGCGTCTTTACGCCGAGCGCGATCCCATTTATCGTGAAGTCGCGCATTGTGTCGTTGATTGCAACACAATGCAGCTACATAATCTTGTCCAGTCACTTTTAAGGGAGTTTGCCAGGGTATGCGAACACTGAACGTAAACTTGGCCGAGCGCGGCTATCCCATCCATATCGGATGCCAAATCATGCAAGACTCCAGGCTCTTTGCCCCCTATCTTGCCGGACAATCGGTAGCGGTCGTGACGAATGAAACGGTAGCGCCCCTTTATCTCTCCACTCTGTGCGACACGCTGGCAGAGCTTAGGATACGACCGCTGAAAATCATCCTGCCCGACGGCGAAAGCCACAAAAACTGGCAAACCCTGCAAAGTATCTTTGACGCGCTCCTTGCCGGACGCTACGAGCGTAACAGCACCCTGATAGCCTTGGGCGGCGGAGTTATCGGCGACATGGGCGGCTTTGCCGCCGCCTGTTATCAGCGGGGAATGCCTTTTATCCAGATTCCCACTACCTTGCTGGCGCAGGTGGATTCTTCGGTTGGCGGCAAGACCGCGATAAATCATCCGCTCGGCAAAAACATGATTGGCGCGTTTTACCAGCCCGGTATGGTGCTTGCCGACACCAACACGCTTGCCACCTTGCCAGAGCGCGAGTTATCCGCCGGACTTGCCGAAGTCATCAAATACGGCTTGATTAGAGACATCCGTTTTCTTGACTGGCTGGAAAAACATCTTCCCGATCTGCAACTGCGTAACGAAGCCGTGCTGGAAGAAGCTATCTGGCAATCCTGTCGGCACAAGGCGGAAATCGTCGCTGCCGACGAGCGCGAGACCGGCGAGCGGGCGCTCTTGAATCTCGGTCATACTTTCGGACACGCCATCGAGACCGGGCTGGGTTATGGCGTCTGGCTGCATGGAGAGGCCGTTGCTGTGGGCACGGTCATGGCGGCGCGTCTTTCGCGCATGTTGGGCTTCCTGTCGGAAGATGATGTTCTGCGTGTGAAGAATTTGTTTGTCGCTGCTGGTCTTCCGGTCCGTGGGCCTGGCAGGGGACGGAAAATGCCTGCCGATCGCTATCTGTCGTTGATGCGACACGATAAAAAGACGCTTGCCGGCAAATTGCGGCTTGTGCTTTTGAAGCGTTTGGGAGAAGCCTTTGTTCACGCGGACCCGGACGAAGAGATGATAATGGAGGCCATTCGGATTTGCTGCGAGCCTGGATAATTCTTGTGCATAATCAGCGCAAGGAGACCTCGAATAGTTCGCGTTCTAAATTGAACATGCGTCGAGCGCAACCCTCGAAATGAATGGCGAGGCGAGCGAGATTGTTTTTGGAGCATTGAGGCTCTCTAACCTGTGTCGAGGAATCCTCGGCCTTCAGGCCGGGGTGGCTCAACACAACCATAACTAGAGCGGCTTCGATTTAAGCGGATACATTCATTGTGGATTCCAGCTTCCCGCCTTCGCGGGGACAGGCATGCTGGAATGACATCTGGGCAAGCGGGAGAGGTGCGTGTAGGGGCGAACCTGCGTGTTCGCCCTTTGGGCAGACACATAGGTCTGCCCCTACGGCGGTGATGCGTCCGTTGTGCGGAAACGGGCGACCGGGGACGGTCGCCCCTACGGCGGCGATGGTTTTCCTGATCCCTGTATTCTGTTTGTGCATCGCATCATTTTCCGCCGCATTTTTGGGGCAATATGTTGTTTTTTATGACTCTATTATGAAAATTCCCGCAATGCCCCCCGAAATTGATTAACCGTCCTTGCCATGCGCTATACAATCGCTCCGATGCTATCAAGCATTCTACCCGTTTGGCTTAGGCCTTGCGGTTCTGGAACAAACCCTTTCAGAAAGGTTCAAACATGCAAAAGAAATTGATCGCGATCGCCGTCGCCGCTCTGGCTTCCGGCGCAGTATTCGCCCAGTCCCAAGTCACCGTCTATGGTACTGTTGACGTGGGTGTCGCCCATCGCAGCAGCGGCAAGACGTATCATATTGATGGGACAAGCTCCTCCGTTAAATCCACGAACGCCGTCAACGCCAGCCAGGCCGCTCCTTCCATCATCGGTTTCACCGGCGTGGAAGACTTGGGCAACGGCAACAAGGCTCTCTTCGTGCTGGAAGCCGGTTTCAGGGCTGACGACGGCGACACGATGGGGCCGTTCTTCAACGAGCAGGCTTTCCTGGGCTTGACCGGCGGTTGGGGAACCGCTATTGCCGGTCGTCTGCAAGCTCCGCGCTGGGGCTTCCTGACCGCGTTGGATCCGTTCGCCGACGGCACGGTAGGCCGCTACAGCAACGTCTATAACGACCAGACCTCCACAAATGTAGGTCGGGTCAACAATGCTGTCGCTTACGTGTCTCCTTCCTTCGGCGGTTTCAACGTGACCGCTGCCTACGCGACCAATGCTGGTCTGATTACAGAACAGGAAGCAATTGGGAACGACGGAGACCTCGTGACCTACACCCTGTTCCCACGCTACACCAATGGGCCTCTGGATGTCGGCTTGGTCTATCAGGATGTCAGGATGAAGCGGGCTACCGAAAACAAGCAACGCCAGTGGACTCTTGGCGCTGCCTATGACTTCGGCGCAGTCAAGCTCTCCGCCGCCTATGACGATTTCAGGGGCAAGGAAGCCCTGGAACTTTTGAATGATAAGAAAGTGCGTTCCTGGATGCTTGGTCTTTCCGCTCCGTTCGGCAAGAACGTCGTCAAGTTCTCCTACAACGAGAACAAGGCGAAAGATGCCGGCAAGGCTCGCCAGTTTGCTCTGGGGTATGACTACAACCTCTCCAAGCGCACCAACTTCTACGCCGCTTATGCCCAAATCTCAAACAAGAAGGGGCAACGGTTTACGGGAGTCTCGGATGTCTACAATGACGCTACTTTTGCTGACCCGCAAACTGACCTTGGCGGTTCATACCGCAGGGGCTTCCAGCTCGGCATCAAGCACACATTCTGATCGTTCTTTCCGGGATCGTCCTTGACCGACGATTTCGGGAAAAGTTTTTCGATCTCCACCGGGGTGTTCGGTTCTCCAAAGACCGACACCCCGGTTTTTTGTAGGCTTTCCGGGAGCGCCGCGCACTAGCGCGGCACTTTCAGCCGGACTGGTGCTTGGCGCTCCCGACGCCGCCCAACGCCGCGTTACGCCGTAGGGGCAGACCTATGTGTCTGCCCACAGGGCGAACGCGCAGGTTCGCCCCTACAACGCCACTTTCCCGCTTGCGGGCTTGCAAACCCCCGCTCTTGCGGGTACCCACTTTGGCTTCGCCGCGAGTCAAAAGGAGGCTTTCAAATCGCCAGCTTTTCCATCCAGAGAGTGTTGTATTAAAGCCGATTCGCATGAAAAAAATTATTCCGGACAGTACTGCGTCTATGCGGGAATGACAGACAAATTATCGCCTGTGCATGAATAATCAGGTCGCATACGCCGGAATCCAGAATGTATTAACTTAAACAGAACCCGCTCTAATCCGGCAAGCGTGAGGCCGCCATGCGCCCCTGGATGATAATGGTCTTTCTTGCCAGGGCGTTCGAGTTCGGGTTTTTGTCGTAATAGCGAGGATTGGGAACCATTGCCGCAAGGCGGGCGGCCTGCCAGGAAGAGAGACTCACGGCGTTGGTACGGTAATAATGTTGGGCGGCGGCTTCCGCGCCAAAAACGCCGTTGCCCCATTCGATCACGTTCAAATAAACTTCCAGAATGCGCTCCTTGTCCCAGAAGGTTTCAAGCATCAGGGTGACAATGGCTTCCTCGCCCTTACGCAGCATCGAGCGTTGCGGACTCAAAAAAAGATTCTTCGCCAGTTGTTGCGAAATGGTGGAACCGCCCGCGACAAAGCGGCCTTTTTGCGCGTTCTTTTCCATTGCAATCTGGATACCCTTCCAGTCGAATCCATAATGGGCGGCAAAGTGCGCGTCCTCGGCGGCAATGACCGCCCGCTTCAGATGGGGGGAGATTTGCTCATAAGGAACCCAATGATAGGACAACTCCGCATCCGGCTTTGTTTTACGCAGTTCAGCCAGACGAATCTGCATGAAACGTGTTTCAACAGGCGGCATCCACTTCCACCACATGATCCAGCCGAAAAACCAGAGCTGAATCAAAAAAAACACGATAACAGCCAAACTGACGCACCATTTAACGGCTCGAAGAAAACGGATGAGCTTATGCGATTTGACCGTGGCTTTGGGCGCGATACCCGGGCGGCTCATACTTGATTTTCCAACAGCATTTTCTGCCGCAAAAGGTCGGTGCGCGGGCGTTTGCCGCGCCAGAAGAAAAAGGCTTCGGCAGCCTGCTCGATCAGCATCCCCAGGCCATGCGCGCGCATTCCTGCTCCAGCCGCGCGCGCCTGGGCGAGAAAAGGCGTATCCCCATACATCATGTCGTAGGCAAGAGAGCCGGGGGCGAATATGCCTGTGGGCAGGGGCAGGGCTTCCCCTGCCAGACTGGCAGAAGTCGCGTTGATTATCAGATCAAAGCTGCCGCCAAGATCGGCGAATCCCATGCCTTTTACGCCCTGGAACATTTCCGCCAGAGAGACGGCGCGACTGGCGCCGCGGTTGGCAATGACAAGACAGAGAGGTTGGCGCGCGAGCAAGGCGGGGAGCGCCCCTCGCGCCGCGCCGCCCGCGCCCAGAAGCAGTACACGTCGGCCTGCGACGGGAAAAGCAAGATTCTGCTCAATGTCGGCAAGCAACCCGGCGCCATCGGTATTGTCGCCCAGAAGACGCCCCGCTTCCGCTTTCAGGGTATTGACCGCTCCGGCCTTGCGGGCGCGAGGGGTGAGTTCGTCCGCCAGACTGAACGCTTCTTCCTTGAAGGGAACGGTGATATTGCACCCTTTTCCCCCGATAGCGAAAAATTGGCGCGCGGCTTTGGAAAAGCCGTCAAGCGGGGCAAGGCGGGCTTCATAACGCAAGTCCTCGCCCGTCTCCGACGCAAAGGCGGTATGGATATACGGGCTTTTTGAATGGGCGATGGGATTGCCGAAGACGGCGTACAGGTCGGTCATACGGGAAAAGTAAATTCAACGGCTCTCGATGCGATTTCCCTGAACGAAAGACCAGGTTCTGGTGATGACAAGCTGGTCAACATCGCGGGAAACATTGGGCGGGAAAGGGGCGTAAGGCGCTGCGGTCATCACGATGCGCCTTGCGGCATCATTCAGGACGACATGCGGGGATGGCTTTTCAATGGTGATTTCCACGACCTGACCGTTCCGGTCAATAATCACGGTGAGCAGCAGCGAGCCGTAGATTTTGCCGCGCGCTGCTTCCGGGTAGTTGAGAGTTCCCCATCGTTCGACCTTTTGCGCCCATTCGTCAATGTATCTCGCAAAGGGGTACTCCAGCGCGCGCGTGCCGCTGAAAGCCTTGCGCGGACGCTTGTTGTAGGCTTCGATCTCTCTTGCTATCTCGCCTTCCAGCCGTTTCATGTCCATGTAGGATTCATATGCGTCAAAACCATGCGACGGAGAAATATTTTCGCTTCGCTTCTGCTCCCTGTTTTGCAGGATGCTATTGGCGCTATGATTTGCCGTCAGCAGTTCGTTCTGTTTCCTTTCCGGAGTTTCGATCTGCCGCCGTAAATCAACCATCTGATCGCCCGGCCTGTCAATGATCGGCGGTAGCGGCGAGCCAGTGCGGCGATTCTGGTCTATATTGCCGCCGCCGTCCAGATTGACCTGGGCCAAGGCTTGCGGGTCTCGCGGCGCGGTTTTTGATTGCGTGTTGACCAGGATGACTTCCAGCCCCCTGTCCCGAACCCGTTTGTTTTTTGACGGCTCGCCGATTGTCGTTCCCAGGGCGACGCCGTGCATGACAACGGAGACGGCGAGCGCAACTCCGAAAGTATGCAGATTGGTATATTCCACACAGTCAGTCAGCAGGCGGCGGAGCGAGGCGAGCATGGCTTAATTCTCCGCGAACATGTCGTCTGCCTCAGACACTTCCGCCGCAACATCTTCTTGCTCCAGACGCTTCAGGACATGACAACGAACTTCCAGACCGAGAAAATCAATGGATTCGATCCGCGCAAGCAGCCGCTGCCCCGGCGAGCAATCGCCCATACCCGTTACCCGGGTAAACAAGGGCAAATTTTCAAAGCGGGCAAGGTCGTCGCGGCGCAGGACAAGTGTGCACTCAAGGATGTTTTCCTGTTCGAGCCAGCGTAAGCACCAGTAACGCTCGATACGACGCTGAAAATCCCCATAGGCGGCATAAGTCGCGTCAAAGTCGCGCATGGCCGCGAACAATTCGGCGGAACGAGGGGGAAAAGGCGGCGGCATATCGCGCAGCAAAGCAATCAGTTGCCATTGATTGACGAGATCGGAATAACGGCGCAAGGGCGAAGTCATCCAGGCGTAATGCGCCACACCCAATCCTTCGTGCGGTTGCGGCACGGTGGTCATCCTGGCCTTGCCGCCGGCCTGCGCCCGGTAAAAGCAATAGATTCCGCGCTGGGCAAGAAGTCCGCTCCAGGTGGTGTTGGCAATGATCATCAGTTCCGACACCAGTTTGTCCAGCGGATTGCCGCGCAGGCGCGGCGAGATGTCTACCCGGCAATTTTCCGGTGCGGCGAGATCGCCGTGGATTGTGAAAATGTAATCCAGTCCGCTCTGCGCGGCGGGCTTGCCGCGCCCTGCCTCGGCAGCTTCGGCAAAACGTAGCAGCAAGGTCAGCTCGTCCCGAAAAGGTTGTTGCGGCAATTCTCCCGCCGCCAGTGTTTCCGCGTTGAACCACGGCTCGATCTCGTGGTGGCGAAGGTTGGCGACGATGTGAATCCGCTCTATGGAAGAAATGGCGTCGGTAATTTCCAATGCCTCATTGACCGTCAGATAGAGGGAAATAGCCGGACAATGTTTTCTGCCTTCCAGAGTGCAGGCGTTGACCGCCACATCGGGCAGCATGGTGATTTTCGCGCCGGGGATGTAGACGGTGGAAAGACGCGCGCGCGCAATGGCGTCAAGCGCGCCGCCCTTATGGATAGCCAGACCCGGCGCGGCGATATGAATGCCGATCCGCCAGCAGCCGCCTGCAATGGGCGTAACGGAGAAGGCATCGTCAACCTCGGTAGTGGAGGCGTCATCAATGGAGAAGGCGGTAGCGTCCGCCAAGGGCAGATCATCCGGCAGGGAGAGGGGCGACAAGGCATGGGGCGGCAGGGGAGGAAAGTCCGTGCCTTTCGGAAACTGCTCAAGCAGAAAACGACGCAGGTGCGCCTCATAAGGCGAAGATAGCGCCCCGACTTTCAGGAGCAATTCGGGAATATCGCAGGATATGCGGGCGGCGGCGGCTTCAAACGCCTTGATTTCCGGGCGATTGCGGTCTGGTTTGCCGAGCAGGGAATCCACCCAGGGCAGGAGAGCCTCAGGCAGATTGCCTTCTGTTAATTCGGCAGCCCAGGCTTCAATGCTCTCTGCCTGTTGACGCTTTTTTTCAACAGCGGCCAGAGCGGCACGGAGAATGTCGGCAGGAGCCTTGCGGAAAAGCCCCTTGCCCTTGCGGTGGAAGTAAACAGGCGCGCCATGAAGGGCGAGCAGCATGGATGCCGCTTCCGGCGCAGCGGGCGCATGCCCGTAGTATTCGCATGCCAGATCATGAAAAGAAAATTCTTCTTCACCTGCGATCTCCCAAAGAAACGCAACATCAATTTTTTCGGCAAGCGACCCTGATTCGGTCAAAAGGGCAACAGGCAGAGGCGAAGCGAATCGCAACAATGCCTGCGCCGATTTGATCTTGCAACGCTTCCCGGAGGGCATTTCCACCTGGATGGACGTTTCATTGTCCGCCAGAATGCTGCCCGTCCTGAAGCTGCCGCTTTCCTCAAACAGAACATGGGTTAAGGTCATTCTGAAATTATAAACCTGTAATGCGCCGGAATCATTGAATCCACTCCACGCCCATCCATGCGGACAGGAGCACGACGCCGCCAAACGCGATTCGATACCAGGCAAAACCGATGAAAGTGTGGTTGGAAATGAAGTAGAGCAAGGCTCTTACCGCAATCAGGCCGAAGATGAAAGAAGTGACGAAGCCTGTTGCAAAGAACGGAAAATCGTCCATGCTTAACTGGCTCCAGCTTTGCGCCAGTTCGTACAATGTGGCGGCGAAGATGGTCGGAATTGCCAGATAGAAGGAAAATTCGGTGGCTGCCTTGCGGTTCAATCCGAACAGCATTCCGCCCATGATGGTTGCTCCGGAGCGGGAGACCCCCGGCCACATGGCGACGCATTGGGCGCAACCTACCTTCAGCGCGTCCTTCCAGCCCATGTCGTCAATCTGGTTGATTTTTACCGCCCTGGGGCGGCGCTCGATATACATAATCAGCAAGCCGCCCGCAATCAGGGCGAAAGCGACCGTATAGGCGTTGAACAAATAGGCTTTAATGGCGCCATGCACCAATACGCCGGTGATGGCGGCGGGCAGAAAAGCCACGATCAAGAGCTTGGCGAAATGCCGCTCTTTCGGGGAATGGATAATCCCTGTCATGACTCTGGCAAGGCGGGCGCGATAATGCCAGCATACCGCCAGAATCGAACCAAGTTGGATGACGATATTGAAGGTTATGTTCTGATCGTTGTCATAGCCTAGCAAGCTGTTCGTGATGATCAGATGCCCGGTAGAAGATACCGGCAAAAACTCGGTCAGTCCCTGGACAATGCCGAGGATAAGCGCCTTGTAGAGCAGAAAAATATCCATGATGAGTTTTCTGTGCGCGAAATGGCGCAAAAGGAAGAAATTGTAAAGGAAAATCAGCGTTATGGCGGAGCCTGCGGATAATTCGCCGGGCAGAGCGTTTAGGATAACGCAAGCCGCAGGTCTGTCTCAATGTCGGCGGCATGTTCGCCGCAGCGACGCGGGCAATTCTTTTCCCCGACCCCCTGCCCCCTTCCCCCTTCCATGTCCATGTTTTTGCGGCTATCATAGTCGCCTCTGTCCCATTTGACGACCCACTCATGAACAAGACATCCAGTCAGCAATCCGCAAGCCGCGCCCAGGCCAAAGCGCATCGGGAAACCGAAACCAAGACCGAACACCGGCTGAAATTGGAAGAAGTCCTGGCCATGATGGTCAAGGACAAACTGGTCACTCAAAATGACGCCGATGACCTTCGGCTTGCCAGACGGAGCGCGCGGGAAATACATCCGCTTGTCCAGATTGCCGATCAGAAATGGCGGCATCCTGAGCCGCCGCATAAAATCCTGCATCTTGAGATGCTGACCGAATGGCTGGCGGAGCGGAGCGGCATTCCCTACCGGCACATTGACCCCTTGAAGATAGACTTTACCGGCGTCGCCACCGTTGTTTCCAGCACTTATGCGGCGCGATTCTCCATACTGCCCATCGAGATCAACGCGCAGGAAGTCACCATCGCCACTTCCGAGCCTTTTCTGCGCGAGTGGGAGCCGGAACTGGCGCATGTCCTGCAACGAAAAATCCACAGGGTATTTGCCAATCCGCTTGATGTCACCCGCTTTCTGGCGGAATTCTTCAAGCTCGCCGAATCGGTCAAACGCGCCTCGAAAAGCGATCAGCAGCAGCAAAGCGGACTTGCCAATTTCGAGCAGATTGTTGAATTGGGGCGCAGCAATCAACAACTGGATGCCAACGACCAAAGCATCGTGCATATCGTTGATTGGCTCTGGCAATACGCTTTTGACCAACGCGCCTCCGATATCCACATCGAACCCCGGCGGGGAATAGGCATCATCCGTTTTCGCATTGACGGCGTATTGCATCAGGTCTATCAGATTCCCGCTTCGGTCACGGCGGCAATGACCAGCCGGATCAAGCTCCTGGGGCGTATGGATGTGATCGAAAAACGCCGCCCCCAGGATGGCCGGATAAAAACCCTTATGCCCAACGGCGACGAGGTGGAGCTGCGCCTATCAACCCTGCCCACAGCCTTTGGCGAAAAACTGGTCATGCGGATTTTCGACCCGGAAGTGCTGGTGCGCGATTTCTCCCAACTGGGATTTTCCCGCGAAGACATTGCCCGCTGGAATACAATGACCGCGCGTCCCAACGGCATCATTTTGGTGACCGGCCCTACCGGCTCCGGCAAGACGACGACCCTCTATTCCACCCTGAAGCAGTTGGCAACCCCGGAAGTCAATGTCTGCACTCTGGAAGACCCAATCGAAATGGTTGAGCCTTCCTTCAACCAGATGCAGGTGCAGCACGGCATTGACATGAGTTTTGCCGAAGGCGTGCGCGCCCTGATGCGGCAAGACCCTGACATCATCATGGTCGGCGAAATTCGCGATCTGGAAACCGCTGAAATGGCTATTCAGGCATCGCTCACCGGACACCTTGTCTTATCCACCCTGCACACCAACGACGCGCCCTCCGCCATTACCCGCCTGCAAGACCTTGGGGTTCCCGGCTATCTAATCAGCGCCACCCTGCTCGGCATCCTCGCGCAACGGTTGTTACGCACCCTGTGTCCGCTCTGCAAAAAGCGGGTTCCTATGGACGATACCATGCGCGAAATCTGGCAGAACCTCGTCGCTCCCTGGAAAGGGCGGGAGCCTGAACACTTGTATATCCCCGAAGGCTGCCTGGAATGCAGGATGACCGGCTTTTCCGGGCGGATCGGCGTCTATGAGCTGCTTGTTATGAGTCCCGGAATCAAGAAGCATATTTCCCATACAACCGACATCACGGCGCTTCGCGCCGAAGCCTTCCGGGAAGGTATGCGCGCCCTTCGCATTTCCGGCGCCCAAAAGATTGCCGCAGGCTTGACCTCAATGGAAGCGGTTGTCCGGGTCGCTCCGCTTTCTGATACCGATCAATAGCCGGTTTTCCTGACGTTCTTCCTTGACGGAAGGTCTGGTCGACGAATGAACGGCGGCGGCTCGGAATTCTCTGCGGGAGCGGCTGATTCAATTTCCGGGAGCGCAGGGCAGGTGTTGAAATTCAGGCTGCGCAGCTGCTGGCTTATATAGTTATTCCTTTGAATAAAGATTCGGTTTGAGAATGTACATTTTTTACGCACTAACTCTGACAGGCAGGGCAATAAAAACTGGCGCGTCCGGCAAGCGGTGCGCGAAGAATCTCCGTCCCGCAATTTACGCAAGGCAGGCCCTCGCGCCCGTATACCGCGCATTGCAACTGGAAGCTGCCTGCGCCGCCGTCGCTATGCACATAGTCGCGCAGGCTGCTACCGCCCGCCGCAATGGCTTCATTTAAGGTCACGCCGATAGCGTTCGCCAGCGCGGCAAGCTCTTCCTCCTTGACCTTCCTCGCTTCCCTGAACGGGGAAATTCCGGCTTTGTAAAGGCTCTCCGCTGCGTAGATGTTGCCTACGCCTACCAGAAAATTAGCGTTCATGATGAGCGACTTGATCGGCGTTTTTCGCCCGGCGGCTAGACGAATCAACCATTCCGGCGTAAATTCCGGCGACAACGGCTCCATGCCGAGCTTTGCGAGCAACGGATGCTTTATTGGGTCATCGCCCGCTTGCCATGCGATAAGCCCAAAACGGCGCGGATCGCGAAAGCGCAAAATCACCCCCGGAAATACAAAGTCCACATGATCATGCCGTAAAGGTTCCGGAAAAGGGGAAAGCACAAGACGCAGACTCCCCGACATGCCAAGATGCAGAATCAGCCAGCCTTTTGCTTTTGGCCAGTGAAAGAGCATATATTTACCGCATCGGCGTATTTCCGACAATTCCAGTCCGCCAAGGCGATCATCAAGGTTCGGCGGAAACGGCAGACGGAGACCTTCGCGGCGCGCGACGAACGAGATCAGCCGCTGCCCGACCAAAGGCAGTAGTCCCAGGCGGCTTACTTCGACTTCAGGCAATTCAGGCATGGTTTTTTTGAGAGTCGCAATGTTTGTGCAGCTATTTCTTGTCAATCCCGAAGTCAACGATTATCCTTCTAGGTTCGTTTTGTTTGGGACTACCCATGAATCCTACTACGGTACAGATAGTCAGCGCAGCAATTTTCGCAATTGCTATCCTGCATACTTTTGCCGCCAGTTTTGTCGAACGTTTGGCGCATGTATTTCCTTCCCACGCCAAATTATGGCATCTGCTTTCCGAAGTGGAAGCGGTGTTCGGCTTCTGGGCAATTGTGCTGGTCGTCTTTCTGGTGATCCACAGCGGCCACAAGGAAGCAGCGGCCTATCTTGACCACCGCGATTATACGGAACCGATGTTCGTATTCGCCATCATGGTTGTCGCCGCCTCAAGGCCGGTCATTCAGTTTGCCGCCGCGATTGTAGAGGTTGTATCCAGAGTTATTCCCCTGTCACGCCCGGTCGCGGTCTATTTCACCATCATGACGATTGTGCCGCTTCTGGGTTCCTTCATCACCGAGCCTGCCGCCATGACCCTTGCTGCATTGATGTTGAAAGAGCTTTACTACAGCAAAGGGATTTCTTCCCGCCTGATGTACGCCACGATAGGAGTCTTGTTCGTCAGCGTCTCCATCGGCGGAACCCTTACCAACTTTGCCGCCCCGCCAGTGCTGATGGTGGCGAAAACATGGGATTGGAGCAGTTGGTACATGCTCACTCACTTCGGCTGGCGAAGCGCATTGGCGGTCTTTATCAACGCGATTATCGTCACCTTCTTGTTCAGGAAGGAGTTACGGCAGATTTCTCTGCCTGAGAAGGAAGCCAGGGATAGCGTACCTGCAACTATGGTTGCCATTCATCTTTTCCTGCTTTTTGTCGTTGTATTTTTCGCCCACCATCCGCCGGTATTTATCGGCGCTTTCCTGTTCTTCATGGGTTTGGCGACCGCCTATCCGCAGTATCAGGAACGCCTGATGCTGCGGGAAGGGTTGATGGTTGCCTTCTTTCTTGCCGGACTGGTCACGCTGGGCGGACAACAGATTTGGTGGCTGCAAAACCTGCTGACCAAAATGGACGCGACCAGCATCTACTATGGCGCGACTGCCCTGACTGCCGTTACCGACAATGCCGCCCTGACTTATCTGGGTTCGTTGGTTGAAGGTCTGACAGAGGATTTCAAGTATGCGCTTGTCGCTGGCGCGGTGACGGGCGGCGGTTTGACCGTGATTGCCAACGCCCCGAATCCGGCGGGAATGTCCATCTTGCGCGGCGATTTCAAGGGCAGTTCGGTAAGCCCGCTCTGGCTTTTCCTGGCCGCCTTGCCGCCAACTCTGGTGACCATTGTCGCTTTCAGATTTTTGTGACCAATTTTGTAAAAAAGGCTCAAGTTTTGCCCAAAACAGCCGATAAGAATAGAATCAGGCTGATTTTATGTAGCAAGACAGGAGAAACGATATGAACGTAGGCAATATCAGCGCCTTGACCGCCGAGCAGACTTCACAGGCAGTAGGTCTTGCGGTATTCAAGAGTGCCTTGAAGATTCAGGAGCAGGCGGCCATGCAGCTTTTGGAGGCTATTCCCAGCCCGACATCTGCCCAGACTGTCGCCAGCAATCCGCCCCATTTGGGACAGGCTGTTGATGTCCGGGTGTAGTCCGCGCGATAAATCCTTACCAAAACGGGACGCGAAAGCGTCCCGTTTTGCCGTTTGCAGAACCGCAGTCCGGTTGAACTTTGAGCAATGGGGCTGACCCCGACGAGCTTCGCCGCCCTCTATTTTTATAGTAATTTCCGCTCTAGTTATTCCGGGCGCTGGCTTTGGCCAGAGAGATCGGCTCCAGAACGCCGACCGTCAAGGCATCATCCTCAAACCACTTCCGCGCGGCGGCGCGGATGTCATCCGCGCTCACCTCTTCCAGTCTCTTGATTATGGCTCCTATCGCCTGATGCGAAAATCCCAATACCTCCATCGAGCCGATTTCCATCGCCTGCCCAAACACCGAATCCCGCGCATAAACCCGACCGGCAATCAACTGCGCCTTGGCGCGTTTCAGTTCATCCTCGGAAACGCCATGTTCCGCAATATCGGCTATTTCCTCGCGCATGGCTTGTTCCAACGCTTCCGGCGTGTATCCGGGCAACGGGCTTCCATAAAAATAAAAGAGCGCGGGGCCGCGCCCCAAATTGTCATAGGAGGCGCCGACATTGGCGGCGATCTTTCGCTCCCGCACAAGGCGCTGTGGCAGCCGCGCGGCGGCATGACCATCCAGAATGGCGGCAAGCATATCAAGAGCGTAAGGGTCAACCGGCTCGCCATCACCTATTCGCTCTATTTTGGGCGTTTTCCAGGCCATGAGAAGCAAGGGCAATTCAGCAGGCCCCTTGACGACCAGCCGCCGGATGCCTCTTTGCGTCGGCTCGGCCTGCATCCGGCGAACCGGCAATTTTTGCACCTTCATGCTTCCGTAATGTCGCTCGGCAAGACGGAATACCGCTTCATGCTCAACATCGCCGCTCACAACCAGAATCGCGTTGTTCGGCGCATACCAGGTCGTATGCCATGCTTTCGCGTCGTCGTAGGTCATGTGCATGAGATCGTCCATCCAGCCGATCACCGGACGGCGGTAAGGGTGCGTCTGAAAGGCTACCGCGTTGGTCTGCTCGAACAGCAACGCCTGCGGATTATCATCCGTTCGCATCCTCCGCTCTTCCATGACAACCTTGATCTCCTGCGCGAATTCTTCCGGCGCGACGCTCAAATGCCCCATCCGGTCGGATTCCAGCGCCATCATTTCGCCCAGTTTTTCCTTGGGTATTTGCTGAAAATAGGCGGTGTAATCCCGGCTGGTAAAGGCATTGTCCCGCCCGCCGGCAGCGGCGACAAGGCGGCTGAATTCGCCCGCGCCGATTTTTGGAGTCCCCTTGAACATCATGTGCTCAAGTGTGTGCGCCAGACCGGAAGAACCGTCAATCTCATCCACACTGCCGATCCGATACCAGACCATTTGTGTCGCCACAGGAGCGCGGCGGTCTTCCTTGACCACGACCTTGAGACCATTTGCCAGCGTCCTCTCAAAAACATTGTCGTTTTCCGAATACGCGGGAGAAGCCGCAAGCAACAGCGCCGCAACGAAAATATTACGCGCAAATAAAATCCGACTAAAAAACGAATTAAAGCGTGAATGTGTCATGGGGAATGCGCCTTTCTGATAGATTTTGCAAGTCTTCCCAGTATAGTAAAGACAAGGGCTGCAAGACAAGCCGCCCAGCTGGTAAAAGACATCCTTTCGTTTATAGCGCTTTCCTTGAATAAAGCGACGGTCAAGTGATGTGCGGGAGAGGCAAAATACCCGCATCCCCTCTCCCGCTTGCGGGAGAGGGTGGCCGTAGGCCGGGAGAGGGCCGCAGGTCAGATTGAAATTGACGCTTCCTGATTATCAATCCACTTGCCCTCTCCCCCGGCCCCTCTCCCATAAATGGGAGAGGGGAGCAAAGCGCGTTCCTCTCTCCTGCGCCTTCTATCACTCGTCATTCCCGCCTTCGCGGGAATGACGAGTTATTTGGGTCTGTATAAAAAAGCGGCTACGTCGGATAGCCAGCGTAGGCTACCAGCAAAACAGGCCGCGTACTCCCCCCGACCCCTCTCCCACTCGCGGCGCAGCCACAAGCGGGAGAGGGGAGAAAATCCCCGCGCCGCCTGCCAATTTTCTCTATCCCGCTCGCCAATTTTGATGCCTATCCGTTTGAACCGCGACCCATGTGAGCGTTCGTTGTTTGGTATAGCCAGCGCATGTATAATTCCCGTCGCTTTCCATTTGCAATCATCCGACAACCCTCATGTTCAGCTTCCTGAAGAAAAAAGACGAAAATGCGCCGGAAAAAAGCGAGCCGCGTAGCTGGCGCGAACGCCTGTTCGACGGTCTGGCTCGCACCAGAGCGCAATTGGGCGGACAGATGCAGACGTTATTCTCTCGCGGCAAGGTGGATGACGAACTGCTGGAAGAACTGGAAAGCCTGCTCCTCGCCGCCGATGTCGGGATTGAAGCCACAGGAAGCCTGCTCTTGGCCCTGAAGGAACGCGCAAAAAAAGAAAAGCCGGAAGACGCAAAAGCCATTCAGAACGCGCTTGCCCAGGCTCTCTTTGAACTCATCCGTCCGTTGGAAGCGCCGCTTGAAACAGACACAAGCAAGCCATTCATCATCATGATCGCAGGGGTCAATGGCGCGGGCAAAACCACTTCCATCGGCAAACTCGCCAAGTATTTCCAGAATCAGGGAAAAAGCGTCCTGCTTGCGGCAGGCGACACATTCCGCGCCGCAGCCCGCGAACAGCTTGTCGCCTGGGGCGAACGCAATAACGTCACGGTAATCTCGCAGGATAGTGGCGATCCGGCAGCGGTCATTTTCGACGCCATTCACGCCGCTCGCGCCCGAAATGTGGACATCGTGCTCGCGGACACCGCCGGACGGCTGCCCACTCAGCTTAATCTTATGGAAGAAATCGCCAAGATTCGCCGGGTCATCCAGAAAGCGGATCCGACCGGCCCGCATGAAGTTCTACTGGTGCTGGACGCCAATATCGGACAAAATACGCTTGCCCAGGTCAAGGCTTTCGACCAGGCAATCGCGGTTTCCGGCCTCGTCCTTACCAAACTGGACGGAACCGCCAAGGGCGGCGTAATCGCCGCCATCGCCCGTCAATGCCCCAAGCCTATCCGTTTCATAGGCGTGGGCGAAGGAATTGACGATTTGCGCCCCTTTGTCGCGCAGGAATTTGCGGAAGCATTGTTCACATGATTGTCGGCAGCCACCTTGTCAAACGCTATTTCGGCGGCTTTGAAGCCATAAGGGATGTCAGCTTTGAAATCGAAGCAGGCAAAATGGCGCTGATCGGCGGTCATTCGGGCGCGGGCAAAACGACGCTCCTTAAACTCATGGGCGCGATTGAGCGCCCCACTTCCGGCAGTCTGGTCGTAGGCGGGCAAAATCTGATGGCCATTCGGAACAGCGCCCTGCCCTTTCTGCGCCGCAACCTTGGCCTGGTCTTTCAGGATCAAAAGCTGCTTTTTGACCGCCCCGCCCTGGAAAACGTGCTCCTGCCGCTGGAAATCATCGGACTTTCCCCGCGTGAAGCGCAACGCCGCGCCCGAGCCGCGCTTGACAAGGTTGGACTGCTCGCCCGCGAAAAAGCATATCCTATCGCCTTGTCCGGCGGAGAGCAGCAACGGCTGGCCATTGCCCGCGCCGTGGTCAATCGTCCTTCCGTCCTGCTCGTCGACGAGCCTACCGCCAACCTCGATGAAGGTTCCGCCAAACAGGTGCTTGATCTTTTCGCCGCCTTCAATCAGGTGGGCGTAACCGTCATTATCGCAACTCACGCGCCCCGCGAAATTCCGGGACACGATCTTCAGCTCCTGACCCTTGACCACGGTCAGCTTGCGCCATGAATGCCTGGTTCAGACAACATTATGCGGCTTTTTCCCGCGCCATCCGGCGGCTTGCCGCCGCGCCCCTCAACACCTTGCTGTCATTGCTCGTCATAGGCATAGCCATGACGCTGCCCGCCGCCGGTTACGTCTTTCTTGACAACATCCGCGCCCTGGGCGCGAACCATACCGTCATTCAGCAAGTCAGCCTGTTCATGGAGACCGGCGCTTCCGGCAAAGCTGTCGCGGCAGTAAGACAGCGGGTTGATGAACGCCTGCCCGGACAATGGCGTTTTGTTCCCCGCGACGACGCGCTGCGACAACTGAAAAATACCGAAGGTATGGCGGAAATCATAGCGGCCTTACCGAAAAACCCGCTGCCTGACGCTTTTGTTCTGGAACCCATTGACGCCGACCCGGAAAATCTGGAAAGCCTGCGCGCCGAATTCGCTGATTTTCCCGGCGTTGCCCATGTACAGCTTGATTCCGCCTGGATCAAGCGTTTCAACAGTTTTTTGCGCCTTGGCATGCAAGCGGTCAATTTGCTTGCGCTGGTGTTTGCCGTCGGTCTTGTCGCGGTCACATTCAACACGATCCGCCTGCAAGTTCTGGGGCAGGCCGATGAAATCGAGGTTGCCCGCCTGATTGGGGCGACGGACGCCTTCATCCGCCGTCCCTTTTATTATTCCGGTATTTTGCAGGGGGCGCTTGGCGGCCTGGCCGCCGTATTCCTGCTGCTTTCCGGCATTGCTGTTTTGAATCCTTCCGTCACCCAGCTTGCCGCGCTCTACGGCAGCGATTTTGCCCTGCATCCTCCGGGCTTTGCCTATGCCGCCCTCCTCGTCGCTCTCGGCGCGTTTCTAGGCTGGCTTGGCGCGCAGCTTTCCGTCAGCCTCGCCCTGCGGCATATGAAGTAGGTAGAATCCCCGCGCTCGAAGGTATCGGTACGTCCATCCGCCGCCGCAAGACAGGGCGGACAGGGCGAGCCGCTCTTCAGGAAATTTCCAGCATTCTGTCCAGTGACAGCTTCGCTTCCCTGGCCTCCTGCGCTGGCACGACAATCTGGTTTACCGTATTTTGCGCGACGAGATTTTCCAGCGCCCAGGCCAGATGCTGCGGATCAATCCGCTGCATGGTTGAGCACATGCAAACGATGTCGGACATGAACTCCACGACCTTGCCATCCGGCGCGACCTCTCTTGCCAGGCGTTCGACCAGATTCAATTCCGTGCCTACCTGCCAATGCCCGGGCGCTTTTGCTTCCTTGATTGTCCTGACGATATATTCCGTGGAACCGACTTCATCGGCGGCGGAGCATACTTCAAAGTCGCATTCAGGGTGAGCGATGACCCGCCCTTGCGGGTGGCGGGCGCGGAATGCGTCAATGTGCCGCTTCTGGAACATCTGGTGCACCGCGCAATGTCCTTTCCAGAGCAGAATTTTCGCCCGCCGGATTTCATCCTCGGACAACCCGCCCAACGGCAAATCCGGATCCCAAACCCGCATTTCGGCAAGCGGAATGCCAAGTTTATGGCCTGTCCAGCGTCCAAGATGCTGATCGGGGAAAAAGAGTATTTTCGGGCGTTTTGCAAAAGCCCAATTTATAACGGCCTGGGCATTGCCGGATGTGCAGACGATGCCGCCATGCCGCCCGCAAAATGCCTTCAAGTCCGCCGCTGAATTGATGTAAGTGACCGGAGTATAAGTTTCGTCCACCGGAGAGACGCTTGCCAGCTCGCGCCAGGAACGCTCAACCTTGGCAAGGTTGGCCATATCCGCCATTGAGCATCCCGCAGCAAGGTCGGGCAGGATAACCCGCTGTTCCGGTCGGGAAAGGATGTCCGCCACTTCCGCCATGAAGTGCACGCCGCAAAAGACGATGTGGGTCGCATCCGTTTGCGCGGCCAGTCTCGCAAGTTTCAGGGAATCGCCGGTCAAGTCCGCGTGTTGGTAAATATCGCGCCGCTGGTAGTGATGGCAAAGTAACGTCGCTCCCTTGCCCAGTTTTTGTCGGGCAGTACGTATTATCGCCTCGCATTCGGCATCGGACAAGGCGTTGTACGCCGCAAAATCGCTCATGACTCCGTCCCCAGAGCAGCTATAACACAGGGGAAATTCATGCCTGTGCGTTTTGACGCATAACACGGTAAAATGTCTAACATTCCCATATTTCAAGTCGTTGTTGAAAGAAAGGGACAAGTATAAGTCGTATGGACGAGCCTTTGCGTGATTCTTTACCCAATCCGGTAAATACAGGGTATGATTCACCATATTTACGCGGTCAAGTCGTCGGACTTCCCCGTAAAACCCTGTCTCCTGCAACTACGGAAACAAAGCCATGAAGTTGTTTGGTCAATTGACGAATTTGGTCGGTCTGGGCAAGAAAGAAGCATCCGCAGAGGATGAGGAACGGGAACGCTTGCTTGCACTTGCCATTGAGCTGACTGATCGGCGGATTGCCAAGGTGGGCTCCTTCCAGGAAACCTTGTGGCCTGCCATCCAGTTTGCGCGCATTTATTTCGCCGAAGTGCTAAGAAGCATCCCCGGCCCTTTTGCGCTGGACGACCAAAGGTTGCCTTTGGATGTGTTTTTTCCGAATCCGGACGACTTGACTGCTTGTCTGGGGCGCTCCATTGACGTAAAAAATGAGTTGCCCCACCACATAAACCGGCAGCGACAGCGTGTTTTCGCCCTGCTTGGTATGCGTTTGCGCACAGGGCAGGATGGGAAAATGCAGCTGGCGGATCATACGATCAGGAGCTTGCGCCGGACGCCGGAATCTGTGCGTAGCGCCTTGCTGAAGGTTGCCTTTGAGAGCCTTTTGCAAGGTTTTGCCAACCAGAACCTGCACCATGAAAAAAAGCAGGAGCAGTTGCGTTCCCAGCAGGAAATGCTCAAAAAGTCTGTCGGCGCCCACTCCCGCCTGCCTACGGAGACTGATGATCTTGAGCCTGATTTACCCAAGTCGGCGATTGATCCGAAAATACTGCTTTACGAACTTGTTGAAGACCTGCACAATCCCGCCGCTCGCCTGCGTCTTGAGTATGACAATGCTCATATCGTGACCGGAAAGGAGCTTCGCCTGCCGCTGTTGATAACCCAGGACAGGCGTCAGTGGCTGATCGGCATTGTCGAGTTTCCGGTTTCCATGGCGCAAAAGGCTCTTGAGAAAGAAACCCACAATCACCGTTTTATCCTGATCTGACGCAGCCCGCCTCATTCACTCTATCTCGATTTCCTTTACTCGCATCTCCATCCCCATTGTCGGCTGCACCTGCCCGCTGCCGCAGCGCGGACATAAATCTCCAAGCCTTGCCAACAAAACCGCCTCGCCGCAAGGCAAACACCAGCCCTGCCCCGGAATCTCCTGAATTTCAAGCGCGGCATCCTTTGTTACAGAACGCCTTGCCGCCTCAAAACAAAAACGCAACGCCTCTATCTCGACATTCGCAAGCGCGCCTATCTCCAGAACCACGGTTTTCACCATGCCGACATTCTCCCGCCGCGCCGTCTCCTCTACAAGAGATAACACGCTTTCAGCCAATGACATTTCGTGCATGACTCCCTCAACTTTCCCAGACAATTTCCCAGGGTACGCAAGGGTCAAGCGACAATACGGCGCGTTCCAGAGCCGTTTTCGCTTCCTCCAGATTCAGCGGCGAACAGTTGGCAATCCTTGCGGCAAGCTGGCGGCTATCCGCGAACTTTCGATCCGTCGGAGCATGGATGGCATAAGAAATAATTTTCCCGTCTCCGCGCAGCATAACTTCATGTTGTAGCCAACCGCGCGCGGTAAGAATTACGCTTCGTCCGCGGTCGGGCGCAAAAGTCGTCGAAAAAAACGGATAAAAACGCTTCTCCCGCCAAGCGTGGACAATATCCGTCGCCCCGTCCAGCAAGGCGGAAGGGGCGGACGGCAAGATGTCTTCAAGAAGAATGAGCGCCTGCCTTGCCGTCTGCAAGACCTGAAGGCAGGGAGTTGGTGTGCGCTCCAAACAATCCTGCTGATAGAGACTGGCGCGCCAGGTAGCAAACGTCTGTCTTGCCATATCAATTTTGGCTGCGGAACAATTCAATACACGCGGCCAGTCCAGACAAAGCCGCCAAAGCCGCTCATGCAGCATCTCAACCCAGAGTCTGTCCGTTGCGAGGTTGCCCGGCGGTTCCTCTCCCTTCGCCCGCGCCAGCGCGGCGGCGGCGGCGGCGGTCTGCGCCTCGCGGCACAAACTGTAAAGAGTGGGAATGGCAGCCAATGCTTCCCTCTCCCCCATGCCGATCAACAGGCGCGTCAAGGGCGGGCGGGAAAGTCTTGTCTCCCGTAACAAAATCCGCCCGTCGGCAAAAGCGGCGCGGATGAAAAGCTCCCCGCCGCTCATCTATTTTTCCCCAAGAATCCGCCTGTCGGCGTGTCTTCCCGCAACAATGCCGCCAGCGTGGCAAAGGCCGTTTGCCGCGCCAGCGTCTGATCCGGAAAGTCCAGAGGCAAGGGAAAAAGCGAACAGAGATGATAAATACCCAGACCCTCCGCAAAAGCGACAATAAATTCATACTCGCCGGAAGGAAAACGCCAGAGGCATTTCCCGCCGGGCGGAATATCCGGCCAGGTGGCATCGCCGTCAGCGGCTGGCAACAGCATGAGATTCATCGCCCAGGGCGTAATCAATACGCCAACCCAAAAAGCCGCGCCATCAACAGGGGCATAACGCCTGAACGCCACCGCCTCAACGGCAAGCAAAGAATTGGCAAGCGGAAAATCCGCCATGCCGCTTTTGGCAACCTCGCCAAACACCCGCTCAATGACCACCGCCGGATTGTCCGACCAGGGCGTCATGCCGTCTCCGTATCTTGCAGGCCGGAGAGATACTCTTCAAGGCGAATCAGGGTATCGGCATAATCCTCGCGGGCGGCAAGCGCGGCTTCCGGCATGGTCGTCACTTCCAAGGTATTCAAAATCAGCTTGTCCGCGCTATTGAAATACTGAACCCACCAGACAGAGGCAAGGCTGGTGCTGGTAATCCGGCAATTACCGTAACCACGCGACAAAATGGAAACCTCTTGATGTCCCAGCCAACCGTACAGCGTCGCAAAATCCGCTTCCGTCATCGGCAGCAGGGTGAGATTGATGATATGCGCCGCATCATCAGGACGCCGGTTTTTCGCCCGCATTGCAATTTCCCGCGTCAGCGCCGGAGCGTTCATCACTCCTTCCGGAAAAACTGGTTCAGGCAATTCCGACTGTCCGTTTTCCCGCATTATCCGCTCCAGTATCGGCGGAATAGCGCCCGCCTGCAAAAAATCCTCATGAATGCTCTCATCCGAGGCATCCACCGCCAGTACCCGCCAAAGACCGGGGAACGCGGTTTCCTGTACCCGAAAGCGTAAAGGCGAACTCATCGTATAGGCGCTCACTTCGCCAAAACCCAGCAAATCGCCGACCAGGGCGCGTTCTTCCGGCGACCAGACGCGCAAATCTTCCACAATGCCGACAGCCTCAATAAAATCCGTCGCCGCCATGCGAAGACGTAAATCGCCCAGGCGTCGCCCGACAGATTCAAGCGTCGCTCGCTCCGCCGATTCAGGCACGCGAGGCGCGGTAAACACCGTCATGTCATGCAGCATGGCTGTAGCCCTTTCGGTTCAAATGGATATGTTTTACATGCCCTATCCCTGCCTTTGATTGCGCCGTGAGCGACCACATTCTCCCATAAATGGGAGAGGGAACAAGGATGAACGAGGGGTTCTCCCCTCTCCCACTTGTGGGAGAGGAGCCGGTGAAGAGGGTTGATCACATCGGTTTTCAGCTTGGCGCAAAAGTGTACGCGCTTAAACCGATTGCATCGAGTCAGGCATGGCTCGGTCAGACACGATCGAAACAGGAAAGGCGCGGGACATAGCTGCAAAAGCGCCGGGCGCTCCTGACAAGCAAACGCCGAATTATTCCGCAGCCGCGCTTTTGCGAACCAGTTTTTCCTTGATACGCGCGGATTTGCCGGAACGCTCGCGCAAGTAGTAGAGCTTGGCGCGGCGCACATCGCCGCGACGCTTGACTTCAACGGAAGCCAGGAGCGGGGAATAAGTCTGAAAAGTCCGCTCCACGCCTTCGCCGGAGGAAATTTTGCGCACGATAAAGGAAGAATTAAGCCCCCGGTTACGCTTGGCGATAACCACGCCCTCATAGGCTTGCAGACGCTCGCGGTTGCCTTCCTTGACTCTTACCTGCACCACCACCGTGTCGCCCGGTGAAAATTCCGGCAGGGTCTTGCCAAGACGGGCAATTTCTTCCTTTTCCAGTTGTTCAATCAGATTCATGTGAGTTTCCTTGTTGAATTAATGCTCACCGCATTGCTCCTGGCTTTCTTCCGCAAGGATTTCCGCCATGAGTTGCGTCTCTTCCGCGCTTAATGCGCGGTCACGCAGGATATCCGGCCTGCGCTTCCGGGTTCGCGCCAGCGACATTTTCAACCGCCAGCGCCGAATTTTGCCATGATCGCCGGAAAGTAAAACTTCCGGCGTCTTCTTGCCCTGAAAAATCTCAGGGCGCGTGTAATGGGGGCAATCAAGCAGACCCGCGACGAAAGAATCTTCCGTCACCGAGGCAGTATCGCCAAGCGCCCCGGGAAGCTGACGGATCAGCGCGTCCATCAACGCCATCGCAACCAGCTCGCCGCCGGAGAGGACGAAATCTCCCAGGGAAATTTCCTCATCCACCGCGAGTTCAATCAGGCGCTCATCCACGCCCTCATAACGCCCGCAAAGGAGAACAAGCCCCTGTCCGGTAGACAATTCACCGACAAGCGCCATTACCTTGGCGTGGTCAAGCATCCGGCCTTGGGGCGAGAGATAAATCACCCGGCTTTTCGCCGCGCCCGCATTGAGAAGGCTGTTTGTGCCTGCCTCAATCGCGCGCATCAGCGGCTCTGCTTGCATGACCATGCCCGGCCCGCCGCCATAAGGACGGTCATCCACCGAACGCGAAGGATTGTCGGCGAAATCCCTCGGATTCCAGCAGGACAACGACCACAATCCGGCTTCCAGCGCCTTTCTGGAAATGCCCGCGTCAGTCAACGCCGCGAACATTTCCGGAAAGATGGTGATTGCGGCAAACCGCGCCACCTTGTTCTCCGCCGCCTTGTTCATCACTCCCAATCCGCCGACCAATCGACCCGGATCAAGCGTCCTTCCAAATCAACCTCGCGCGCGATGGCCTCAACAAAAGGAAGAAGACGCTTGCGTCCGTCCGCATCCTCCACCCTGAGCACATCATGCGCGCCGGTTGCCATGAGACCGACCACCACTCCAAGCGATTCCTCTGTCAGGGTCTCTACCCTTAGCCCCAACAGATCCGCCCAGTAAAATTCGCCTTTCTGTGTCGCAGGCAAACTCTCGCGTGGCGCGCCTATCAGAAAACCGCTCAAGTTTTCCGCCGCGTTACGGTCATCCGCTCCCGCAAAATGCGCGACCAGTTTATCACCGCGCGCCTCAAGCGAGAGAAGCTCATAAGGCCGCCAGACGCTGTTTTCATCCGCCGCCAGATGCCAGAATTTTATCTGCCGCCAGGCAAAAGGATCGTCGCCAAAGGGCTGGATTCGCACCCATCCTTTGACGCCGTAAGGCTCGCCAACCCGCCCCAGAATAATCACGGCGCGCTTCCAAAGCCGCAGGATGCGAGGTCAGACAAGCCCGAAAAAAACTAGGAGGCTTGTTTGGAAAACTGTTTTACCAGACGGGCGGCAGTCAGGGATAGCTGCGCTCCGTTCTGCTTCCAGTAGTCCAGCCGGTCAAGGGCGATCCTTAGCCCAAGCCCGTTTGTCTTTTCCTGCTCGGAAGCCATCGGGTTATAAAAGCCGATCCGCTCGACAAAACGACCGTCGCGGCGGTTGCGGGAATCAGCGACAACAAGGTTGTAGAAGGGGCGCGATTTAGCGCCGCTTCGGGCAAGACGAATAACGACCATAATCCAGATCCGCTTGAAAAATCGAAAAGGGCAAAATTATAAAGGAATTTCGGAAAAATGTGAACTTGCCATTCATTCTGTTCGTAGTTATACTACAAGTTTTTCTGTCGCGCGCCTTGGATAGTTGCGCGATGAACCAAAAATTTGCCGGAGGCCATGCCCCGCACGGAAGGAGGTGATTTTAATGCCAAGCATTCGCGTCAAGGAAAACGAGCCGTTTGAGGTGGCGATCCGCCGTTTCAAGCGCACAGTCGAAAAAACAGGTCTGTTGACCGAGCTTCGCGCCCGCGAGTTTTACGAAAAACCGACATCTGAACGCAAGCGCAAGGCAGCCGCAGCAGTCAAGCGGCATCACAAGCGCATCCGTAGCATGACCCTGCAACCCAAGCAATACTGATTGCTTGCGCGAATTTTGCGGAAGCCGTCGCTTTGGCGTCGGCTTTTTTATGGCCGTTCCCGTCGTTAAAAACCCTCGCACTGCCTACGAACCCCCGCCCTTGCGGGTGCCCCCTTTCAAAAGGGGGCTTGGCGACGAAGCCAAAAGGATTATTATTACTATATTTGCTGTCAGGACGACACAAGTCTTAAAAGAAACAACTCCATGCAAGCCAAGGAAACAGCATGATCCCGGAATCATTCATTCAGGATTTGCTCACGCGAATTGACATAGTAGACCTGATTGACCGCCATGTGCGCCTGAAAAAAGCTGGCGCGAACTACATGGCTTGTTGTCCGTTCCACAGCGAAAAAACGCCATCCTTCACCGTCAGCCCGACCAAGCAGTTTTACCATTGCTTCGGCTGCGGCGCGCACGGTACTGCCATTGGCTTCCTGATGGAATATCAGGGACTTGGTTTTGTGGAAGCGATACAGGAGATGGCAAGCTCAATCGGCGTGGCAGTGCCGGATGAACGGCGGGATGGCGATAGCGAAAAACGGGAAACCTTGCGCGATTTGCTGGAAGTCATGGGACGCGCCAGGGATTTTTACAAGGAATCGCTGAAAAAAAGCGAAAAAGCCATAAATTACCTGAAAGAGCGGGGGTTAAGCGGCGAGACCGCCGCGCGTTTTGGCATCGGCTACGCGCCCGAAGGCTGGAATAGCCTTAAAGCCGTCTTCCCGGACAATTACGACAGCCAGGAATTAATCGCCGCCGGACTGGTTCTGGAAAACGAGGAAGGGCGGCGTTATGACCGCTTCCGCGACCGGATAATCTTTCCGATCATAAATGCCAAGGGAGCGACCATCGGCTTTGGCGGACGGGTAATTGAACAGGGCGAGCCGAAATATCTCAATTCCCCGGAAACTTCGCTATTTGAAAAAGGGCGCGAATTGTTTGGCTTGCCGCAGGCGCGTCAGACGCTGCGGGCGGAAAACCGCGCTATCGTGGTGGAAGGATATATGGATGTGGCAGCCCTTGCCGAGCGCGGCATCGGCAACGCGCTGGCAACCCTTGGCACGGCGACTACGCGGGAGCACACGCAAAAACTGTTCCGACAGGTTGATTCCGTTGTTTTCTGTTTCGACGGCGATATGGCGGGGCGGAAAGCCGCCTGGCGCGCGCTGGAAAACGCGCTGGATTCCCTGACCGAAATCAAGAGCGTCAGTTTTGTTTTTCTGCCCGACGGGGAAGACCCGGACAGCTTCACGCGCAAACGTGGCAAGGCCGCATTTGAGAAGCTGATCCGGGAAGCCATGCCGCTTTCTTCCTTTCTGATTAATGAACTTAAAAAACAGTGCGATCTTGATAGCGCGGAAGGACGCGCCCGGTTGATTGCCGAGGCCAAGCCCCTGCTCCTTCGCCTATCCGCGCCCCTCTTGCGTTTGCAGCTTGTAAAACGGCTGGCGGAAGAGGGCGGCTTCTCCCAGACGGAAGTAGAACGGCTATCCGGCATTAAAGGTTACGCGCCGAGCGCGCCGCCGGAACCACCCAAACGCGCTGCTCCTTCGCTTCCGCGAACCCTGGCGCGTCTGGCGCTCCAGCGGCCTCTACTGGTTTCCCGCATTCCGCTGGAGCTTCTTCCGCCATCAAAGGAGCGAGCCATTCTCGAAGCCATTATTGAAAATCTGCCTCGTCTTCCGTCCGTGCCAAATTACGCGCAGTTGCGGGAACAACTGCGCGGACATTCGCTGGAAGCGGAATGTGACGCACTGGCAGGCGAGTGGATTCATTTACAACTTGCGGAAGACAAAATCGAGCAAGAATTTCTCGATGCGCTCACGCGCCTGGAAGAGGGCAAACGCCGGACAAAATTTGCCGACTTGCAGAAAAAGGCCAGCCAGTTCGGGCTTACCGGACTTACAACCGAGGAAAAGGAGCGCTACAGCCAGCTTCTCTTGGAAAAAACCGGCGCAAATCCACTCAAGCAACCAGGCTGATGTCAGGCAACGAAGAACATAATTTTAGAAAAAATCCAAATTTGTGCTATAATTAACAGTTTTCGCTTTTAGTGGAAGATGGACTGTCATGGCTCAAGAGAAATCTAGGGGAACTACGAAAAAAATTCCCGCCTCCCAAGCATCAGCCGAAAAAAATGTCCCTGATATACATGAAACTGTCACGGATAACATGACTACCCCCGAAAAACAAGCGGACGATAACCCCGCCGACAGCGCCGAAGTTGTGTCCGTCATTAATGACAACAGCAAGACAGGCGCTAAAGCCGCAAAGTCAGCCAAAGTATCGAAGACCGTCGCAGAGGAAACCGCCAATCCCGAAGCAGGGGAAGCTGCTCCTGAAAAAGCGGTAAAGGCGAAAAAATCCGCAAAAAAAGAGAAGTCCGCTGCCTGCGAAGCCGCCAAGCCCGAAGCAGGGGAAGCCGCTCCTGAAAAAGCGGTAAAGGCGAAAAAATCCGGCAAGAAAGTCAAGGACGCATTGCCTAAAGCAAAGAAAAAAAGAAGCGATACTGCGAAAGGCAAAAACGGCAAGCTCACGAGCTTTATCGTAGCGGGCGAGGCCGAGCCGGTCATGGATGCCGAGACCAAGATGAACCGCCTGAAGTCGCTAATCAGGCTGGGGAAAGAGCGCGGCTACCTTATTCAGGCCGAAATCAACGACCACCTGCCGGATAACATCGTTGACGCCGAGCAGTTAAGTAGCATTCACGCCCACTTCAACAGCCTGAACATCAAGGTTTTCGACGACCATCCGGCTGCCGAAGACCTGTTGATGACAGATCCTTCCGCTGCCACCATTGACGAAGAAGAAGCCGAAGAAGAGGCCGAGCAAACGCTATTCACCGTGGATGCGGAATTCGGGCGCACTACCGACCCGGTACGGATGTACATGCGCGAAATGGGTTCCGTTGATCTCCTCACCCGCGAAGGCGAAATCGAAATTGCCAAGCGCATAGAAGAAGGCTTGAAGCACATGGTGCAGGCCATTTCCGCCTGCCCAACCACAATCGCCGAAATTCTGGAAATGATAGCCAAGGTCGAGTCGGATGAAATCCGCATTGATGAGCTGGTGGATGATCTGGTAGACCCCAATGTTCAGGTCGGCGAGGCGGCGGAAGCCCTGCCCGAAGAATCCGAGGCCGAAGCGGAAGAAGACGAGGCCGCGACGGAAGATGAAGAAACCAATGAGGAAAGCGCGGAAACCAATGCCGCCGCTACTCTGGCTCAAATGAAGGCCGACGCGCTCGCGCACTTTTCCGACATTCGCGCCGATTATGAAAAGATGATCAAGGTTCTGCAAAAGAGAGGATCGCAGGACAAAACCTATATCCAGTTGCAGCAGCAAATCACAGACAAGCTCCTCTATGTCCGATTCACATCCCGCGTAATCGAGCGGCTCTGTAACAGCGTTCGCGCCGTGGTCGACTCGGTGCGGGAATCCGAGAGAACTATTCAGCACATTTGCGTAAACAGGGTGCGGATGCCCCGCGAACACTTCATCAATACTTTTCGGCAACATGAAACCGACCTTGACTGGGTGGAGCGCGAAATTGCCGCCGCGCCCAAAGGAAGCAAGAGCTATGCCGCCATTCTGGAACGTAATGCTCCCAACATCCGCGAAGAGCAGCAAAAGTTAATCAATACGCAAGACAGGCTGGGGCTTTCCCTGCAAGAGCTAAAGGACATCCACCGGCAAATGAGCAACGGCGAAACCCTTGCTCGCTGCGCCAAGAAAGAAATGGCCGAAGCCAATCTGCGGCTGGTGATCTCCATCGCCAAAAAATATACCAATCGGGGCTTGCAGTTTCTCGATCTGATTCAGGAAGGAAACATCGGCCTCATGAAAGCCGTTGATAAATTTGAATACCGGCGCGGCTACAAATTTTCCACCTACGCAACCTGGTGGATTCGACAGGCGATTACCCGCTCGATTGCCGATCAAGCGCGCACGATTCGCATTCCCGTGCACATGATCGAAACCATCAACAAGATGAACCGCATCAACCGGCAGATTCTCCAGGAAACCGGGCAGATGCCTGATCCCGCCACCCTTGCCATACGGATGGAAATGCCGGAAGACAAGGTACGCAAGATCATGAAAATCTCCAAAGAGCCGATTTCCATGGAAACTCCGATCGGCGACGATGATGATTCCCATCTTGGCGATTTCATCGAGGATCAGACTACCCTGTCGCCGTCGGAGGCCATACTGCAAGCGGACTTGCATGAAGTCGTCGCGGAAATTCTCGATACCTTGACTCAGCGCGAAGCCAAGGTTTTGCGGCTGCGTTTCGGCATTGAAATGAGCACCGATCACACGCTGGAAGAAGTCGGCAAGCAATTCGACGTGACTCGTGAGCGCATTCGTCAGATTGAGGCCAAGGCTTTGCGAAAGCTCCGCCATCCTTCCCGTTCCGACAAATTGCGCGCATTTGTGGAGAATTACTGGAGTACCCGGTAATATATGCGTTTTCGCAATTGAAGCGTAGGGCCTGTAGCTTAGCGGTTAAAGCAGCGGACTCATAATCCGTTGACCGTGGGTTCGAATCCCACTGGGCCCACTCCGATAGCTCAAAGAGGAAAACGATGTTTCATACCAAAAGCGACATTCGCGACAGACTCATTGATGTCGGCGTTAGCGATGCCAATGCCGTTCTTCTCGCGCAGCAGGCCAAACCTGCCGTTTGGCTGGAAACGAGCACAGTCAAGAACGAAGCGGAAATTGCCATCGGGGCTACCAAACTGGGCGGGCTTCCCGATCTGCCCGCAGGCGTGGCATGGCCGATGCGACCGATTTATCCTGACGCCGAGGCGCGCACCAAGTTTATCCGCGCTGATGCGGCTGATCCGGACAGGGCATGGCGTTGGGCTACGCCTGAACAGCGCGAGGAATTTCGTCAGGACACGTTGACACGCATCCAGAAAATCGAGAGCGCGCAGCCATTGTCCTTCATCGCCCAAATCAATCTGGCCGAAATGTGGGCGGCGGGATCGCTGGATCCGGATATACCTCGGCAAGGCGTGCTATCCATTTTTTATGATTTCGCAGGGGAGCCTTCCGGGTTCGATCCGCAAGATCGCGTTGGCTTTGCCATACTATTCCACGATGCAGGGGCGCTGACACGGAGCGTCGAGCCTGGTGAATTACGCAACGATTTTTATGCCCGCTATCGTCTTTCGCCTTTGGCTTGCGGCGCCCATGCCTGCATGACGCCTCTGCCGCACGTTGAAGCCGAGTATGAACGCATGGGATTGCCTGAGGAAGTCATGAACATGCTTGATGGCTGGTGGGACGAGGACGACTTCCTGTATTCCTCGCAAGAAGACGAAGACTGGAAATGCCATCGCATCGGCGGCTGGCCTACGCCCGTGCAAGACGGTATGCAGACCCAATGCGCGCTGGTACATGCCGGTCATCATTGCGGCGCTGGAGAGTCCTACAAAGATCCGGTGCTTGCCTCAATCCGCGCCACCGCCACAGATTGGCTGCTGCTGGCTCAAATCGGCGCTGACGAGAAAGGCAATATGAACTGGGGCGATAACGGTCAGATTTACGTCTGGATTCGCCGTGACGACCTCAAAGCCCGACGCTTTGAAAACGCCTGGCTGATTCTACAATCATACTAGAGCGGTAACAGCCTACGCAGGGTTGGATTAAGCGTAGCGTAATCCCCGAGTTTTGGATTGATGCTTGAAACTGGTATGAAACGAAGTTCCATCCAAACCCACGGGTTGCTGCGCTGGGGTTCGCTATGCCTTTTCCCGCTCAATTACCACGGCGACCCGTTTGGCTTCCCGGATCACGCCCGGTTTGGCGACGGAAACGCGCACCTTGAGGGCTGAAAATTCTTCCAGAATCAGGTCGGCCACAAAGCCCGCCAGCGCCTCCAGCAAGGCAAAATGGCGATCGGACAACGCTTCGCGCAGACGAACAATCAGTTGCGCATATTCAATGGTATCGCTTATGTCGTCGCTTCTGGCGGCGGCGCTTGAAATACCGACCTCAAGATTCAGCGACACCCGCTGCGGAAATGCAATTTCTCTGGGGTAAATGCCAACCTTGGCGTCAAGGTTGAGTTCGTCAATAACAATGGTATCCACTTGCATCCACTTCCAACAATCCAAAAAAACAGGCCGCGATTGCGATAGAATCGCCAGACTGTATTTTAACCCTTCTTTCGTGACCCATGACCTCTTCCTGGCACATTCTCGTCCTTGCGTCTCTGGCGGCCTATCTCCTAGGCTCCGTCCCGTTTGCGGTCTTAAGCTCCAGGCTGTTCAGTCTGGCCGATCCGCGCACCTACGGTTCCGGCAATCCGGGCGCGACCAATGTGCTGCGCTCCGGCAACCGAAAAGCGGCAGTCGTAACCCTCATAGGCGACGCTGGTAAGGGCGCGGCGGCAGTACTTGCCGCTCGCATGTCCGGCTTTTCCGAGTTTGAAATCGGCATTGTCGCGCTGGCCGTGCTAATCGGCCATATTTTCCCGATCTTCCTGAAATTCAAAGGGGGTAAAGGCGTTGCCACCGCTGCGGGCGCATTGCTTGCCCTCTCCTTCTGGGTGGGTTTGGCAACCATCATCACCTGGGCTGTAATTGCCAAAATCAGCCGCTACTCATCGCTCGGAGCCTTGGTAGCCACTCTGTCCGCGCCGTTTTGGGCGCTCTTGATTGAGGACGAAGGGCCGATTATCATAATCATCCTGTTTGCCATCATCCTGATCGCAACGCACAGGAGCAATATCGCGCGGCTGCTCTCAGGCAAAGAGGGCAAAATCGGCAAGCGCCATTAACTGCCAATGAAAATCCGGCATAAGCTCGAACAAATCGCCTTCCGGCTTGCGGAAATTGACGCCATGCTTGCCAGCGAAGAAGCGGCGCAAGACATGGCGCTCTTTCGCCGCATTTCCCGCGAACGCGCCGAAATCAGCCCGATAGCGGCGCTGTATGCCGACTACCTGCGAACCGAATCCGACCTGAAAGAAAGCAAGGCATTGCTCGCCGACCCGGAAATGCGCGCCCTTGCGGAAGAAGAAATAGCCGCCGCGAAAGCGCGTCTGCCAAAACTCGAACAGGAACTCACATATCTGCTGCTGCCGCGCGATCCTGATGATGAGCGCAGCGTTCTTCTGGAAATTCGCGCCGGCACGGGCGGCGACGAATCGGCGCTCTTCGCCGCTGCCCTGTTTCGCATGTACAGCCGTCTGGCCGAACAAAAACGCTGGCAAACAGAGCTAATCTCCGCAAACGAATCGGAATTGGGCGGCTACAGGGAAATCATCTGCCGCCTTGTGGGGAAAGATGTCTATGCCCGCCTCAAATTTGAATCCGGGGCGCATCGAGTGCAGCGCGTGCCGGAAACGGAAAGCCAGGGGCGTATCCATACTTCCGCCTGTACCGTCGCCATCATGCCCGAAGCGGACGAGATGGAAGAAATCAGCCTGAACCCTGCGGATTTGCGCATTGACACCTTCCGCGCTTCCGGCGCGGGCGGACAGCATGTAAACAGGACTGATTCGGCAGTGCGCGTCACCCACCTTCCTACCGGCATTGTCGCCGAATGTCAGGACGGGCGTTCACAACATCAAAACAAGGCTTCCGCCTTGAAGGTGCTCGCGGCGCGTATAAAAGATACGGAAACGCGGGAACGCCGGATGAAAGAGGCCGCCACCCGAAAAAGTCTTGTCGGGAGCGGCGATCGCTCTGAACGCATTCGCACCTACAATTTCCCGCAAGGCCGCGTCACCGACCACCGCATCAACCTGACCCTCTACAAACTCGCCGCTGTTCTGGAAGGCGATCTGGACGAGATCATTGACGCACTGACAACCGAACACCGTATGGAACAACTTGCAGCGTTGGCGGAAGAAGGGTGAGACGCTTTGCCGTGACCCTGCTCCTTTCCGACTGGCTGAAGACTGCGTGTTCAGAGGTTGACGCGCTGGATGCGCGGCTCTTGGCGCAGCATGTTCTTGGCATCTCCCGCGCCGAACTGATTTGCCGACCCGAAACAGGCATTGACCCCACAAGGCAGGAAATTCTGGACAGACTTCTGGCTCGCCGCGCCCAAGGCGAACCGCTTGCCTATCTGGTCGGCGAGGCTCGTTTCCGCGCTCGAACCTTCAAAATCACGCCTGATGTTCTCGTTCCCCGTCCGGAAACGGAAGAACTGGTCGGGCACGCAATCAATAAGCTCTCCGAATCGCTCGTTCCCGTCGCAAATGTGCTTGACCTGGGGTGCGGCAGCGGGGTAATCGCTATCTCCATCGCGCTGGAATGTCCGCAAGCGAAGGTCACAGGCGTTGATTCAAGCATTACTGCGCTTGCGGTCGCTCGCGCCAATGCCGCTACTCTTGCCGCGCCGGTGGAGTTTTTCGAGAGCGATTGGTTTTCTGCTCTTGCCGGAAGACGCTTTCATCTTATCGTCGCCAATCCGCCCTACATTGCCGCCGATGACCATAATTTAGCCGGTGACGGCCTGTTGTTTGAACCACGTCTTGCCTTGACGGACGAGGGCGACGGCTTGTCTTGTCTGCGCGCGATTATTCACGCTGCGCCCTGTCATCTTGAGTCCGGCGGCTATTTTCTCTGCGAGCACGGTCATGAACAGGGCGAGGCCGTCCGACTCCTTTTAGCGGACGCAGGCTTTATCAAGGTGGAAAGCTGGCTTGATCTCTCCGGAAACGAGCGGTTCAGCGGCGGCAAGGTAGCGCAATGCGCCGAGCTTGAAGAAGCGAGTGAAAACTTCCGGCAAGAGGCGTTGGCTTCATGGCAGGCGCGACCATGCTTGCCCAAAACCCTGCCATAATGGCAAGACTTTTTCCTTGAGCGGAGCGGTAACGCCATGACATTAAGTTGGTCGGTCATAGAGGCCAATGCTGTCGCTTTTTCCGAGCGATGGAAGGACGCGCATAGCGAGGAAGCGCAGGGGCAAGCCTTTACTCTGGACTTTTTCAAGGTGTTTGGCGTTGATGATCCGGAAAGAGCGGGAGCCTTTGAGCGCAAGGTTGCAATGGATGAGGGGCGCATTGGCTATATTGATTTCCTGTGGAAGAAGCGCATAGCCCTTGAGATGAAGTCTTTGGGCAAGGATTTGGGCAAGGCGTATGCCCAGTTGAAGGAGTATGTCTTTCATTTGCCGGATGACGAAATTCCCGATTTGCTGATGGTGTGCGACTTCGCCACCATTGTTTTGCATAGCCGGGCGACGGGCAAAAAAATCTCCTTCAGGACGAAGGAGTTACGTAAGCACATCAGACGCTTTGCCGACATTGCCGGCTACGAGACGACACGGGTCTATGAGAGCCAGATTGAAGTAAATGTGAAGGCAGCCGAAAAGATGGCGAAGCTGCATGACGCCCTGAAAGGCCACGGGTATGAGGGGCATAATCTGGAAGTGTATCTTGTCCGTTTGTTGTTCTGCATGTTTGCCGATGATTCGGGGATATTCCCGCCTGATTCATTTTTGAATTATGCGGAGAACGCCAAAGAGAGCGGGAGCGACCTGTCTGATCGCATAGGCCGTCTCTTTGAAGTCCTGAACATGCCGGACGAGACGCGAAGCAGGCGTTCCCTGCTTTCAGCCGATTTGAGGCAATTTCGCTATATCAACGGCGGGCTGTTTAAGGACTTGTTGCCTACTGCCGATTTTGACGCAGCCATGCGCCGCATTTTGATAGATTGCTGCAAGTTTGACTGGAGCAGGATTTCCCCCGCCATTTTCGGCGCGATGTTCCAAGGGGTCATGGACAAGGACAAGCGGCGGGAGTTCGGGGCGCACTATACGAGCGAGGAGAATATCTTGAAGCTCATCAACCCGTTGTTCATGGATGATCTGTGGCGGGAGTTTGAACAGGTGAAGATTGACGCTGTCCGGCTTAATCGTTTCCACGAGAAAATCAGTCGTCTGAAGTTTCTTGATCCGGCCTGCGGCTGCGGCAATTTTTTGCTCATTGCCTATCGGGAGTTGCGCCTGTTGGAGTTGGCGATTTTGAAGATGAAAGTCGCCTCCGGGCAGAAGTTTCTGGATTTGTCGCCGCTTTTGAAGGTAAGTGTTGAGCAATTTTACGGGATTGAGCTTGAGGGTTTTCCCTGCCAGATTGCCGAAGTGGGGATGTGGCTTATGGATCATTTGATGAATTTGCGCGTAGCTGATTCGTTCGGGATGTATTTTGCGCGATTGCCTCTTTCCGAGTCCGCGCATATTGTCAATGGCAACGCGTTGCGGATTGATTGGGAGGAAGTTGTGCCGAAACATGAGTTGTCTTACATTTTGGGGAATCCGCCGTTTGTTGGTTATTCAAACCAGAGCGATGAGCAGAAGGCTGATGTTTTGTCGGTATATGTGGATGGAAACGGCAGGCCGTTCAAAAACGCCGGAAAGATAGATTATGTCGCGGCCTGGTATTACAAGGCGGCGGAGTATATGCAAGACATGCAAATCCGCGCCGCGTTTGTCTCCACGAATTCCATTACCCAGGGGGAGCAGGTTGCCGCTGTGTGGAAGCCGCTGTTTGAGATGTTTGGCGTGCGGATTGACTTCTGCTACCGGACTTTCAAATGGAGCAATGAAGCCAAGGGCAAAGCCGCTGTCCATTGCGTGATTGTGGGATTCAGCCAGGGCGAAGCAGGTGGCGGCGAAGCCGTCGGGGTTTTGTCAGACTTTGACAGAGCAGCCAATGGTTCGCCGACTGCCCGCGACCGCATAATTTACGACACCGACGGGACAAGAATTCCCGCGCGAAACATCAATCCGTATCTTGTAGATGCGCCTACAATACTCATCGAAAACAGAACGAAGCCTTTGTGCGACGCGCCGGAAATGATAGCGGGCGGCAAGCCGACAGACGGCGGTCATTTGATATTGAGCGAGGAAGAGCGCGATTCGCTTGTCCGCGCCGAACCCAATTCGCAAAAATACATCCGTCGTTACTACATGGGCGATGACTTCATCAACAACATCAAACGCTATTGTCTTTGGTTGGTAGGCTGTCCGCCAAACGAGCTGAGAAATATGCCGTCTGTGATTGAGCGAGTGGAGCGCGTTCGTCAAATGAGATTGGGCAGCAAAAAGCCCGCGACGCGGGCAAAGGCGGAAACTCCTATGCTGTTTGATGAAATACGAAAAATTGAAGGCGATAGCTATGTCGCTATACCCAAGGTTTCTTCGGAACGGCGCAAATATATCCCTATTGGGTTTTTGGCAGTAGATAACATTCCGGGAGACATGCTATTTGTAGTCAGCAAAATGGGGCTTTACGGATTCGGGATTCTTACGTCTAATGTCCACATGTCCTGGACGCATACGATTTGCGGGCGGTTAAAAAGTGACTATAGATATTCAAACACGATTGTCTACAACAACTTCCCTTGGCCGGATGCGAGTGATGAGCAAAAGGCGAACATCGAAAAGCTGGCGAAGGCAATCCTTGACGCAAGGGCATTGTTTCCTGAAAGCAGCCTTGCCGATCTCTACGACCCGCTAACCATGCCGCCTAATCTTCTCAAAGCTCATAACAACCTTGACCGCGCCGTGATGAAACTCTACGGCTTTGCCAAAGACATGACCGAGGCCGAGATAGTGGCGGCATTGATGGAGCGATGCAAAAAGCTCGTCGAACGATAATTCCCGTAAATAATCCTTTTGGCTGCGCCGCGAGTGGCTACGCCGCGAGTCAAAAAGGGGGCTTGGGCTGGCTCATGGCAAGCCCCCTTTCCCAAACATAAAAAACGGAAGGCAAAAGCCTTCCGTTTTTTTGCGGGGTAAAATCAGAACGAATGCCTTAGGCCGAACTGGAAGCCCTTGCGGTAGCCTTCTCCATCATTGTAGGCATCGCCTACAGAAGCCGCGCGCTCATCCTTGTTGGTGATGTGGGAGTAAGCGGCGTAGAAATTGGTGCGCCTGGAGAGGCTGTAGTCATAGCCTGCCGCCCACTGGCGCGCCTTGCCCAGATTATCCGCCTTGCTCTCGTTGTAGGAGAAATTGACGGTATTTTTGCCGAAGGGAGCGGAAAGACCGAGCATCCAGGACTTCACTTTCTTGTCATTCATGGCTTCCAGGAGCTTCTTGCCGCTGAAATGGTCATAGGCTGCCGAGAGCTTGACCGCGCCGAAATCGTATGAGCCGCCGATCGTCCACTGGGATTGCTTTCCCCCGACAATGCCGCTGGCAGGAGGAAACTCTACCGGATTCTTCAACTTGACGTACTGATAGACAAAGCCGACATCCAGAGGCCCATTGGCGTAACGGGGAAACACCGTCCAGGTTTCGAGATCCATCACATTGCCTATGCTTTCCTGAGGCTCCAAAAGACCGGCGTTGGTCGAGTAAGCCGCAGTCACGGTGAAACCGCCGAAGTCGGGAGACACATAGGCCACCGCGTTGTTGACCTTTTCAACGTTGACGGAGAGGAGATCATCATAAACATTGCCGAAGCGCCCTACAGTGCCGTCGCCGAATGGATCCAATTCGATCAGAAAGCCGTAGCGCGGCGCTTGCAGACGGCCGACAATCGCGGTTCCCCAGCCGCCGGTCAGGCCGACAAAAGCCTGTTCGTTGAAGAAGGAGTCGGCATTGGTGTGAGCGCCGGTATCGGTCTTGAAGCCCGCTTCCAGCACGAAGAGAGCCGAAGTTCCATTGCCCAGGTCTTCCACGCCGGTAAAGCCGATCAAGGAAGCGTCGGACTGGTTGGAGTTGATGGCTTGCTGGGACTTGACGCCTTTTTCCATGTTACTGCCGCGCCAGGCATAACCCATGTCAACAGCGCCGTAGATACTGACGTTGGATTGGGCAAAGACCGCACCGGAAGCCAGAGCGGCGACGGCAAGCGCAATCAGTTTCTTTTGCATGTTTGATCCTTTCTGAAGAAATTTAGGCATCCTGGAAACGCTATTATGGCGGCTAAACGCCATTCACGATTCTCAGCACCCGCGTAAATGAGAATCATTATTGTATACAAGTTTTTGCGCCGATTCATAACATATCCGGCTGTTTACGCAAACTGTTGTAGATGCGCCATAAAGGTCAAATGCCGTATTTTTGGACAAAGGCGCGCATTGGCTTTGATGTCGGCACGGGCATTTTTCATACCTTGGCGGCAAAGCCTGCCAACACACCGGATATTACTCAGGCGCACAAGTTGTTACACGGTGAGGAGAGCGCTGTTTTTGCGGACGCGGGATATCAAGGCGTTGAAGTACGAGCCGAGAATCAGGGTAGAAAGGTGGATGGTTGCCATGCGTTGTGGCAAACGCCGGGCATTGCCGGATACGGCTGCGGGTCGTTTGCTGGAACAACGTGAGCGCACAAAGTCCAGCATCCGTGCCAAGGTGGAACACCCCTTTCACATCATCAAGAATATCCTGGGTTTGAAGAAGGCGCGTTATCGAGGTCTTGCCAGGAATACCGCGCAACTGTTCACATTGTTTGGCCTGGCCAATTTACTGATTGCCAAGCGGCGATTATTTGCCCTTCACGCCCAAGGCGCGTCCTGAAAGGGTAAGGGGCTATGCCCCCAATTCTGCCTGTTTTGAGGGCGATACAAGGCAATCTCCCACCTTCTTCATGCGCATGTCGCAAAAACACTTCACTCATCTGGAGTGGAGCGACAAAAATGAGATTACTTCAGCGCGTCCATATGCCCATAATCCTGATAGACTTGGTTTTTTTGCGACCGAAAATTGAGGAACGCGCCGGTGGCTTACAACGAAGCGGAAACACGCTATTTCCTTATTGATACTGTCCTGCGCGACAAGGGTTACGACAAACCGCAGCATATCAAGCTGGAAACGCCCGCGCCCGTAGACCCCACCGGGCCGAAAGGCCGCCGCGGAAAGGGCGCGGGGCGCGCCGACTACCTGTTGTGCGTACAAGTGGACGATATGCCAAAACCCCTGCCGGTTGCTGTGCTGGAGGCCAAGGCGGAAACCGCAGACCCGCAGAAGGGTATGCAGCAGGCCAAAAATTATGCCGATTGCCAGCGTTTTGCCGTGCAGTATGTTTTCGCCAGCAATGGTCATCTATACTTTGAGTTCGACAAACCCAGAGGCTTGCAGAGCGGACCGCGCCTGATGGCCGATTTTCCGTCGCATCCTGATTTGCGCGCTCGCTATGCCAAAGACAACGGCATTGATCTTGCCGGTTCTGACGCCGCCATGCTCTTTCAGGCCGACAGTCCGGCATGGGCACAATCCCGCCATTATCAGGACGCGGCCATCCGCGCCGCCTTTCTCAAAATTATCCGCGAGCGCCAGGCCGGGCGCACTCCGCGTGTATTGCTCACTCTTGCCACCGGCTCCGGCAAAACCATCATCGCCGCCAATTTGCTGTGGCGATTGGGCAAAGCCGGACAACTGTCCAGGCCCGCGCTCTTTTTGTGCGACCGGGATGAATTGCGAGAACAGGCTTACAGCAAGCTAAAGGCGGCGTTCGGCGACAATGCCCGCATCGTGCGGAGCGAGCGCGGGGGAAATGCCGCCCAAAACGCCCGCGTTCATATCGCCACTTATCAGACGCTTGGCATTGACGAGGCGGGCGACGCCAGTTTTCTCACCGAGCATTACGGCGTGGACGCCTTCTCCGTAATCATAATTGACGAGTGCCACCGTTCGGCCTGGGGCAAGTGGTCGGAAGTTCTCACGCGTAACCCGAACGCCATCCATATCGGCCTTACCGCCACGCCGCGCAAGTTGAAGGAATCAAGGCGGGTCAGCAAAGAGGAACAGGCTGATCGCGACATTACCGCGCACAACATCGAATACTTCGGCGAACCCGTGTATGAGTATTCGCTGGCAGAGGCGCAGGAGGACGGCTATCTGGCCGCCTGCGAAATTGTCAAGCGCAAGGCCAGCATTGACAGCAGGGTTTTTACCCGCGAAGCAATCCTGAAGGCGGGAGTAAAGGACATCAAAACCGGCAGGCCGTTTGCCGAAGCGGATCTGAAAGCCGAATACACCGGCAGGGATTTTGACGACGAGTTGTTCATTGACTTGCGTACTCCGGTCATGTGCGCAGACCTGTTTCAACTGTTATGCGAAAACGGCGGGCCGGAACAGAAAGTCATAATTTTCTGCAACCGCGAAATCCACGCCGACCGCGTGGCGATGCAGATGAACAACCTGTATGCGCTCTGGTGCGAACAAAACGGCCAGCCCAGAAAGGATGACTATGCCTTCAAGTGCATGGGCGGCGCGAACAATGGCGCGGACAAGATTGAAATAATGCGCGGCAGCGGCGAACGCGCCTTCATTGCCTGCACCGTTGATTTGCTGGAGGCTGGCGTGGACATTGAGCGCCTGAACGCTGTGGCGTTCTTTCGTTATCTGCAATCGCCGATCAAGTTTTATCAGATGGTCGGGCGCGGCACGCGCATTCATGAGGAAACCGGCAAATACAAATTCTGGCTTTACGACTACACCGGCGTCACCGACCTGTTCGGCGCGGATTTCATCACGCCGCCGCCTCGATCCGGCGGGGGCGAAGGCGGCGAAGGCGGTGAAGGCGGTGAAGATGACTATGATGACGGCTCTCCCGTGCCGATAATCGGCGGGCAGCGCGTCATTATGCACAAACAGGGGCATTACATTTTGGTCAGCCGCGATGGCAGGGAGACGCCTATCCCGGTGGACGAATACCGGCGCGAAATCATTACCCGTGTTTTGCGGGAGGCGCACAGCCTTGATGAATTCCGCGCCCTGTGGATTGCCCGGCAAAAGCGCCGCCGCCTGATTGAGCATCTGCTGGGCGACAACTATAACCCCGACGCCATCCGCTCATTCGACCAGATGAACGATTTTGATCTTTTTGATTATTTCGGGCAGCACGGCTATCATGCCCGCGCCTTGAGGCGCGTTGAGCGCGGCGAGGAATACGCGCGGATTAACTCTGCCTGGTTTTCGGAGATGGATGATAATGCCGCCATCGTACTGAAAGGGTTGGGGGCGCAATTCGCGCAGGGCGGAACCGACGCGCTGGAAACGACCGCGTTGTGGGAAGTGCCGGAAATCAGGCAGGCGGGCGGGCTGAATGCCCTGCGCGTGCTTGGCGCGCCAGCAGAGGTTATGCAGGAAGCGAAGGCGAGGTTGTTTGGGGTATGAGGGTAGTCAAGCTAAGAGATTTATTGCAAAGCTGGGATGCTGGAGCATGGGGAGAGCCTGCAACAGATGCTGATGGTGTGTCTGTCTTGCGATCTACAAATTTCAGGGAAGGTGGTCGCCTTTCGTTTGAAAATGAAGCTGTTCTCGCAATTGATGACATGACGCTGGCTAAAAAGAAACTGGCGGTAGGAGATATTTTGCTGGAACGTTCTGGGGGTGGCCCATTACAACCGGTAGGTCGTGTTGCAGGTTTTTGGGGGGGCGACGTACACGACAAATTCATTTGTGGAAATTTCATATCTCGGTTGGTTCCCAAGCAAGAGTTGGTAGATTCTCACTATCTTCTGTATGTTTTGCTTAATTTGCATGTCAGTGGGCAAACCGAAAAATTCCAGACCGCCACAACAGGAATCCGAAATTTGCAAATGAAGCAGTATTTGGATAACGAGTTGGTCGTACCACTTGAGCTTGAAGAACAACGCCAAATCGCCGCCCGCCTGAAAGCCCAACTGACCGAGGTGGAAACCGCGCGGCAGGCGGTGCGGGAGCAGTTGCGGGAAACCAACCTGCTGCGTCGCTGTGTACTGCAAACTGCATTTAATGATCTAACTGACGCGCCTCAAAAGGTACTTGGCGAATGGGCACAAACTACCAGCGGCTCTACGCCGCCTCGTGGTGATAAACGTTATTGGTCTTCTGCCGAAATTCCGTGGGTGAAAACCGCTGAAGTTGCCTTTGCGCCTATCGTTGCTACCGAGGAAGCTATTTCTCGAAAGGCTCTGGCTGAATGCTCGCTAACGCTGCTACCGCCCAAGACCGTTCTTATTGCCATGTACGGACAAGGCAAAACGCGCGGACAATCGGCCATTCTGAATATTGAAGCAGCCACTAATCAGGCGTGTTTTGCCATTCTGCCGAATGAAACCTGGGACTCAGAATTTCTTCATTACTGGCTGATGGCCTCATATGAAAACCTACGTAGTTTGTCTGAAGGACGTGGAGGTAATCAGGCTAACTTGAACGGTAATCTACTCAATGCCCTGGAAATTCCTGCGCCAGACATAAATGAACAACACCGCATGGTACAACGCATAAAATCCCAACTCGCCGAAGTGGACGCCTTACACACCGCGCTGACCAGCCAGCAGCGCGAACTGGACGCGCTGCCGCAACGCCTGCTTACCCAAGCCTTCGACTTACAAGGAAAATGCCTGCCATGATCGGAAAAAACATCAACAAACAACATCACGCCACTTTTGAGAGCATCCGACAAAAGGATGAAAACGACCATGAATTCTGGCGCGCGCGCCAGTTGGCCAAGGTGCTGGAGTATTCGGAATATCGTCACTTTTTACCCGTTATCGAGCGCGCGCAGGTGGCATGCCAGAAAAGCGACCAGAGCGTGTCCGACCATTTCGAGGATATCCTCGAAATGGTCGACATCGGCTCCAGCGCAAAACGCTCGTTGCCGGATGTGCTTCTTTCCCGCTATGCCTGCTACCTGATCGTGCAAAACGGCGACCCTGCCAAGCCGGTCATCGCCAACGGCCAGACTTACTTCGCCATCCAGACTCGTCGGCAGGAACTGACCGACGACAGCAGGTTTGCAGAACTCTCCGAAGACGAAAAACGTCTGGCGATCCGCAATGAACTAACTGTCCACAACAAAGAGCTTGCCGCAGCCGCAAAGGACGCCGGAGTAGAGACCTCGCTGGACTATGCCATCTTTCAGGATCACGGTTACAAGGGACTATACGGCGGCATGGGCGCAAAAGACATTCACGCCCGCAAGAATCTGAAGAAGAGCCAGAAGATTCTCGACCACATGGGCAGCGCCGAACTGGCAGCCAACCTGTTCCGCGCAACCCAGACCGAGGAAAAATTGCGCCGCGACAGTGTGCGCGGCAAGGCACAAGCCAATCAGACGCATTTCGTCGTAGGCAGCAAGGTGCGGCAAACCATTGAGGATTTGGGCGGAACCATGCCCGAAAACCTGCCCGCGCCACAAGCCAGCATCCGGCAACTTGAAGCGGCGAAAAAGAAACAGCTAAAGAAACAGGATTGAGCAAGCCATGTCACGCCCCAGGAAAAATCCCGTCGAAAAGCAACCCAGGGCCATCGCCTCCCCGCAATCCCTGTCGACCTTCGTCAAGGGCATCTGCGACGTGATGCGCCGTTCCAACTGCGCCAGTGCCTTGCAATACGTGCCGGAACTGACGTGGATTCTGTTCCTGAGAATCCTCGACGCGCAGGAGACGCGCGACGCAGAGGAGGCCTATGCGCTGGGCGCGGATTTCTCGCCCGCGCTCCGCGCTCCGTATCGCTGGCAGGACTGGGCCGCGCCGTGGTCGGACAAACCCGATCATCCGAAAACCCCGGAGGGAAAACGAGAAGGCTGGATGCGGCAGGAACTGTTCGCCGCCGGGGACGGCAGTCTGTTCGACTTCATCAACAAGGAACTGCTGCCGCATATGCGCGCGCTTGATGTTGATCCGCGCACAGGTCTTGCAAAACCGGGCGTCACGCCAAAACAGCGCATAATTGGCCGTATCATGACGGCGGTGGAAAAGGCGCGTGTAGACAGCGAAGCAAATCTGCGCGACATCTTCGACCGTGTGCACAAAATCAACATTGACCACATTGACGACACGCATTTTTTCACCCTCTCGCAGGTGTACGAGGATTTGCTGCTGAAAATGGGGGAAAAGAACTCCGACGGCGGCCAGTTCTTCACCCCGCGCGAAGTCATCCGGGCAATGGTGCATACGGTAAATCCGTCGCCGGGTCAGACGGTATACGACCCCTGCTGCGGCACGGGCGGCTTTCTCGCAGTAGCCTACGAGCACATCACGCGCAAGCTGGGCAACGCGCCCGCCGCCACCGACATCGAAAAACTAAAGCACGACGCCTTCTTCGGGCGCGAAAAGGAAAATCTCGTATTTCCCATCGCGCTGGCAAATCTGGTACTGCATGGCATTGACCAGCCCAATCTGTGGCACGGTAACGCGCTGACCAACCGCGCTACCTACAATGCGCTGTTCGATCACGCGCCCGGACAGTTCGATGTAATCCTGACCAACCCGCCCTTCGGCGGCAAGGAAGGAAAAGACGCGCAGAAAAATTTTGCTTTTGAGACCAGCGCCACACAGGTATTGTTCGTGCAAAAAATCCTCCCCGAACTTGCGCCCGGCGGCGTTTGCGCCATAGTGCTGGACGAGGGCTTGCTGTTCCGCGCCAATGAGACCGCCTTTGTCGAGACCAAGCGCAAGCTGCTGGACGAATGCAGCCTGTGGGCTGTGGTCAGTCTGCCGGGCGGGGTGTTCTCCACGGCGGGCGCGGGAGTCAAGACCAATCTGTTATTCTTCAAGAAAGGGCAAAAGACCGAGCGCATTTGGTACTACGACCTGTCATGGGTGAAAGTGGGCAAGAAAACGCCGCTCACATTGGCGCATTTTGGCTTTGGCAGGGACGGCGAAGTGTTGGGCGACGATGCCCTGCCCGCCGCGTTGCTGGCTGAATGGAAAGATGATGACGACAACGCGAATCAGCCCTTTCCCAGTTATGCGCGTCTGTTGCCCCGGCGCGGAGAGCCGGAGGGCGACAGCCGCTATTCGTGGACGGTGGATTTTGCGGCGCGCCGCGCCAAGGCGCGAGAGGACAAACAACCCTTGCTGGACAAAGCGAAAAATATCAAGGCGACGATAGTTGATCTGAAGGAAGACCTCAAGCGGTTGAAGAAAGGCATGGCGGCAAAAAGCAAGATAGAAGCGTTGGAAGCGAGAATCCGCGAGCAGGAAAAAGCCGCGCGCGATCTGGAGACAGAGGCTGACGCCATTGACGCGGCAGTATACGATCTGAAAGCGGTCAACCCGAATGCCGTATCTGCGATAGACGAACGTACTCCGACGGAGATCATCGCCAGCATTGAAAGAGAAGGACAAATTGCGGCGCAGGCGCTGGGCAGATTGAGCAGAATGTTGGCGGCAGAGCCGGAACAGGTATAGCCCTTTCCGCAAACAACGTTACTATAAGAGGGAGCTAACCACGCTGCTGTATGGGTTAAAAATTTTTAACCCCTCTCCCGCAAGCGGGAGAGGGGTGCAAAGCGCACACCCCGAACGTATCGTTATTTGCGGAAAACGCTTGCAGAATCAGGAGCGGATGACGGACAAGGCTAAACACTGTCGCGGATACGAGAGCCGGTATCAAAGGAAGAAAGCGAGGCGAAAGGCGAGGCTCGTCCTGTGTAAATGCCGTCCTCGCGCCCGGTAATGGCGGCAAGTCTGGCTTTTGTGTCGCGGGAAAGAAGGGCAATACATTGCCCATTTACAAGATTAAGCTCTTTCGCCGCCTCCGCCAGCCGCATCAATTCCCGCCAGGCTTCGGCAAAACGGGGCGGTTGACCGGCAAGCCAGCTATCCACGGCAGCCGCGTTCTGTGTCAACCCCATAGAGGCAAAAAAAGCCTCCCGCTTTTTGCCGATAGCGCCCAATTCGCCGACCAGCTTCTCCTTGGCGGCAGTCACCTGCCCCAGAGCATCAACGTCATTTGCGCGCAGCACTTTGGCCTCCTCGTTCAACAGAACGACAAAAGCCTTCACCGCCTCGGCCTCGGCGGCTACAAGCCGGACAAAATCTTCCGCTTGGCTCATGGGTCATGCGCCGTCAGATACGGCGTTGCACGTCTATCATTTCCTGGGCGGTGCGAATCAGGCTGTCGGCAATGGCTTCAGGGTTGATGCGAAAACGCCCCTCGGCAATGGCGGCCTTGATCTCCGCAATCCGTCCCTTGTCAACCGGAACTTCAGACGCGCCGACCTTGTCAGCCGCGCCGCTAAGCTTAACCTGCTCGCCGCCGCTCTCGGCAGGCCTCGCGCTCTGGCGAGCGGGCGGAGTAGGCGCGAATTTGTATGCGGTATCAACTTTCATTTTGTCACCTTGAATTGTTGGAAGTCCATGTGTCTATTTACGGCCAATTTCAGAAAATCTTGAGCGAAGAAAACCGACACGTCAAGGACTAACAAGAATCGTGCCATCCGGCTGGGCTATGCCTGAGACCACAATGCCGGAAACGGTTCGCGCCTGCGCGACCTGTCCTGCACTGGCACGGTTCAGCGCCCGGCCTTCATTGGTAGCGGAAAATCCTTCTCCGTGAAACACCAGACGCACAGTCTGTCCCTGCTGTATGACCACCGGCGCGGCAAGCTGCTCCGCCCTTAACGGCTGTCCCGCCTGAAGAGAAAGACGCAAGGTCTTGCCGATAGCTTCTTCCGGGTTGCCGATAACTCCGGCAGGCAGGGACGAGGCGTCGGCAGTCCGCACAATCCAGTCCCCCGGCTGCAAAATCCGCCCGGCGGGAAGAGAGACGGCAGCGGCAAGGTAAGACCGCTCAATGGCAATTTTTACCGGAACAAAAATACTCCAGCGGGAAGGCGAAAGGCAACGAACTCCTACCTGAGTCTGCCCTGCCAGACGGCTGACATCCATGCCGACCGGCAAATAAGGCTGCAAGGTTGTGCAAGCGGGCAAACGCAGGCGAGGATCAACCGGCCCCGCCACGACGCTTTGCAATCCGGGCTGCTCGCCAAGCGTGTCGCGGACAAATTCTTCCACCTGCCGCAGCATGGCATCATTCGCCGCCCATGCGGGAACACAAAACAGGAGAGGAACAACGCAGCGAGAAATGAAAGCGAGCCGGAAAAAACGCGCGCTCACTTCCTGATCCACTCCAGCAATTTCTGCCATTGCTCAGTATCGCGCCGATTGCGGCTCTTGGGCGGATCAAAAACGGTCTGCCCGACAGCGGCGACATTGACGTAATTTTGCGTGCTGCGAATATACGCAAGAATGGGAATGTCGAAGTGGCGCAAAAACTCTTCCAACATGCCTGCGGCGCGGGTTCTGGGGTCAATCCGCATCGCGGCGATGCCGATCTTCGCCATGCGCCCGCCCAAATCCTGCCTTAAGGCGCTCAAAAAATCCTCGGTCGCCGCCATGTCGAAAATGGACGGCACAACCGGGATAATCACCCGATCAACCGCGCGCATAAAATCGTTCAGCTTGTAGCCCTGAAAGCCGGCGGGCGCGTCCAGCACAACCCAGTTCGGGTCGCGCGGCATGGAAACCGACATCTGATTGCCGCCGAAATAGCCGGTGATAGCGGGCAATTCAGGCTCGCGAAAAGCCAGCCAGCGAAGCGCCGATTGCTGCCGATCAAGGTCGCAAAGACAAACATCTTCGCCCTCGTTGGCGAAATAACCGGCCAGATTGGTCGCCAGCGTTGTTTTGCCTGAACCGCCCTTGGGATTTGCCACCATTATCGCGCGCATAACCGCCCCTTTAGAGACTGAAAACATAATCATTATAAGCCATGATAAGCAGAAAAAAAGCGCGGCGAATCGAACAGAACGCTCTTTTCTTCCCGATAGTCGAAGGAAAGCGGGTAAAATCAAACCCCCTTCTTCCATCATATCGCTGTGTCATTGCCTTACGAAATCCTGATCGGCTTGCGCTACCTTCGCGCGCGCAGGAAAAATCACTTTATTTCCTTCATTTCCTTCAGCTCCATGTTTTGCATGGCGCTGGGCGTGACCGCGCTAATCGTGGTGCTCTCCGTCATGAACGGGTTTCAGAAGGAAGTCCGAGACCGCATCCTTAGCGCGGTTTCACACGCGCAAATCGAAGGGATAGGCAGACAACTGCCAAACTGGCAGGAAGCTCTGGCAAAAGCCGCCGAACATCCCGAAGTAATCGCTGCCGCGCCCTACATTGAAGGCCAGGGGATGCTGATGGCGAACCAGACGGCGCGGGGCGTAATCGCGCGCGGCGTCATGCCAGAGATGGAATCGGCAGTGACTGATTTTGTCGGAAATATGCTATTCGGCAGTCTGGATGAATTGCGACCCGGCGAGTTCGGCGTCGTCATTGGAGTTGATCTTGCCCGTTCCCTCTGGCTTCACAAGGGCGACAAAGTAACCCTGATGATCCCGCAAGGGACGATTACTGCAATCGGCATGGTGCCGCGCTTGCGAACCTTCACCGTGACCGGAATTTTCAACATGGGCATGTCCGAGTACGACAGCGCCCTGGCTCTGATTCATCTGGAAGATGCCAGCCGCCTCTATCAGATTGAAGCGGGAGCAAGCGGGATTCGTCTGAAACTGGAAAATTTGTTCGCCGCGCCGCGCATTGCTTCCGAATTGAGGCAAGGGCTTGCCATTGATGCCTATTACACGGACTGGACGGCAAACCACGCCAATTTTTTCCGCGCCGTGCAAATCGAAAAGACCATGATGCTGATCATCGTCTCGTTAATCGTGCTGGTTGCTGCCTTCAGTCTGGTTTCCACTCTGGTTATGACCGTGACCGACAAGGAATCCGATATTGCCATTCTGCGTACCTTGGGGGCGCGACCCCAAAGCGTCATGACGATTTTTATCGTCCAGGGCGCGATTGTCGGCGGCATCGGCCTCATTCTGGGTGTGGCGGGCGGCGTGTCATTGACGCTCAACATTGATGTGGTAGTGCCGTTCATCGAAAGTCTGTTGGGCACGAAGTTCCTAGCCAAGGATGTGTATCTGATTTCCGACCTGCCCGCCGATTTGCATTGGGACGAAGTGTTCGGCATCAGCCTTTTCTCCTTTACCCTGGCTCTGCTGGCGACGATTTATCCAAGCTGGCGGGCTGCCCGCCTGCAACCGGCGGAGGCGCTGCGCTATGAGTAAAATCATTCTCGCCACGGCCGCGCTATCCAAATCGTTCGCGCAGGGAAAAGAAGCAATGCTGACGGTGCTGTCAAAAATCAATTTGGCCGTACATGCGGGCGAGACCATCGCCATTGTGGGCGCTTCCGGCTCCGGCAAAAGCACGCTCCTGCATCTTCTGGGCGGGCTGGACAAGCCGGATAGCGGCAAGGTCGAGCTGCTGGGACAGGACTTTTTCGCGCTCTCGGAAGCCCTGCGCGGCGACTGGCGTAATCGGCATCTGGGGTTCATCTATCAGTTCCATCACCTGTTGCCGGAATTTTCCGCGCTGGACAATGTCGCCATGCCGCTCCTGATTCGCCGCGTCAGGCAAAAGGAAGCGCGGCAAAAAGCGGGAATGATGCTGGAAGCAGTGGGACTTGGCGCGCGCGTTACCCATCGTCCGGGCGAGCTTTCCGGCGGCGAGCGGCAACGGGCGGCGATTGCCCGCGCGCTCGTGACCGAACCCGACGCGATTCTCGCCGATGAGCCGACCGGCAACCTCGATCGGCAAACCGCCGAAGAAGTGTTCAATCTCCTTCTCAGACAGGCGAAAGAACGCGCCGCCAGCCTGATTGTGGTAACGCACGCGCCGGAACTGGCCGCCCGCGCGGATCGCATCCTCACCCTTTCCGATGGGCGGCTTGAAGACGCTGCGTAAGCTGCCATTGTCCGCCGCCGCGACGCGATGGTTTGTCGCGCGAACTGATTGCAGCGCTTCTCCCGGCGCAGTCGGCAGCGTTTTTCTCATAGCCTTTGCGCTTGCCGTTGCCTCTCTGCAACGACAGGCGGCGCTTCCAGAATCGCCGCTCGCCTGGCTTGCGGCAGGGCTGGCGTTGACTGCCGCCGCCTGTTTTCTGAAAGGCCGGATTGCCGCGCCCGTCCTGCTCTTCGTCGCTCTTCTGGCAGGAGGCGCGACAGGCTGGGGATATGCCGCATGGCGGGCGGAAACACGCATCCAGGACAGGCTGGATTCCGCCTGGGAAGGAAAGGATATTCGCGTGATCGGCACGGTAGCTTCATTACCTGCCGCTTTCGGGCGCGGCGAGCGCTTTCAGTTTCGGGTCGAGCGGACATTGACCGAGGGAGCGCGTCTGCCGGAACGCCTTTGGCTCTCCTATTACGTCCATTCCGCCCGCGACGCAGCTCGTTTGCCAAAGGCCGGAGAACGCTGGGAATTGACGGCGCGCCTGAAACGACCGCACGGCGGCATGAATCCGCATGGCTTTGATTACGAGGCATGGCTTTTGGAGCGCAATCTGGGCGCGACCGGCTACGTTCGCCAGACTGAAGCTCCGCGCTTTCTGGAACAGGCGGCCTGGCCGCCGATGCTTGCCGTCCATCGTCTGCGCTCCTATCTGCGCGATCGGTTTCGGGAAAATCTGGGAGATTCTCGCCCCTACGCCGGAATTTTGATTGCGCTTGCGGTAGGCGACCAAGGCTCCATCCCCCGAAAGACCTGGGACGCCTTCAATCGAACCGGCACAACGCACCTGATGAGCATTTCCGGCCTGCATGTCACCCTTGTCGCCGGATTTGCCGGTATGCTGATCGGCGGATTATGGCGACGATACCCCGGACTATGCCGCAGAATGCCCGCGCAACAGGCGGCAATTCTCGGCGGGGCGTTAATCGCCCTTGCTTACGGGCTTCTCTCTGGCCTTGGCGTACCGGCGCAACGCGCCTGCGTAATGTTGACCGCAGCCGCCATTGCGTTCTTTTGCCGCCGTCGGGTCGGCATTTTTCGCATCCTCTTGTTGGCGCTATTTTTCGTCCTGCTGGTTGACCCGTGGGCGCCATTGTCGCCCGGTTTCTGGCTTTCCTTCGGCATAGTCGCCGCGCTTTGCTGGGTCGGGCAACGAATGCTTGCTCCCGCCGAAAAAGATTCGGCAGGATTGTTTACCCGTTTATCGCGCTGGCTACGCCTTTTTTCAGCAACCCAATGGGCGGCCACTCTGGCAAGCCTGCCATTGCTGCTCCTGTTCTTCCAGCGTTTTCCCCTGCTCTCCCCGTTTGCCAACCTCATCATGATCCCCTGGGTGAGTTTTATCATCATCCCGCTGGCGCTTCTGGCCGCATTGTTTGTCTGGCTGCCGCCTTTATCCTGGCTTTTGCTTGCCATTGCCCATGCGCTGCTCGTCTGGCCGATGGATTTTTTGTACTGGCTTGCCGCCGCCCCCCAGTTTTCTCCTATTGCCGCGCCGTTCTGGGCAACTTTGGCTGCCGCTTTGGGCGTAGCCATACTCCTCTTGCCGCGCGGTTTTCCCGGTAAGGCGATAGGGTTTTTGCTGCTTCTTCCTCTTGTGTTCCATCCGCCCGCGCCGTCCTTGCCGGAAGGAACATTGCGCCTGACGGTGTTTGATGTCGGTCAGGGGCAAGGCGTTCTTCTGGAAACGAAAAACCATAACATGCTGTATGACGCAGGCCCTGCATATGGCATGGGCGGAAAAGAAAGAACCGATGCCGGAGAGCGGGTTTTGCTGCCTTATCTCGCCGCGCGGGGTATCAAGAGACTCAATGCCGTTGTCGTCTCCCACAAGGACAGCGACCATGCGGGCGGACTGGAAAGCCTGCGCGCCGGGATTCCGATAGAAACAATTTTCTCGTCCATGCCGGAGATGGAAGACGGCAAAATCTGTCGGCAGGGCGATAACTGGCAATGGGACGGGATTCGCTTCGAGTTTCTCCATCCCGGACAAAACCGCGCGCTGCGCGGCGAAAATAACGACAGTTGCGTGCTCAAAGCCACCGCGCCGGGCGGGAGATTGTTATTCACCGGCGACATTGACAGGCGCATGGAAAGACGACTGCTCGCCGAACAACGCGAGAGCCTGTCCGCTGAAATTATGCTCATGCCGCACCACGGCAGCCGAAACTCATCTTCCTGGCCTTTTGTCGCGGCAGTCGGCCCGGAATGGGCGCTTGTTTCCGTAGGCTACAAAAATCGCTTTTCCCACCCCCATCCTGAAGTGGTGGAACGCTATGAAACGCTGGATGCCACCCTGCTCCGCACGGATTACGACGGGGCTCTGACCCTGACCGTCCATCCGACCGTCATCAAGGCTGAACGCTACCGCGAACAGGCAAGGCGCTACTGGCGCTCTTTCAGACGGGAATAATCTACCGCCCGCAAGATGCTGTCAGCAAGGCGCTCAGGCGGCTTTCAACGCCTCGGCCTTGTCCAGCGCCTCCCAGGTAAATTCCGGCTCGTCGCGGCCAAAGTGTCCGTAAGCGGCGGTCTTTCGGTAAATTGGGCGCAAGAGATCAAGCATATCTACAATCCCTCGCGGGCGTAAATCAAAGTTGGCGCGCACAATGTTCGTCAGCCGCTCGATGGGCAGTTTGCCGGTGTCGAAGGTTTCCAGCATGATCGAGGTCGGCTCGGCGACTCCGATAGCATAGGAAATCTGAACCAGACAGCGTTCCGCCAAGCCCGCCGCGACAATGTTTTTCGCAATGTAACGGGCGGCATATGCAGCGGAACGATCGACCTTGGAAGGATCCTTGCCGGAAAACGCGCCGCCGCCATGCGGAGCCGCGCCGCCGTAAGTATCAACGATGATTTTCCGCCCGGTCATGCCGCAATCGCCCATCGGGCCGCCCACCACAAAACGCCCGGTAGGATTTACCAGATACCGGATGTCGCCCTTTATGAACCTGCCGGGCAAAACAGGCTTGATTATTTCTTCGATCACCGCTTCGCGCAGGGTGGCAAGCTCAATGTCAGGAGCGTGCTGGGTTGACAGAACCACGGTGTCAATGGAATCCGGCTTGCCATCAACATAACGGATTGTGACTTGCGATTTGGCGTCCGGGCGCAGCCAGGACATACGCCCGTCCTTTCGCAGATGGCTCTGCCGCTCTACCAGACGATGCGCCAGATAAATGGGCAGCGGCATAAAAACCGGAGTTTCGCTGCATGCGTAGCCAAACATCATTCCCTGGTCGCCCGCGCCCTGATTCAAATGGTCGTCATGGGCGCGATCCACGCCCTGGGCAATATCCGGGCTTTGCTTGTCGTAAGCGACCAGAACAGCGCAACCCTTGTGATCAATGCCGTATTCGGTATTGTCGTAGCCGATCGAACGGATCGTGTCCCTTGTCAACTGGATATAATCCACATTGGCGCTGGTTGTGATTTCTCCGGCGAGAACGACAAGCCCTGTATTGCAAAGCGTCTCGGCGGCAACGCGCCCGGTGGGGTCTTCAGCCAGAATAGCGTCCAGAACCGCATCTGAAATCTGGTCGGCGACCTTGTCGGGATGGCCTTCGGAAACTGATTCCGAAGTAAAGAGATAATGGTTCATAAAAAAACTCCCTGGGTCTTATTGTCCGGCGTAACCGGCTCCGACCCAACGAGCGGCGACGCTTTAGCAGAATTTCTGGTTCGCCCTGCAAGTTGTCTGCTTAACTCGGCGAAGTGTTAATCTTCGCCTGTTTTTTAATTTTTCGCAATTTTTATTTTCGCCATCATGCTGCTGTTCTTCCGTTTTCTGGCTTTGCTGCCGTTAAAGCTGTTGCACGCTCTGGGCGCGGCGGCGGGGCTTCTCGTCTATGCGCTATCATCGCGCTACCGCCGCCATTTGCGGGAAAACATGGCGGGCGCGGGCATTCCGGCGACGCTTCGTCTGGCAGTGGCGCGGGAAGCAGGCAAGCAGTCGCTGGAGACCATCAAAATCTGGATGAATTTGCAGGAAGAAGCAGTCGCCATGATTCGGGAAATCAAAGGGCTGGATTGCCTAAATGCGGCGCTTGCCGAAGCAAAGGAGTCAGGACGGGGTATTCTGTATCTGACGCCGCATCTCGGATGTTTTGAGATTACCGCCCAGTATCTGGCTTTCGCCTTCGGCGACATTACCGTGCTCTATCGTCCGCCTCGCTATCGGGCGTTGCAAACATTGATTCTCGCCGGACGCAAACGTGATTGTTTGCATTTGGCGGCAGCGGACATTAGCGGAGTTCGCGCGCTCATCCGGGCATTGAAACGGGGCGAGGCGGTAGGCTTGCTGCCCGATCAGACGCCTCGCGCCGGCGAAGGAGCATGGCTTGATTTTTTTGGACGCCATGCTTACACCATGACGCTTGCGGCGCGTCTTTCCGAAGCGGCAGGCGTAACATTGCTGGTGTGGGGGGAGCGCCTGCCGCAAGGGCAGGGATTCCGTCTCCATTTTTCCCGTCCCGCGTCTCCCCTGAAAGGAGATACCATTACACGAGCGCGGCAAATAAACAGGGAAATCGAAAATCTGGTGCGCTGCTGTCCAAGCCAGTATCTTTGGGGATACAACCGCTACAAGGAGAGCAGAAACATGACGGCAAAACCAACGGAAGCACCAAACAATATCATTGAACCCCCGACCTGAAATCCGATGAACCCCGTCCGCTCTTTTATCCGAGACAGCTTTGCCCGCCTCGTTCTGGCGTCGCTCTGGCTGCTCCATTGGCTACCGTTGCCACTGTTGCGTAAGGTCGGTTTTTTGCTGGGCGTTGCCTTTTTTCATGGCGCGCGCGTTCGTCGGGAAATCGCCGCAATCAACCTCAAACTTTGTTTTCCGGATATGGATGAGGCGGAAAGGGCGCGGCTCCTGCGGCGGCATTTCGTTGTTTTTTCGCAAAGTATGCTTGATCGCTCCTTGTTCTGGTGGGCATCCCCGGCGCGGCTTTCCCGAATTCTTGAACTGCGAGGATGGGAAAATATCATCCGTTCCGACAAAGCTCCAACTTTGTTGCTTGCGCCGCATTTTGCCGGACTGGACGCAGGCGGGGTGGCGATCACGATGCGAATCTCCGGAATCAGCATGTATTCCCGCCAGAAACGACAGCCGGTTTTCGATCAAGCGATTTTCAAAGGCAGAATGCGCTTCAATCAGCCGATCCTCATTTCCCGTAAGGAAGGCATACGCCGCGCCATAAAGGCGATGAAAGATGGACTGCCGTTCTATTATTTGCCCGATATGGATTTGGGACGCGAAGAATCAATCTTTGTGCCTTTTTTCGGGGTTATGGCGGCAACTGTGCCCGGCGTTTCCCGCCTTGTCCGGTTGACAGGCGCAAGGGTTGTACCGGTCATCACCCGCATGACAGGAAAGGGTTATACGATTGATTGCCTGCCCCCCTGGGAAAACTTTCCCGGCGAGAGCGTGGAAGCGGATACCTTGTTCATGAATCGTTTTATTGAAGAGAGCGTCCTTGCCATGCCGGAGCAATATCACTGGCTGCATAAACGGTTCAAGACCCGTCCGCCAGGAGAGGAGAAATTTTACCCATGACCGACATAGAAATTCGCCCCGCAGGGCAGGAAGACGCGCCTCTTATTGCGCGGCTGGCGCGGGAAATCTGGTGGAATGCCTACCCGGACATCATTCCTGACGGGCAGATCGAATTCATGCTGGCGAATCGTTACGACCCTGCCAGGCTTTGCGACGACATGATTGATCCGGAAAAATGGATTGATATGGCATTCCTGGCCGGACAGTTCATCGGCTTTGCAGCCTGTGAAATATCCAAAGGAGAATACAAGCTCGACAAGCTCTATGTCCATCCCGACCGGCAGCAACAAGGCGTAGGAGGCGCGCTTATCCGGCATGTCCTGGAGCGGGCGCGAAAACTGGCCTATCCGGCCATGATCCTTGCCGTAAACAGGCGCAACGAAAAGGCGATTGCCGCCTATACAAAACTCGGCTTTACCGTGCGCGAAACGCTTGTCACCGACATCGGACACGGGTTTGTCATGGACGATTACATTATGGAGTTACGAGTTGGCGGATAGGCGCTATAGCGTTTTCCTTGAACACGCATTGAGCGCAATCCTTGCCATTTATGGCGAGGTGAGCGAGAATCCAGTAGGTAACTGGCTGCCATGACATATTTCCAGAACAGGACAGGAGCGGCATTTCAATGCGGAAAGGCCAGCAAAACGCAGTGGCTTTGCTGGATTCCAGCCTTCACGAGAATGACGTATGATTATATGCGGGAGTACGGCTGGCGGAGCGGGGTTGTCTCCCCTCTCTCGCTTGCGGGAGAGGGGTTGGGGGAGAGGGTTTAAGGGTTGCAGATTCAGGAAGCATCAATTTCAAACTGACCCGCTGCCCATCCCAGCCTTTGGCTATGCCGCTAGTGATCACCCTCTCCCACTCGCGGCGCAGCCACACACGGTAGAGGGGAACACTCTCCCTTATAGTCACGTTATTTGCGGAAAACACTATAAAACCAATACAAGGCCTGCTTGGCGGATGTACGCATACCGCTTATCGTGTTAGAATGAAAGTATGTCGTTTGACGAGATGCGGTTCAAGTGAACGACTTGCAATACTCTCACCACCATTACGCATGGTATTTTTCAACTTGGCATGAAATCGGAGGAACACTATATGTTTTGCAAAAATCCATTTATAATTAATGACTTACCCCCCCCCTAACACGTTCGCATAAAAGAATCACCGCTGAAAGGCAGCAAACTGGCTTTACCCTGATCGAATTGATGATCGTGGTTGCCATTATTGGTGTTTTGGCCGCTATCGCCATACCTCAATATGAACGATACGTCATTAAAGCTCAGATTACCCGGGTATATGGCGAACTTGGCGGCGGCAAAACTGATTGGGAATTGTGTCTGTCCGGAATGACAAACTGCGCCGACACAGTCTTCACCTGCTCCAGCCTGTTACACGACACGTCGCACATTACACAGTCGGTAAAGTCCCCTCCTTGCCCACCCGGCATGGGCAGACCGCTTCTTACCAACGCAACCAACTCATCCGGCGCTGGTAACCTTGGAGGGGCTGGCAGCATTACCGCATTTTTTGGCCAAAGCGCACATGCCAGGTTACACAACGGCAGTGCAATTTCGTTCAACCGCGCTCCAGATGGCGTCTGGACTTGTCTGGCGGTTCAGATACCTTCCGGCCTTGCGCCTGCTGGATGTCTAACCACACCCTGACCTGTGCAAAAAAACCGCGCTTTCAGTCATGCTGAAAGCGCGGTTTTGCAGGCCAAGGGTTCGCTTCACGATATACGTGTTCTGGTATTGGCTTTCCTGGCAGAGATGAGGCGGAGACGGTATAGACGATGTACAGGGCAACCGACCAGGCAATACCTGCCCAACGATCTGCGCCGTAATTCTCGCGTCCGTCGTAATAGGCAACAGGCATCGCTCTAGCGCCACCTATTACCTGGCGGAATCATCTTTTTTTAATCACCCGTACCACAAAGAGGATCAGGCAGGCGCCAACCAACCCGGCAATTATCTGTCCAAATATGCCGCCTATGCCAATGCCCAAGAATTGGAAAAGCCATCCGCCGACAAGGCCGCCAACCAAGCCAAGAATAATGCTCAATACCCAGCCGAGGCCGCCGCCCATCAGAACCTGCGCTAAGACGCCAACCAACAATCCAACTAACAAAGCAATGATAATTCCCATTTCTGTACTCCTTACAAGGTTGAGCACAAATCCGATTATATTCGAAATTCCGAATAAGTCAAGCCGGTCGGTCTGAGCTTTCAATCCGCCCAATGTTGTAAAAAACTAGCGCGGCGGATTTAAAGACAACGCCGTGTCGCTTCAAATTAAGCGCCGCTTTTCTCCCCTCTCCCGCACATCACTTGACCATCGCGCTTTGTTCGAGAAACACGGTTGGGATGAGCCGAACGCGAGCCCCAGCATTTTGCTACTGGCAACTACTGATCGTTGTGCGTTGTGGTTAACCGACCAGGGTTTGTTTGACAACATTGAAAAATGGTTATAAAATGCCCAGTTCTTTTCTTGCAGTTGGAGTCCAACATGTACGCGGTCATAAAAACCGGCGGTAAGCAGTATCGAGTTGCCGTCGGCCAGAAACTCAAAGTAGAACAGATACCGGCAGAAGTTGGCGCGGAAATCGCCCTTGATCAAGTGCTCATGACCGGCGAAGGTGAGAACGTGAAAATCGGTTCTCCCTTGGTCGCGGGAGCCGTCGTCAAGTGCACCGTGGTTTCCCACGGTCGCCATGACAAAATCAGGGTTTTCAAGATGCGTCGGCGTAAGCACTATCGGAAACATCAGGGGCATCGCCAGAATTACACAGAGTTGCGCGTCGACGCAATCGTGTGATCTGCCTCATCATGGGATTAAAGGAGAAGTAAATGGCACACAAAAAAGCAGGCGGCAGTTCCCGTAACGGCCGCGATTCAGAATCCAAACGCCTGGGTGTAAAACGCTTCGGCGGCGAAGTTGTGCGCGCCGGCAATATCCTCGTGCGTCAGCGCGGCACGGCGTTTCATCCGGGCGACGGCGTAGGCTTGGGTAGAGACCATACGCTGTTCGCGCTGATTGACGGCACGGTCAATTTTTCCATCAAGGGAGCGGCGCGCCGCCGTACAGTCAGCATTCTCCCGGCGTAATTCATACGGCATCAGGGAAAATAAAGCCCTATCCCCGGATAGGGCTTTTTTGTCAAGAAAATCATGAAATTCATTGACGAGGCGAATATCTACATCAAGGCTGGCGATGGCGGCAATGGCATCGCTTCGTTTCGCCGCGAGAAATATATCCCGCTGGGCGGGCCGGACGGCGGCGACGGCGGGCGCGGAGGCAGCGTATACATGGAGGCCGACCGCAACCTGAACACCTTGGTTGATTATCGCTATACCCGCAAATTTCTTGCCCGGCGCGGCGAGAACGGGCGCGGCTCAGACTGCTATGGCGCGGGCGGCGAGGACATTGTGCTGAAAGTGCCGGTCGGCACGGTTGTCTACAATGCCGACAACAACGAACAACTGGCCGACCTGTCCGTCGACGGGATGAAAGCCCTGCTTGCCAAGGGTGGCAAGGGCGGATTGGGAAATATCCACTTCAAGTCCAGCGTCAATCGCGCCCCGCGCCAGTGCACGAAAGGAGAGCAGGGCGAGGAATTGAACCTGCATCTGGAATTGAAGGTATTGGCCGATGTGGGGCTTCTTGGTCTGCCCAACGCGGGCAAGAGCACTTTTATCCGCGCCGTCTCCGCAGCGCGTCCCAAGGTTGCGGATTATCCTTTTACCACACTCTATCCGAACCTTGGCGTAGTGCGCGTTGACGAGAACCGTTCATTTGCCGTTGCGGATGTGCCGGGGTTAATCGAGGGCGCATCCGAAGGCGCGGGGCTGGGGATTCGTTTTTTGAAGCACTTGCAACGAACCCGCGTTTTGCTCCATCTGGTTGATCTGGCTCCCTTTGACCCGGAAGCTGATCCGGTCAAAGACGCGCTTACCATCACGCGGGAGCTGGAAAAATATGATCCGGCTCTGGCGGCTCGCCCGCGCTGGTTGTTGCTGAACAAACAGGATTTGATTCCAGATGATGAGCGCGCTACTCGTATCGCAGCATTTTTGACGGCGTATCAGAACGCTTTGGGATATGATATTCCATACTTCGCCGTTTCCGCCATTTCCGGCGAGGGTTGCAAGGCTGTCGTTTTTCGCTTGATGGAGATGTTGGAAAACCTTCCTCGCAACGATGTAATAACAGACGTAAATCCCGGTCAAGGCTGAAAGCGCCATGAATACTTCGTCGAATCCTGTTAAGCGTCTTGTCATCAAGATCGGCTCCGCGCTGATTACCGACAACGGGTTTGAGATTGCCGTAGATGCCATCCACGATTGGGCGCGGCAAATCGCCAAGGTGAGGCAACAAGAAAAACAGGTCTTGCTGGTTTCTTCCGGCGCGATTGCGTGTGGGATGCAGCGTCTGGGCTGGGAAAAACGCCCGCGCGAAGTCAGGGAGCTGCAAGCCTGCGCCGCTATCGGGCAGATGGGCTTGGCGCAAATCTATCAGGAAGCATTTGTCCGGCACGGTCTTGATACGGCGCAGATTCTTTTGACCCATGACGATCTTGCGGATCGGAAGCGTTACCTGAATGCGCGTTCCACCTTGAATACCCTGCTTTCTCTGGGCGTCATTCCGATCATCAATGAAAACGATACCGTCGTAACAGATGAAATCCGCTTTGGCGACAATGACACTCTGGGCGCGTTGGTTGCCAACGCGACGGAAGCCGACGTCCTGTTGATCCTGACCGACCAGCCGGGGCTGTACAGCGCCGATCCGCGAAAACACCCGGACGCAGAGTTAATCAGGGAAGCGGTCGCGGGCGACGCCGCTCTGGAAGCAATGGCGGGCGGGGTCGGCTCGGCGATCGGCACGGGCGGGATGCTTACCAAGGTGCTGGCGGCCAAGCGGGCGGCAAGAAGCGGGGCGCATACGGTAATTGCCAGCGGGCGCGAGGCGGATGTCATTTTGCGTGTCGCTTGTGGCGAATCCGTCGGCACGCGCCTGATTGCCAAAACCGAGCCGCTTGCCGCCAAAAAGCAATGGCTGGCGGATCACCTGCAAACTGCCGGACAGTTGTATCTGGATGAGGGCGCGTGCCGGGCATTGAAGGCGGGCAAGAGCCTGTTGCCCATAGGGGTCATTTCCGTGATCGGCGATTTCGAGCGGGGCGCGGCGGTCGCATGTATCGGCGCGGACGGGAGGGAAGTCGCGCGCGGTCTTGCCAACTACAACGGTTTTGAATCCCGCCGGATTGCCCGCCATCCCTCACAGGAGATAGAATCCCTGCTTGGCTACGTTGCCGACTCGGAGATGATTCACAGAGACAACCTTATTCTGATAGACTAACCATGAATCGTCGCCCTGATGGCGTAACCTTTGTTACAGGAAGTCGCACATCCTATGCGCTTGCTTGCTTTTGTCCTTGGCTGTCTTGTCTTTCCGGCGCTTGCCGCCGAGCCGGTTGCGTCTACTGTGCCGGTTGTGGAAAGTCCTCCGATAGCGATGCTGCCGGTTAATCCTGCCGCGACCTGGCGCACCATCGCCAGCGACACGGGACGTTCAATTGAAGTGGATACGACAAGTATCCAGGAATACGCGCCGGGCAAGGTGTTGGCCAATATTCGGCTGGTGTTGGACAAGGAGATCGTGGATGCCAGGAGCGGCGGCTCCTACAAGTACATCATGATGCAAAGCCGTTATGACTGCGAAGCCCGTAGCGTGGCGACTCTGAAACGCAGCTTTGTGGATGCCGGCAAGGCGATATTGCGCGAGGAGAACATGCCGGAAGCGCCTGATATGCCTATGCGTAGCGGTATGCTGGAAGAGAGGGTCATGCGTGAGCTGTGCCGTCCCTTGGGGAGCCAGTTGCAGCGTTCCAAGGCGCAGGAATCGGCAGAGGCATTGCGCCAGTCCAAAGAGGCTCTGATCAACATCAACCGCCAGCTTGAGAGCGCGACAGAAGCGTTACGCAAATCCAATGAAGCAATCATCAACCGACAGCGTGAAATTGTTCGCGCCGCCGAGGGCGCGGCGACAAGCGCACCAAGACCCGTGGCCGCAAGCGCGCCGCGTAGGCCAACTGCCAATGTCGCTAGGAAAGCAGAGCCAACGCCGCCGCCCGTAACGCCGCCGCTTCCCGTGGAATGGAGCTATGGCGGCTTGGGCGGGCCGGAACATTGGGGGGATATTGCGAAAGAAAATCACATGTGCAAGGAAGGCCGACGGCAATCTCCGATAGACATCCGCGACGGTATGGAGGTAGACCTTGAGCCGGTGCAGTTTGATTATTATCCGGGGCTTTTTGCCATAGCCGATACCGGGCGAGGGATTGAAGTCCGCACGAATGGCGATTGGGTGAGTTTGCAGGGCAAGGACTATTATCTGGAGCGGCTGACTTTCAAATATCCGGCGGAAGAGCGGATCAACGGCAGGCTGTTCATCATGGGCGTGCATCTGGAACACCGGGCGGCGGATGGCGAGCGGCTCAATATAGCGGTGCTTTTGGAGCATGGCGCGCCTAATCAGGTTATCCAGACATTCTGGGATTACCTGCCGCTGGAGAAAAGACAGACGGCTACGCCGGATGTGGAAATTGACCTGAACGGATTACTGCCGAAGGAGCAGGGTTATCACACTTACATGGGTTCCATGACCCGCCCGCCTTGCGAGGAGGGCGTTATCTGGGTTGTGCTGCAGACTCCGGTTTCGGTTTCTGTTGATCAGGAGGCCATTCTGGCGCGCCTGTATCCCTTGTCGGCTCGTCCGATTCAGCCGGTTGAAGGGCGGCGGATCAAGTCTTCCCGCAGAGCGGCGGCGCACCCTTGACGAGCAGATGTCATAGGATTATTCGGAAAGCTCTTGATGCTGCGCTTACTTTTCGTTGTAATTATGCTGATTCTGGCTGTGTATTTTGCCAGCATGATTTCCGCAAATCGTGGGGACGAACTCACAGTTGATGCGGCAGTGCCGGAGTGCGATCCGCCTATGGCTATGGCGCTTGGCTGCAAACACCCTCTGCCCACGCCTGAATTGGAACGAAGGGCGGCGGATAATGACGTGAATGCACAGCTTGATCTGGGTCTTATGTATTATCGGGGATGCGGCGTGTTACAGGATTACCGGCAAGCGGCCATCTGGACTCACCGGGCGGCAAGGCAAGGGAACGCGCAAGCCCAGTACAACATGGGAATAATGCATGAAGGCGGATGCGGTGTGCCGCAGGATTTCCAGCAAGCGGCGAGTTGGTATCAGAAGTCGGCGGAGCAGGAATATACGGCAGCCCAGAACAATCTGGGGGCGATGTATTTCATGGGGCGTCTACCGCAGGATTTTCAGGAGGCGCTCAACTGGTACAGCAGGGCGGCGGAGCGCGGGGACGCCACAGCCCTGTTGAACCTGGGGATCATGTATGCCGATGGAGCAGGAGTGCGACAGGATAAGGTTCTGGCGTATACGTTCTACAAACTTGCGGCGGCAGAGGGAAATGAGGAAGGCGCGTGGGCAAGCGAGTTGATCGAGAAGCTAATGACATCCAGACAAATCGAAGAAGGCCAGTCCATCATAAGCCAATGGCAACCCGGCTACCTTCTGCCGACGACCAGCAAAACAGGATACCGCGAACCCAGATGGTCATGGTGCGGCGCGGCAAAACCGTTGCTTTTGTTTTGCGAAATGTTTGAAAAAGAGTAACTTTTAACCCTGACTTGATTACGAAAGGGCTTCATCATGTCACGTTCATTTATTGCGGTTTCCCTGTTTTTGATTCTGCTTATTGTCGTCATCGGCACATCAACGAATTCCTTGATTCGCATCGCGGCGGAACAGGGATACGCCCCTGCCCAATTCCACCTGGGAGTCATGTATGAATATGGACAGGGTATGCCGCAGGATGACCTGGAGGCGGCGAATTGGTATCAGAAGTCGGCGGAGCAGGGGTATGTGGACGCCCAGTTCAGCCTGGGGATTATGCATTATGCCGGACAAGGCGTGCCGCAGGACTTTGTGCTGGCGTATGTGCCTTTGAGCCTTGCGGCGGCAAGCGGAGACGAGCAAGCCTTGCACAATCGAGACCGTGTTGCCTATGGGATGACGCCTGAGCAAATCGAGGAAGGAGAGGCTATCGTCAAGCAGTGGCAACCTGGTCAGCCTCTGCCGACGGTCAGCAAAACAGGCCGTCGTAACGCAGACAGCATGGCCGGTACGACAAGCATTGTGGACAATGAGCCTGACAGCGAGGAAGCATTGGCGGAAATTGAGCCGCCCCGATCCTAGGGCTGTTCGGTTTATAGCGTTTTCCGCAAATAACGAGACTATCGGGGAGTGCGCTTTAGTCCCCTCTCCCCACATCAATTGACTGTTGCTTGAACGAATCATGCAACAAGCGGGCGAGGGATGTTTTACATCTGCGCCAGTCTGGCCAGCATCTGATCAGAGGTTGTCACCACCTTGGCGTTAAGTTCATAGGCGCGTTGCGCCTGAATCATGCTGACAAGTTCCTCGGCAACGTCCACATTTGCCGTTTCAATATACTTTTGCTTCAACGTGCCTGCGCCATTTTGCCCCGGCGTGTTGGGCGTGGGCGCGCCGCTGGAGCCTGATTCCAGAAAGAGATTGCTGCCGATGGAAAGCAATCCGCCGGGATTGATGAAGGTGGCAAGCTGAATCTGGCCTATCTGGGTCGGCGCGTTGATGGAGCCGGGCTGGAGAACGGTGACAATGCCGTCGTTGGCGATGGTGATCGAAATGGCGTTTTCGGGAATGTTGATGTTGGGCTGCAACGGATAGCCTTCCGGGGTTACGATGTTGCCCTGATTGTCTTTCTGGAAAGAGCCGTTGCGCGTGTATGCCGTCGTGCCGTCCGGCATGAGAATCTGCAAAAAACCTTCGCCGTTGATGGCTACATCCAGCGCGTTATCGGTAAACTGGATGCTGCCCTGGGTGAAGATGCGGGCGGTGGAAATAGGCTGCACGCCGGTTCCCAGTTGCAGTCCGTTGGAAAACTGGGTCTGCTGGGTTGATTGCGCGCCAGGCTGGCGGATAACCTGATAGAGCAAGTCCTCGAACACGGCGCGGGATTTCTTGAAACCGGCGGTGCTAAGGTTGGACAGGTTATTGGCGATAACGTCAATATTGGTTTGCTGGGCATTCAAGCCGGTGCGAGCTATCCAGAGCGAGCGGATCATAATCTGTTTCCTTCGGCGCTATGTGCCATAAGTGAGAAGTTTGGTGGCCGACTGAGCATTCTGGTCGGCGTTCTGGATCACCTTGATTTGCAGCTCGAACTGCCGGGCAAGGCTGATGAGCTGCACCATCGTTTCAGCGGGGTTGACATTGCTGCCTTCAAGGTTGCCGGCAGAGACGCGAACCGACTCGTCCATCGGGGCGATGCCGCCGTCTCGCAAGCGAAACAGGCCGTCATCCCCGCGCACGAGGTCGGCTTCCGGCGGATTGACCAGTTTCAGGCGTCCGACCACGTTGACTACATTGGGATTGCCGAAGGTCGGGATGACGGAGACCGTTCCGTCCCCGCCGATCATGACGTGGTTGTCGGGGGGGATGTCTATAGGGCCGCCGTCTCCTTCCAGGATATAGCCGCTCTTGGTCTGCATAACGCCGTTTACATTGATTTCAAGCGCCCCGGCGCGGGTATACGCCTCTCCTCCGTCCGGGGTCTGCACCGCAAGCCAACCGGGTCCATCCAGGGCAACATCAAGCGGGTTGTCGGTGCGGAGAATCGGCCCCTCGTCGAGAATTTCCTGAATCGAGGAATTCACCACAAAGGCGCGGGTCGGCATGGCCTCCGACAAGACCGGCACAGCCTGGAAGCGGTGCATCTGCGCCTTGAAGCCGATTGTGTTGGCATTGGCCAGATTGTTCGCCACCCCTGCCTGTTGCAGGAATACGTGCTTTGCGCCGGTCATGGCGGTGTAAATCATGCGATCCATGCGTTGTTCTCCGTCTTGCCCTTTTCATCAATCAGCGCAGGTTCACGATGGTTTGCATGATTTGATCCTGGGTGCGGATGGTCTGGGCGTTGGCCTGATAATTACGCTGATAGACAATCATGTTGACCAGTTCCTTGGTGAGATCGGTGTTTGAGTCTTCCACCGAACTTGCCTGGATGACGCCGCGCGTTCCGCCTCCGGGTTCGCCCATTGTCGGCTGGCCGGATTCAAAGGTTTCGATCCAGAGGTTGTCGCCTACGCTTTGCAATCCGTGCGGATTGGAAAACTCCACCAGCAGCGCCTGCCCCATCAACTTGGTCTGCCCGTTGCTGTAGCTGGCGACGATATGCCCCGTAGGCGAGACCGTAAGGTTGGTCAGGGTTCCGGCGATGTAGCCGTCCTGCCGGTTGGCATCAACGTTGTACGGCATTCCGAATTGGGTGGTGCTTCCCAAATCCATGTAGAACGCGCCATTAGGATTGCCCGGCACGGTAGCGTCAAACCAGTTGACATCGGGCGGGCCGCCGGAATCGTCCATCAGGTTGACTGAGGTGCCATCCTGCGTGACCGTATTTGCGAGATCAAGCGGAATCCTGGTGCTGCCCAGGCTGACGCCGTTTTGATCCTGTACGTCCGCCAGCGTGCCATTGACATTGAACACCAACTGGTAATAAACAGGGACGCCTGCCGTGTCGGAAGCCAGATACTTGTTGTCAATAACCGAGTACACCCGCCAGGTGCGCTCGTCCGTGCCGCTATCGCCCTCGCGCACATAGTAATTGGTCAGGGTATGCGACGCGCCTGCCTGATCATACACCGTGACCGAGCTGCTGTAGCTGAACATATTGGTGTTGAAGGTGGCATCCCAGGCGAAGGGCGAGAGCTGCATCCATTCAGGGTCGCCAGAGGCAAGACTTAGCGCCTGCTTGTCGCGCCTGTCCAGATTGAGGCCGATTGTCACCCCGCCCCGTCCGGAATCAACCGTGGTCGACCAGCCGGTCTGCTTGGGCGGAATCGCCGCGGTTCCTACGGTCAGCGGCACTATTGACGCCGTGTTGATAACCTCGCCGTCCGGGGAGCCATAGCCGGTCAACACGCAACCGTTGGAATTGGTGATGTAGCCTTCTTTGTCTAAATGAAACTGGCCGTTGCGGCTATAGTACGGAGTCATGTCATACGGACTTTTCTGAAAGCGGAAGAATCCGTTGCCGTTGATTGCCATATCCAGAGCATTGCCGGTCATGCTGATGTTGCCCTGGACAAATTGCTGCTGCACCGCCATCAACCGGGAGCCGATGCCGATCTGGGTTGACGACGCGCCGCTCAACGCGCCCGCGTATACGTCGGCAAATTGCGCTTCGGACGCCTTGAAGCCGACTGTGCTTGCGTTGGCGATATTGTGGCTGACCACATCCAACGCTTTGGCGAAGACATTGAGTCCTGAAAGACCTTGTTGGAATGCCATGATAGTTCTCCTTCTTTATTAATTTCAAAATACCTGCCGGACATCGTCCAGACTGATACTGCCAAGCCCCACGACTTCAAGATTGAAACCGTTGTTGCCTCTTACCAATGCAGAGACCATGCCAACCTGCATGGTTTTTCCCAACACCGCCGCACCGTCAAGGCTTGCGCCGATCTCGAAGGTATAAAAACCGGGTTCCAGCAGATTGCCGTCCGGGTCTGTGCCGTCCCAGTAAAAGGCTTGCGAACCGGCGTTGATCTGCCCCAAATCCTTGCGGGTCACTTCCTTGCCGGTAGCGTCCCGAATGACGAGTTCCACCCGGTCGGCAGGACCGGAAAGCTCAAGACCTAACAGCGCGCCTTCGTCGGTCAGAATCACCTGATTGCCCGGAGCGAGGACATTTTTGCCGATCAAATTTGCCGCTTGCAGGGAAAGGGCTTCGTTATAACTGGAAAGCAGGGTGTTCATGGTCAAGTTCAGCTTTTCCAGGCCGGAAACCATGTTCATCTGCGCCAACTGCGAAGTCATCTCCGCATTTTCCATCGGATTCAAGGGGTCCTGATTCCGCAACTGGGCAAGAAACAGGGTCATGAAACGATCGCTCATTTCTTCCGAGACCGACCTTTGCTGCTGCTGCACAGCGCCGCTGTTCAGGGCATTGATGATAGTTGTATCCACACTCATGTCATTTCTCCTCAAAAGTTACTGGCTGCTGCCAATTTGCAAGGTTCGCAAAAGCATCTGCCGGGCAGTGTTCATTACTTCCACATTGCTCTGGTAGGAGCGCGAGGCGGAAATCATGTTGACCATTTCCTCGACCGGATCGACGTTGGACATTGCCACATATCCATTTTCGTCGGCCAGCGGATTGTGCGGATCATAGGTCATGCGATGCGGCGCGGCGGATTCCACAATCCGGGTCACCTTGACACCCTGCGCCGCCTCGTTCTTGCCGTCTAACGGCGTTGCCTGAAAAACCACCTGCTTGGCGCGATAGGGCGAGCCGTTTGCCGATATTGCGCTGTCCACGTTGGCAAGATTGGACGCCACCGCGTTCAAGCGCATGGATTGCGCGGTCATCGCGCTGGACGAGATTTGAAAAACATTGAAAAGGCTCATTGCCGATTTCCTTTCTGTTGCTTAACCCTGGTTGCCTGCAATAGCCTGACGCAGGCCGGAAAATCTGGTGCTTAGTATCTGGGCAAGGATTTGGTACTGTAAACCGTTGTCCGCGATCTGCCCGCGTTCCGTATCCATGTCTACCGTATTGCCATCTACTGCGGATTGGTATTCCGTCCGGTAGGAGAGAGGCGTGGCATTCACGGCGTTATTTACCGGAGCAAGATGACGCTCGTGGGTCAGGACAAGGCGAAGCGCGCCTTCCGTCTGGCCTTTACGCGCCGCCGCGTATGCTTCCTTGAAATCAAAATCCCGCGCCTTGTAATAGGGCGTATCCGCGTTGGCGATGTTGGAAGCCAACACCTGCTGCCGATAAGCCCTAAGGTTCATCGCGTCCACATAGGGAGCGATATGGGATGTGATGCTGCCGCCGATCATGAGAAGCCTCCAGGAAATTCTGTCCTTTATAAGCAATTCCCGTGCCTTGTTCTTGAATTTTTATGTGGGTTACAAATAAGTGAAAAATGATTGCTTTGTGCGGAGAATCATGGATAATGCAAAGTGATTTGCAACCGGAATTTTAGGAGTATAATGTTGAACGGACGCCTCGAAAAACATCAGGTTGTTCTCTGCTTCTGACAAAATTCCATTGTTCTTAACCTTTTTGGAGTAGGTTCTGATGAAACCATTTAATGCCCCTGTCAAGACAGGTTCGTTTGCTGACCAGTCATTGGCGCGTGGATCGGTGTCGCCGACGCCGTTGTTGCCGACTCGTCCAGTTGGAATTGCGCCGCGTCCGCACAAGATTCGTTGGCCGCTGGGGTATAACACAATAACGCGCGGCAGGATGGCAACATTTGGCATGGTTCGGCGTGATAAGAATGGCAAGATGACTATTCCGCATCATGGATGGGATTTGTATGCCGAACATGGAACCGAGTGCTATGCGGTTGATGATGGTGAGGTAATCAGAGCCACATCCATCACGGGATATGGCTACACGATAGACATATTGCTTGACGCCAGGATAAGCGGCCACCCTGTGTATGCCCGTTACGCCCATCTCTCCAGGTTTGCCGCCGGGATAAAAGAAAAGGAGCGCGTCGCCATGGGGCAGCTTATCGGCTTCACCGGCAATAGCGGCAACGCAGGCGGCATGACTGGATTTGCACAGCACTTGCATTTTGAGTTTATGAAATACTCGGTTCCACGTCGAGGGAGTGACGGGTTGCAGCATCGTTACGATCCTGCGCGGATTTATGGGGTTACGCCCCTGTCTCCTGCCGCTGTGCGCGACCCTTTGGAAAAGCTGTTTGAACCATGTGATACCAGCATCAACGCAATGCTCAACCCTTCCGTGCGCAAGCCGGGTTGTCCTGATATTCGTGATATTCAAAAAGGAAATCAGCAACAGAAAGGAGCCAAACCATGACCATACCATACCGCGCAGGCAGCAACAAAATGAAAACTGTCCTCTTTTCCGCCCTGCTTGCGGGGGCAGTTGCCGCGGCTCAGGCCAACGAACCGCAATGTGACAGCGAAGTTCTTGCGGGTATTCACGGTGATCTTGTTTTGCTTTCATTTTTTGATCAGTCTGCCAAAGATATTTTTAATGCGATGCCGGAAAGCAGCAGACTGTCACCGCAAGAAAACTGTTACGTGGGTATAGAGGTGAAGATTCAGGGCGGTTTTATCTGTGAGTTTAGCACTAACAGTATCAATCCTCATTGTTCATATCTCTGCGGTTTGGAGGTGTCAGCCAAAACAGGACAAGTTCTTGAACGCAGCAGGGATGACCTATGCGAAAACGATCCGTAAAGGCGCTTAAAAAGCCAGCCACAGGAGCCAGACCATGACTATCTCATACCGCGCAGGCAGCAACAAAATGAAAACTGTCCTCTTTTCCGCCCTGCTTGCGGGGGCAGTTGCCGCAGCTCATGCCAGCGAACCGCAATGTGACAGCGAAGTTCTTGCGGGTATTCACGGTGATCTTGTTTTTCTTGGATTTGAGGGTCAATCTGCCAAAGATATTTTTAATGCGATGCCGGAAAGCAGCAGACTTTCGCCGCAGGAGAACTGTTACGTGGGTGTGGAGATGAAGATTCAGGGTGGCTTTATCTGTAGATTTCACCCTAACAGTATAGACCCTCATTGTTCATATATCTGCAGTTTGGAGGTGTCCGCCAAAACAGGACAAGTTCTTGAGCGCAGCAGGGATGACCTATGCGAAAACGATCCGTAAAGGCGCTTAAAAAGCCAGCAACAGGAGCCAAACCATGACCATACCATACCGCGCAGGCAGCAACAAAATGAAAACTGTCCTCTTTTCCGCCCTGCTCGCTGGGGCAGTTGCCGCGGCTCAGGCCAGCGAACCGCAATGTGACAGCGAAGTTCTTGCGGGTATTCACGGTGATCTTGTTTTGCTTTCGTTTTTGGGTCAATCTGCCAAAGATATTTTTAATGCGATGCCGGAAAGCAGCAGACTGTCACCGCAAGAGGGTTGTTACCTGGAGGAGGATGAGGTGAAGATGAAACTTCAGGGCGGTTTTATCTGTACATTTAATGCGTACATTGACCCTCACTGTTCATATATCTGCGATTTGGGAGTATCCGCCAAAACAGGACAGGTTCTTGAGCGCAGCAGGGATGACCTATGCGAAAACGATCCGTAAAGGCGCTTAAAAATACGCGCCTACCGCCTGCAAAACTTGCCGGATAATGTATCCTCACAAAACATCCCACCTTAAGCCGTATAGAGATGAACGCAAAAGAACGCTGGCAACGCCTGCTTTCCCCGGAACGCTCAGGCGCTCCTTCCCAATCGCGGGGTATTGAACGCACCGCCTTCCAGCAGGACTACGATCGCATTGTCTTTACCTCCGCCTTCCGGCGGCTGAAAGACAAGACCCAGGTATTTCCGCTCTCACAGAGCGATTATGTGCGTACCCGCTTGACCCACAGCCTTGAGGCCAGTTGCGTCGGGCGTTCACTGGGCGCATTGGTCGGGCGGGAAATAATCGCCAGGCACGACCTTGAAAACGTTGAATCCGCCGATTTCGGCGCGATTGTCGCCGCTGCCTGCCTCGCGCACGACATCGGCAATCCCCCTTTCGGCCACGCTGGCGAGGATGCCATTCGGGAGTGGTTCAAAAATTCCGGCCTGCTGGAGCAATACCCTCTCACAAACGCCCAACGCGCCGATTTTGAGCGTTACGAAGGCAACGCCCAGGGTTTTCGCGTCTTGACCCGCCTGCAAAGCCCAGCCAATCCCGGCCTGCAACTTACGAACGCGGTGCTTGCCACTTTCTCGAAATATCCGCGCGCCTCATGGCTTGCAGGCGACAACAATAATCATGCGGATGCCGGAAAATTCGGCTTCTTTCAGGATGATGCCGCTACCTTCGCCGAGGTGGCGAATGCCACCGGACTTCATCCGGCGGCAACAGGGGGAGAATCATGGCAGCGGCATCCCCTTGCCTGGCTGATGGAAGTAGCCGACGATGTTTGTTATCTGATTGTCGATCTGGAAGACGCCGCCCGCCTGGGCTTTGTTCCGTCTGGCGAGGCGGAAGAGTTGCTGGCCGCGCTGGCTGGCAACCATGCGGGCGAAGAGAAGATCGCCCGGATGTCGGAAGCAAAGGAGCGGATCGAATACCTGCGCGCCAAGGCAATCGGCAATCTCCTGGGAATTGCGGCGACGGTCTTTCTGGACAATGAACAGGATGTGCTCGCGGGAAATTTTTCGGGCGGTCTCTTTGCAGCCTCATCCGCCGCCGCCGTGTTGGAGGCGGTGCGAAAGGTCGCCGATGAGCGTATTTATGTCACCCGCCCTGCTTTGGAAATCGAGATTGCCGGATTTGAGGTTATCGGCGGCCTGTTTTCCCTTTTCATCGCCGCCGTGGAAGCGGGCGCGAATGGAACCGCGTCAACCCGCGAGCATATGCTGCTCCGGCTTCTTCCGGCGCAATTTTTGGGTTCTGATAGAACTCCCGATCCCGATCCTTATCGGCGTTTTCTCAAAGTCGCCGATTTCATCGCAGGGATGACTGATTCCTACGCGGTCAACATGTACCGCAAGCTAAAGGGCATTGACCTGCCGGAAAGATGAAAGAGCGGTCGGGGTTTCATGCGTGGGCAAGCGGCTTCGGTTCAAGCGAGCGCATTTTACGAACCCTCTCCTTGACCACGTTTCTCGAAGAATCCTCGCCATTTATGGCGGGATGAGCGAGATTGTTGTGTGGAGCATTGAGGCTCCCATAATCTGTGGCGAGGAAGCCCCAACCTGAAGGTCTGGGTTTTATGGCGCACCGGATAAAAACCCAACAATAAGCATGGAGAGAAATGTTTGAGGCATAATACTTAACCCCGCTTACACGCCAACGCTGCCCTGACGTAGGAAATAAAGAGCGGGTGGCCTTCGCGCGGATTGGATGTAAATTCCGGGTGGAATTGACAACCGATAAACCAGGGATGCGCCTCCTCCGGCAACTCGACAATCTCGCACAGTCCGGTTCCGGGCGACCGTCCCGACACTACCAGTCCCTTTTCTTCCAGACGGGTAAGCAGAGTGTTATTGACTTCATAACGATGCCGATGCCGCTCGATGATCGAAGGCTTGCCATAGATGCGATTCGCCTGACTTCCCTCCGCCAACAGGCAACGCTGCCCGCCCAGACGCATCGTGCCGCCCAGGTCGGAATCGCCGGAACGCACCTCAACCTTGCCGGAGGCATCCAGCCATTCGCTGATAAGGCCGACTACAGGATAAGGCGTATTCGGCGCGAATTCCGTGGAATGCGCCTCCACCATTCCAGCCTCGTTACGCGCAAATTCCACCACCGCCAGTTGCATCCCAAGACAAATGCCAAGGAAAGGAACCCCGTTTATGCGCGCATAATTAATCGCGGCGATCTTGCCTTCCATGCCGCGCTTGCCGAAACCGCCCGGAACCAAAATGGCGCTTGCATCCGCCAAAACGTCGACTCCACTCTCCTCCAGCATTTCAGAATCAATAAAGCGGATATTGACCTTGCTCCTGGTGTGCATTTCCGCATGACAAATGGCCTCGATCAGCGATTTGTACGATTCGGTGAGGTCGACATATTTGCCGACGAAAGCAATATCCACTTCCTGTTCAGGATTTTCCCGCGCGTCAATCAGCCTGTCCCAAAGCGACAGATCGGCGGCATGGGCAGGTATTTCCAGCTTGCGACACACGATTTCATCCATCATCTGCCCATGCAACATGCCGGGAATCTTGTAGATGCAATCCGAATCCAGACACTCAATCACCGCCTCCGGCATGACGTTGCAAAATAGCGCGATCTTGCGCCGTTCTTCCGCCGGAATTTTCATACCGGCGCGACAAAGCAGAATATCGGGCTGAATGCCGATTCCGCGTAATTCCTTGACCGAATGCTGTGTCGGCTTGGTCTTCAATTCGCCCGCCGTGGCAATATAGGGCAAAAGAGTCAAGTGGATGTAGCAGACATTGTTTCGCCCCTCTTCAATCCCCATCTGCCGGATGGTTTCGAGAAAAGGCAGGGATTCGATGTCGCCCACCGTGCCGCCGACCTCAATAATCGCCACATCGGAATTGGCCGCGCCCGCCTTTATTTTTTCCTTGATTTCATCCGTAATATGGGGAATCACCTGCACTGTCCTGCCGAGATATTCGCCTCGCCGCTCCTTTTTGAGTACCGAGTCGTAGACCTGGCCGGTCGTGAAATTGTTGCGTCTGGACATGCGGACGCAGGTAAACCGCTCGTAATGCCCTAAATCAAGATCGGTCTCCGCGCCGTCTTCGGTCACGAAAACCTCGCCGTGCTGAAAAGGCGACATGGTTCCCGGATCAACGTTGATATAAGGGTCGAGTTTCAGGTGCGTAACCTTTATCCCTCTGGATTCGAGAATCGCGCCCAAAGAAGCGGCGGCAATTCCCTTGCCCAGCGAGGACACAACGCCGCCTGTGACAAAGACGTATTTGGTCATGAAAAAGCCTCTGCGGAAAGTATGATTTTAGCCCGAAACGGCAAATTTAGCGGGGTTGCTTTTTTCCATCCGCAAACGCTTGCGCTTTAGCGAAATCCAGCGAGCCGTCATAGATGGCTCGCCCCGCGATTGTGGCGATTATCCCGTCTTCTTCCGCAGCGCAAAGCGCCTCAATGTCGGCAAGGGAAGACAAACCGCCGGACGCAATGACCGGAATGGCAAGCGACCGCGCCAGCCGCGCCGTCGCCTCGATATTCAGGCCGGTCAACATCCCGTCCCGCCCGATGTCGGTATAGATAATGGCATCCACGCCGTAATCCTCAAATTTCCTGGCCAAATCCTCGACATCGTGTTCGGTCAGCTTCGACCAGCCGTCAATCGCCACCTTGCCGTTCTTCGCGTCCAGACCGACAATGATCCGCCCCGGAAAAAGGGAACATGCTTCACGCACGAATCCGGGATTCTTTACCGCCGCCGTGCCGATGATGACGTAGGAAAGCCCGATGTCCAGCCCGCGCTCGATGGTCTCCATGTCGCGGATGCCGCCACCAATCTGCGCGGGAATGGCGTTCCCCAATTCCCGCAAAACATCCCGGATTGCGCTCAGGTTTTTGGGCGCTCCGGCAAACGCGCCGTCAAGATCAACCAGATGCAGACGGCGTGCGCCTGCGTCAAGCCAGCGCCGCGCCGCTTCTGCGGGACTATCGAAAAAAACCGTGGTCTCGTCCATCAGACCTTGTTTCAAACGGACACATTGACCGTTTTTCAAATCAATGGCAGGAATAATCAGCATGATGTGTTACTGCGTTGTGAAAAGCGAAAAAAGAACATAGTGGTTTTTGCAAGCGACTATCAGGGGTTTTGCAATCCTCTTCCACGCCCGCTCATTCGTCATTCCCGCGAAGGCGGGAATCCAGCCTTGCCGCTACTTTGGCGTTTCCGCATCGGAATGTCGCTCCTGGCCTGTTCTGGAAACCTGTCGTTGCTGCCACGCCGTACTGGATTCCCGCCTTCGCGGGAATGACGGTAGAGTTGCTGCATGTGCGAAAGATAGGCTACGCATGATAGTCGTTTGAGAGGGTTACTATATCATGGTCGCCAGCGCACGAAATTGGACAACAGCGAAAGGCCGTCTGCGGCGCTTTTTTCCGGGTGAAACTGCACGGCGAAAATGTTATCCCTGGCTACGGCTGCCGTAAAGCGAAAACCGTACTCGCAACTGCCGACAGACAGGGATACGTCTTCCAGCGCGACGTAGTAGCTGTGCACGAAGTAAAAACGCGCGTTATCGGTAATCCCATGCCAAAGCGGATGGGACGTTTCCTGCCTGACCGAATTCCAGCCCATGTGCGGGACTTTCAGACGCTCGCCGAGACGCTTGTCGAGACATTCGCCGTCAAGGGAGCGCATCGTATTCGGAAAACGAAAGACCTGTCCGGCAAAACAATCAAGCCCTGGCGAATCGCCTTCTTCGCTGTGCGAAAACAGCATTTGCAAGCCTATGCAAATGCCGAGAAAAGGCTTGCTCGCCGCCGCCTCCAGCACGGCCTCGCGCAAATTGCGACGGTCAAGCTCCGCCATGCAGGCAGGCATGGCTCCCTGACCGGGAAAAACGACCCGCTCCGCTTGCGCCACGTAAACCGGACAGGAAGTCACCCGAATTTCATGTCCTGCCGCCACTCTGTTCAACGCCTGCTCCACCGAGCGCAGGTTTCCCATGCCATAATCAATAATGGCAATGCTCATCCAAGCGTGCCTTTGGTGGATGGAATCCCGCCCGCGCCGCGCGGATCAGGCATGACCGCCATCGAAAGGGCGCGGGCAAACGCCTTGAAAATGCTTTCTATCTGGTGGTGGGTATTTTTGCCCTTCAGATTGTCAATGTGCAGGGTAAGCCCGGCATGATTGACCAATGCGCGAAAAAACTCCTCAAACAGCTCGGTATCCAATTGACCGACAGATGCGCGGGCAAAATCCGCTTCCATGAAAAGTCCGGGACGACCGGAAAGGTCGACCACCACGCGGGATAACGATTCATCCAGCGGCACACAGGCGTGTCCGTAACGATTCAGCCCGGTTTTGTCCCCAAGAGCCTGGGTGATTGCCTGCCCCAGCGCGATACCTACATCCTCTACGGTATGGTGCGCGTCAACCGCAAGATCGCCTGTGGCTTCGATCTCCAGATCGAACTGTCCATGCCTGGCAATCTGATCCAGCATATGATCCAGAAAGGGAACGCTGGTCGCCAGATGAGCCTTTCCCGAACCGTCCAGATCAAGACGTACCCGGATTCGGGTCTCCAGCGTATTGCGATTGATTTCAGCCTGACGCATAACAAACCTTTCAGGGATTAGGAACGGCTGCCGCCGGGGGAGTTTCTTGCGGAGTCGGCACGGCCACAGGTGTCGCGACCGGCACGGTTACAGGCGTTGCGACAGGAGCGGCCACAGGCGCTGCGACCGGAGCGGTCACAGGCGTTGCGACCGGGGCGGCTACGGGAGCCGCGACCGGCGCGGGCGGCGGCGCAAACACAGGAATTGGCGCGGGAACGGGAACAGGCCCGGATAGCTCCGCGTTTTCATTCATATCGTCGCCGTCGCTATCTTCTGCGGGCTTTCTTTTTCTTCTGTCGGGCGGCGGCACAGGCGGGAGCAACGGCGGAACCGTCTCCAGACTGTTTTCCCGCATGTAGGCATCCATCTGCAACCAACCGGCAAATACCGCTTCTTTCGGAACCCAGGTATAAATGGCATAGCAATCCTCGATTGCGCGCCCGGACTGGCGACAGCCGCCGCCGACCGCCATGCCTTCGGCTTCCTGCCGCGCAGCTCTCTGGGTAGGAGTCTCCACGCCCAGGGTGCTGCCCAACTGATCGCATCCGGTAAGACCCGGAAGCGTCAGCAGCGGCAAGAGGGCAAATGTGCGAAGTTTTGCTTTCATAAGGCGTAATTCTCCCACATCATTGCGTATCTGTCGCAAGCATCATTCCATCATGGCGCGTATAATTCACATCCCATGAACGAACATCACCATCCGCCGACAGGCGAAGCCGCGCCGCCGCTTGCATTTGCCGCGCTCGGCCTTGCGCCGGAATTGTTGCGGGCCGTTGCCGAGGCCGGTTATACGACGCCGACGCCGATTCAGGTTGAGGCCATTCCGCTTGTCCTTGCCGGACAGGACATCATGGGCGGAGCGCAAACCGGAACCGGCAAGACCGCCGCCTTCACCCTTCCTATCCTGCAACGCCTGCTTCCTCTCGCCAATTCCAGCCCTTCGCCGGCGCGACATCCAATCAGGGCGCTGGCGCTTACGCCCACCCGGGAACTGGCCTTGCAGGTTTTTGAATCAATCAGGACTTACGCCAAATATACGCCGCTTCGCGCCGCCTGCGTCTTTGGCGGCGTCGACATCAAGCCGCAAATCGCCGAGCTTCGCCAAGGCGTGGAAATTCTGGTCGCAACGCCGGGGCGGCTTCTCGATCATGTCGAGCAAAAAAGCGTCCATTTCAACGAGGTTATGGCGCTGGTTCTGGACGAAGCCGACCGGATGCTGGACATGGGATTCATCCCGGACATCAGGCGCATCATGAATCTGCTGCCCCAGAAGCGGCAGAGTCTCCTTTTTTCCGCCACCTTTTCCGACGAGATCAAGCGTCTTGCCGATTCCATCCTGAAAGCGCCGGTATTGATCGAGGTTGCGCGGCGCAATCAGGTTTCGGAAACCGTAGCGCACCGCGTCTACCCGGTTGCCGAGGGCAAAAAACGCTCTCTACTCATTCATCTTTTGGAGAGCGGCGAAATCCGGCAATGTATTGTCTTTACCCGCACCAGACAGGATTGCGCGCGGCTGGCGCGCGAGTTGGAACGCGCAAGGCTCGGCGCGAACGCCATTCACGGCGACAAAAGCCAGAGCGAACGCTTGAAGGCTCTGGATTCCTTCAAGAGCGGCGAGACAAGGGTTCTGGTCGCTACGGACGTTGCGGCGCGCGGGCTGGACATTGAAGATTTGCCCTATGTAATCAATTATGAATTGCCGCATGTGCCGGAAGACTACGTGCATCGCATTGGCCGCACCGGGCGCGCGGGGCGGAGCGGGCAAGCCATTTCCCTTGTCGCGCCCCCGGAATTTTTATATCTTGCCGAAATCGAAAAGCTGATCAAATTCAGGATCGAGCAGGTCATGCTTCCCGGCTTCGCGCCGGAGTATGAGACCGTGGTTCAGGATCGGGGCAAACGCCCGGAGCGGGATAAGCGTCCGGCAAGGGCTGACAAAGCCGGGGACAAAGGGCGTGGCAAACGTCCCAACATGATCGCTGCGGATGGATTCGACTTCTCCAAGCCTTACATCCCCAAACTCGCGGTATCGGACGAGGCCATGCCTTCCGAAAATCCCCCTGCCCGCCCTATCAGCGTCCTGAAAAAATCCGTGCGTCCGGTCGCTGCCCTGCTCGGCGGTTTGGGGAGAAAGACGCAATAACTGCCGCGCGCGCCAACTTTGCCGCCTTGAAGGAATCATAATGACCAAAACTCGTATGTTTGCCTTAATGTTCCTTAGTACACTATCTGGCGTTCTGCTTTCCATTTGGGCAGTACCTACGAATTACAATGCTTTGTCATTGTCGGAATTGACGCAAAAGGCAACTGCGGGAAACGCAAAGGCTCAATTTTACCTTGGAACCAGATACTACAATGGACAAAGTGTGCAGCAGGATTTTCAAGAGGCAATCAATTGGTTCCAAAAGGCTGCGGAGCAAGCGGTAGCGGAAGCACAATTGAACTTGGGATTCATGTATGAGAATGGGCAGGGCGTACCACAAGATTTGCAAGAGGCAGTAAATTGGTATCGCAAAGCGGCAAAACAGAAGAATGTACAAGCGCAGCATAAGTTGGGGGTCATGTATTACGAGGGACAAGGAGTGCCGCAGGATTTTCAGGAAGCTGCGAATTGGTGGCGCAAAGCGGCAGAGCAAGGGTTTGCTATGTCGCAGTCCAACTTGGGGAAAATGTATTACGAGGGCTTAGGTGTGCCCCAAGACTTTCAGAAGGCAATGAATTGGTGGCGCAAGGCGGCAGCGCAAGAGTTTGCGCTTGCTCAGTACAACTTAGGCGTCATGTACGCCGAAGGACAAGGTACGCCGCAGGATTTTCAAGAGGCGATGAATTGGTATCGCAAGGCGGCGGAGCAGGGACATGCCTCTGCCCGGAATAATCTGGGGTACATGTATGAGCATGGACAAGGCGTGTCGCAGGACTTTCAGGAGGCTGCGAATTGGTATCGCAAGGCGGCGGAGCATGGACATGCCTCTGCCCAGAATAATCTGGGGTACATGTATGAGCATGGACAAGGCGTGCCACATGACATCGTATTGGCATACGCGCTTTTCAACATTGCAGCGGCAGATGGAGACGAGGAAGCATTAGCGAATCTTGACCTTGCTGTCAAGCAAATGACATCCGAACAAATTGAGGAAGGAAAAACTATCTTGCGCCAATGGCGACCCGGCGAGCCTCTGCCGACTGCCAGCAAAACAGGCCGCGCGAATTCCAGTTCTGAAACGAAAGGCATCCCATGACCCGCATACTTGCTTCTCTACTCCTTGCCTTGGGAGTTCAACTCGTAGCCTGTACGACGGAGCGGGACGATAGCGCCTTGCCCCTGACGACAGAAGAGCAGGACGATAACGCCTTGCCTCTGACGGTGGAGCCGGACTACAGCGCCTTGTCACTGCCTGAATTGACTCAAATGGCAGAGGCGGGCGATGCAAAAGCCCAGTTCAATCTTGGTGTCAGGCACGGCAGCGGACAAGGCGCGCCGCAGGATGATCTACATGCGTTGAATTGGTATCGCAAGGCGGCTTTGCAAGGCCATGTGCAGGCGCAGCACAACCTGGGAATCATGTATTACGAGGGACAAGGCGTACAGTGGGATGATAAAGAGGCCGTCTACTGGTTTCAAAAGGCGGCGGAGCAGGGACTGGATGAATCGCAATTCAATCTGGGAACCATGTATCACAAGGGAGAAGGCGCGCCTCAGGATTTCCGGCAAGCGGTCAATTGGTATCAAAAGGCGGCTGAACAGGGGCATGTGCAGGCGCAGCACGACTTGGGTGGCATGTATTACGAGGGGCGAGGCGTACCGCAGGATTTACAGGAATCCGCCAAATGGTATCGCAAAGCGGCGGATCAAGGAGAAGTGAGAGCGCAGTTCAGCCTGGGGAATATGTATCGAGAGGGAGAAGGCATGTCGCAGGACCTTCAGGAGGCCGCCAATTTGTATCGAAAGGCGGCGGAACAGGGAGATATGCGATCCCAGGTCAACCTGGGCAACATGTATCAAGAGGGACTAGGCGTGCCGCAGAACGATCAGCAGGCCGCCAACTGGCACCGCAAGGCGGCGGAGCAGGGTCATGCGGGCGCCCAGTACAGCGTGGGAAGCATGTACCGCGAAGGACGAGGCGCACGGCGCAACTTCAAGGAGGCCGCCAATTGGTATCAAAAGTCTGCGGAGCAGGGATATGCGGATGCCCAGGCCAGCCTGGGGAATATGTATCGCGAGGGACGAGGAGTGCAACAGGATTTTCAAAAAGCGATGCATTGGTATCAAAAAGCTGCGGAACAGGGGAATATGTATGCCCAATACGGATTAGGGTTCATGTACGACAGAGGACAAGGAGCGCGGCAGAATTTTCATGAGGCCGCCAATTGGTACCGCAAGGCGGCGGATAAGGGGCATGTGGATGCCCAGCATGTCCTGGGGAACATGTATCGAGAGGGTCGAGGCGTGCCGCGGTATTTGTCCGAGGCCGCAGCTTGGTATCGCAAGGCTGCGGAGCAGGGGTATGTGTCCGCGCAATATAGACTGGGGTACATGTATGAGAAAGGACAGGGCGTGCCACAGTATTTTCGGGAGGCCGCCAACTGGTATCTGAAGGCGGCGGAGCAGGGACATGTGAGTGCCCAGGCCAATCTGGGGTACATGTATGCGAATGGACAGGGCGTGCTGAAGGATTATCAGCAAGCGGTCAATTGGTATCTGAAGGCTGCGGAACAGGGAAATGCGAGAGCGCAGCTCGGCCTGGGGTACATGTATGAGGAAGGGCAGGGTGTGTCGAAGGATTATCAACAGGCGGTCAATTGGTATCAAAAGGCGGCGGAACAGGGGAATGTTGCGGCACAGGGCAACCTGGGCACCATGTATTACTATGGGCGAGGCGTGTCGCGGGACTATCAACAGGCGGCAAATTGGTATCGCAAGGCGGCGGAGCAGGGAAACGCGCGATCCCAGGTCAGCCTGGGGTATATGTATAACATGGGACATGGCGTGCCGCAGGATAGGGCGCTGGCCTATGCGCTCTATAGCCTTGTTATAGCTGATAAACTTTTGGCAATAAATGAACACGAGAAGAGAGCAATGAAAAACCGTGATATTGTTGTCAGACGAATGACACGCGAACAAATCGAGGAAGGAAAAACTATCTTGAGCCAATGGCGACCAGGCCAGCCTCTGCCGACTGCCAGCAAAACAGGCCGCCCTGATTCCAGATAAGCCAGCGTAGTCTGGATGAAGCGGCGCGTAATACCGGCGTGATGCTTGAAACAGGGATGAAACGAAGTTCCATCCTGCTTGCGGACTGCTCCCCCGCTCACGCCAAACTTTTTTCCAAACTTCGAGCTTCTTCTTCGGTCAGTTCAAGGCAACGCCCGCGTTTCAAGCGCGAAGGCAGCAGGAAAGAGCCGTAACGAACCCTGATTAAACGGCTCACCTTGCAGCCGACCGCCTCAAACATGCGGCGCACTTCACGGTTTCGCCCCTCGTAAAGACTTACCCGGTACCAACGATTCGCGCCATCGCCGCCCGCCTCTTCCAGACTGGCAAAGGCCGCCTTCCCGTCTTCCAGCATGATGCCCTTTTGCAATTCTGCCCTGGCTTCCTCTTTCAGCTCGCCCAGCACGCGCACAGCGTATTCGCGCAGCAGATTAGCGGAAGGGTGCGTCAGCCGGTTTGCCAACTCGCCGGAATCCGTAAACAAAAGCAGGCCGGATGTATTGATGTCCAAACGCCCCACCGATACCCAACGCCCGCCGCGCAAGCGCGGCAAGGCGGCAAAAACGCTCGGACGCCCTTCCGGGTCGCTTCTGGATACGATCTCGCCTTCCGGCTTGTGGTAAAGCAACACTCGCGGGGGTTTATCGGAAAAACGAAGCGCAACCAGGCGTCCGCCAACCTTGACCCTGTCGCCGGGAAAAACACTCATCCCGACTTTCGCCGTCTTGCCATTTACTTCCACCCTGCCGTCGGCAATCCAGACTTCCATCTCCCGTCTTGAGCCAATCCCCACCTCTGCAAGCGCCTTGTGCAGCCGCTCGCCGCCCGCTCTGGGGAGTTCCGCATTATTGCGCCGCTGCCCTGCGCTTGATACCTCACGCAGACCGCCGGACGCGTGTCCGCCCTTTCGCCCTTCTTTCCTTACGGGTGCATCCTTTCCCTTGCCGGAATTACCAGCATTACGAAAGGACGATTTTTTCCCGGCATCAATGCCCGACCTTGCGCGACCAGACCTCTCTCCCGATCTCTCTTTCGCAAGCGGGAGAGAGGAGCTGTTCCCCCTATTCTTGCGGTTCATTGTGCAGCTCCGCCGGTTCCAACAGGGATGGAGTGAACCGATCCAGCTTTTCCAATACGGGAAGCTCGGTAAGGGCGCGTAACCCAAGGTCATCCAAAAACTGACGGGTGGTGGCGTAAAGGGCAGGACGCCCCGGCGTTTCCCTGTGTCCCACCACATCAATCCAGCCGCGATCTTCAAGGGCGCGGATCGCGTTGGCATTGATCGCCACGCCGCGTATTTCCTCGATGTCGCCGCGCGTCACCGGCTGGCGGTAAGCAATGATCGCCAGCGTCTCCAGGGTAGCGCGGGAATATTTTGGGGGCTTTTCAGGATAGATGCGTTCCAGATACGGCATGAATTCCGCCCGGGCGCGAAAACGCCAGCCAGAGGCAAGACACACCAGCTCAATGGGACTATCTTTCCTTACCCAATCCGCGCGAATCTCCTCCAGGGAATTACGCAAAATCGCATTATCCAGCCGGTAATCGAACATTTTTTTCAGGTCGTCCAGGGACAGCGCCTCCCGCGCCGTCAGAAGCGCCGCTTCCAGAATCGCCTTGAAAGTTTCAGGCCGGATTGCCTCATGCGCTTCCATATTCTCCCCTTTCCATAATTTCCGTTTCCGAAACCCGCCGCAAATAAATCGGGGCAAAGGCTTCCGTCTGCGTGATGTCAATCAACTGTTCCCGCATCAACTCCAGAAGGGCGACGAAATGCACAATCAGCACAGACACCCCCATCGCGGCAGTGAAAAGGCTTGAGAACGGCACATAATCGCCCTTCTCTTTCAGAACGCGCAGAATTATTCCCATATGCTCGCGCACCGAAAGTTCTTCGCGGCGAATGGCATGATGCTCGGTCAATTTGGCCTGCCTCAACACTTCGCGCCAGGCGCTTGCCAGATCATCCAGACCAACCTTTGGATAACGCTTGACCAGCGTCTTTTCCACAAAGGTCTCGACCCAGAGAAAATCCCTTCCCGCCTGCTCATGCGCGTCAATTTTACCTGCCGCGCTCCTCATTTGCTCGTACTCCAGCAGGCGACGCGCCAGCTCCGCGCGCGGGTCTCCCGCTTCCTCATCGCCATCCGCCCTAGGGCGCGGCAGGAGCATCCTTGACTTGATTTCAATCAGGGTTGCCGCCATGACCAGATATTCGGCAGCCAATTCCAGATTTGCCGCTCGCATGGCTTCGACATATTCCAGATATTGCCGGGTCAGGGGAACCATCGGAATATCAAGAATGTCAATGTTGGCGCGGCGAATCAGGTACAGGAGGAAGTCCAGTGGCCCCTCGAACGCATCCAGCATGATTTCCAAAGCGTCCGGAGGAATGTAAAGATCAAGCGGAAACTCGGCAAGCGGCTGCCCATATATACGCGCAATGACAGGGGCTTCCTGTGATAAGGCTATATACGCTTCAAAAGAAACCGCTTCTTCTTCGCAAACAATCATGTGCGGATCAGTTCGGGGAAGTTGCCTATGACTTTACTTTTGCCAGGGGAATTTGCAGCCGTTCTCACCGCCGCGTCCGCCGCTTTTTTTACTGCCTTCTCAGGCTTAGTCTCCTTTTTCTCCGCCAGCAGGTTTTCCGACGCCAAAAGACCCAGCAGCGTTTCATGGATGCTGTCCATATCCGTGATTTGCTGAAAGAGGTCTTGCCGCAGGCTTTCCAGTTCTTCAATCCGATCTTCCAGCGTCTCGCTGGCCTGATGGATGCGTCGGATACTTTCCAGCCTGCGTTTCAGATAAAGATGATGTTCGCGCACCTGAGTCTCTACCGGCACCATGATGATCTTCAGCCAGTTTTCCACCTCCCAGTTGGCGCGCTCAAAAATATTCTGGGTTTGCACCGTGACTTCCGAGAAGAAGCGCTGGACAATGTTTTTCTTCTCGCTGGTCAGTAGCTTAACCGCCGAATTCAGGTTTTCGTTGCACCAGCCGTGCAGACGCCCCAACTCTTGCGTGTATGCGCGTACGGAAAAGACAACCGGCGCGGAAAGCCGAAGCCCCTGCTCTACCGTAAGCCGTTTATAGACCGCATACATCATCTCCTGAATCTCGGCAACATCCTTGTCCGCCTTTTTCAGACGATCCTCAACATCGTCAAAAAATCCCTCCATGACTTTGGAAATCTGACGGGAAAAGTGCGCCGCCAGCATGTTTTCTTTCTGTTCTTTGACTTGGGAACGCAGAGAGTCCACGCTCAAGTCTTTCAGAAGCCGGTTGGTCAGAGTGGAAAAGACGCTTCGCACCGCATGATAATGTTGCAGACCGGACTCAAATTCTTCTTTCTCGATTCTGATTTTGCCCATCATGTACTCGATTACGCCTTTGTTTTTGCCGCGCAGGTCGCTTAATTCGGTCAGCTGCTCGGCCAATCCATGCAAACGGCCTTCCAGCACGCTGCGAACCTGGCGATGCACCTCGCCGAATTCGTCCTCCGCATCCTCGCGGACAATTTCATGCTTGGACGGAATCAACTCGCTGGAAAGCGCGTTCTCAAGCTCCGGCAGGCGGCTTTTCTTGAGCAGGTCATTGTCCCGATTGACTTTGGCGACCAGACCTTTTTGCGCGGAAACCGGAAAAATATTATCCTCGCTCAATTCGAGAATATCCGCGCAGTAACGCGTCTGTCGCGCAATTTCCGCTTCGATTGCCGATTCAGATCTCAGTTCGTCCCAAAGCCCGTCAATCTTGTTCAACACCGCCATGCGCCCGCGCCGCCCCTTGTAGCCCTTGCCGATGTGCTCCCGCCATACGACAAGATCGGATTGGGTTACTCCGGTATCCGCCGCCAGAATGAACAGAACAGCATGCGCGTTTGGAAGAAGAGACAAGGTCAATTCCGGCTCCGAGCCGATGGCGTTCAACCCCGGCGTGTCCAGAATCACCAATCCCTGTTCCAGCAAGGGATGAGGGAAATTGATGATGGCATGCCGCCAACGCGGAATTTCTATCAAGCCGTCTTCGCCGATTACGACTTCAATGCCGTCCTCGTTTTTGTCCTTGGCAAAGCCCAGGTTGTCCGCCTTGTCCGGCGTTACCCGAATAACCTCGCTCACCTGCCGGAGCGCCTGCTGCACCTTTTCCGCCGAGCCGATGTCAAGCTCCACTTCGTGCCATCCGTCGCGCTGCCGCTTGTATTCGCTGACGCTTAGGATTTCGGCGCGCGTCTCAATCGGCAAAAGGCGGATCGAGGGCATCTCTGTCGGGATAAACATCAATTCTGTCGGACACATCGTCGTGCGCCCCGCAGCAGAGGGAAGAATCCGGTCGCCATAAGCGGCAAAGAAAATACTGTTGATAAGCTCGGACTTGCCGCGTGAAAACTCCGCCACGAACGCGACATTCAGCTTGTCTGCCCGGATGCGCTCTTGAAGGCGCGACAAGCGTAATTCCGTTTGCGCGTCGCTCAAATCCTGCACGACAAGCCACTGGCGGAACCGCTCCACAATTGCGATAACCCTATGCCGCCATTTGCTGTACGCCGCGAAACGTTGTGCGAGGAACATGAAAAAAACCTCCGGTTGATGAGACTGGTAATTTACCACGCTAATCGCTTATCTGACAGATGAAAATGCTTTTATCTGCGCCCGCATAACAATATTGCATTGGAGAGGTTTTGGCTCAAACATGTTTTTCCTTATGGCGGCTGTGGCAGGACTCTAAAAAAAATCCCCTGACACCTATTCAATGCTGACGATAAAGATTTTTTGCCGTTGAGCGCTTGTTAAGCGCAGTCCTTGCCGTTTATGGCGAGGTGAGCGAGATTGTTTTGTGGAGCATTGAGGCTCTCTAACCTGTGTCGAGGAATCCCCTGCCTTCAGGCCGGGGTGACTCGACATTTGCCGGTTCAATCCGCGCCCTGCTACACTTGAAGCCAGCCATAATTCCCGTAGAAAGAAAGAGAAATGATCCGGTCGGCACTTTTGTTCACAGGCGCGGCTCTTGCAAGCGCGCTTGCAGTCGGCTGTTTTGCGGAACGCCAGTTTTACTACCCGACACGCGGCGAGAGCGCATATACGCCGCAAAACTTGGGGCTGGCATTCGAGAACGTCTACTTCACAAGCCGAGACGGCGCAAAATTACACGGCTGGTTCATACCCGCCGCAGGCGAGAGCAAGGGATTTGTCCTGCACGTCCACGGCAATGCCAACAAAATCGGCGATCACATAGGCGCGGTCGCATGGCTGCCCCGTGAGAATTACGGGGTGTTCATGTTCGATTACCGGGGCTACGGGCTTTCCGACGACAAACGCCCATCGCCCCGCGCATTGATGGAAGATACACAAGCCGCGCTTTCCTGGCTAAGACAACGACAGGGAGTAGACCCTGACAAAATTCTGGTATTGGGGCAAAGTCTGGGCGGTAACAATGCTGTCGCCGCGCTTGCCATGCCGGACGAGGCAGGCAAAACCGGAAATGTCGCGGGCATTGTGCTGGATGCCACGTTCGAGTCGTATTCCGCCATTGTCGGCGATCATGCTCCGGGCTTGGGCTGGCTCATTAGCGACCGCTACAGCGCAAACCGGCATATTCGTAAACTTACGCCGATACCGCTACTTTTTCTGCACGGAGATCATGATTCACTTATCTCCTGGCAGCACTCGCAACGTCTGTTCGACGCTGCTTTGCCGCCCAAACAAATACGTATCATCCCCGGATCGGGGCATGTGAGGGCATTGGACGACCCTGGAGCGCGCCAGGAAATCCTGCGGTTTTTTGAGTCATGCCTGAACGAAGCCAAGGAATCTACGTCATTTATGGCAGAGTAATTCAACGCTAGAGCGGTTTCGGCTCAAGTGGCTACATTTTACGCACACTCTCCCGCAAGCGGGATAAGAACAATTCTCCTCTCCCATTTGTGGGAGAGGTCTGACCGCGTCGGCTTAAAAGTATACGCGCTTAAATCAACACCGCACTAGAATTAAATGTTAGATAGCATCACGATTCGTCCTCTTTGTCGGTACGCGGCAAGAGGAGACAGTTAGCGATGAACCTCGCTTTGAACGTGAGAAACCCGCACACAAGCAGCGTAACGACGCCTTCAATCAGGCGCGCAGGATTAGCGACCTCCGCCTCATAAACAGAAATATGGTTCTTCCACAATAGAGCGGCGACTGTGAAGTAATGGGTCAATAGCGGAAGCGCCCTGGCAACAAACAACCACAGACCAAGAACTATGCAAGCCACTATTGCCGCCTCATGCGCGGGAACGCGAAGGACATTGTCGAATTGGGTGCGGGGTATCAGCTTATGCGCGACAACCATTGGGAATAACCAAAGCGCGGCAGCGACGACGACCACAATGGCAGAAGTATAATAATATCCCGCCCATTGCTCTTGCAGTGGCTGACGGTTTATTTCGATGCCGACACCGACAAGTTGCAGGGCTTGCACAACGAGCCAAATAGCGAAGAGGCGCACAAAAAGTCCAACTATCTGCTGCGGCGTCATGATGTTATCCAGCTTGTTATTTGACGCGGCGCAGGTAAGGCGGGCGACCGGGGGGCGTGTCGTCTGGCGGGGTTTTCCCGTCCTCTCCCGCAGTTTTCACGGCTTCGACCGGAAACCCCATGCCGACGCCGTTTTCCCGCGCATAAATCGCAATGACGCGGGGCATGGGGACATAAATATCGCGGACCGCGCCGCTAAAACGCGCCTGAAAACTGACGGCCTCATTTTTCATTTGCAGATTTTTGGTCGCCTCCATCCCGATATTGAGCACAATCTCCCCTTTTTTTACGAACTCCTGTGGAATGCGGCAATAATCATCCACAGCTACCGTCATGTGCGGGGTAAAACCGTTATCGCTGCACCATTCCCAGAACGCGCGCAACAGATACGGCTTGGTGGATGGAAGATCGGCGGGCAACGACATCCGGTCTATCTACGCATGATTTTTTCGGAAGGGGTCAGGGCGTCAATAAAACCCTGCCGACTGAAAATACGTTCGGCGTATTTCATCAGGGGCGCGGCAGTCCTGGGCAGTTTGATTTCATAAACGCCAAGCCGCCACAAAAGCGGGGCGAGCGCGACATCCAGCATGGAATAATCATCGCCCAGCATGAACTTGTTTTTGCTGAAAATGGACGATATTTCAGTCAGTCGCGCCGCGACTTCCTGCCTTGACTTGTCGGCGGTTTTGGCATTTTTGTCAATCGAATCAATATGGCAGAAAATCTCCCGCTCCATGCCGGAGAGCAACTGCCGGGTGCGGGCGCGCATGATCGGGTCGGGCGGCATCAGTTGCGGATGGGGAAAACGCTCGTCAATATATTCGTTGATGATGTTAGGCTCATAGAGTGCCAGATCGCGTTCGACCAGAACAGGCACACGGTTGTGCGGGTTGATGGCGACCAGGTCTTCCGGCTTGCCGAACATATCCACGTCAATGACCTGGAAATCCATGCCTTTTTCGTACAGCATGATTCGGCAACGGTGGCTGAAGGGACAGATAGTTCCAGAGTAAAGGTTCATCATAGTCGGGTTTTCCTGCGAAAAAACAATCAAGTCTCCCCGGCCTTAAAGCCGGGGATTCCTCAATAAAATTGCGCTCGACTTCTGGCATCGCTCTTGACAAGAGGCGACGCGACAGGCCGCAAGATGGCTTAATGCACGTCTTTCCAGTATTCCTTTTTCAGGGCGTAGGAAACCGCAAGCAACACCACGAGGAACAACAAAATACCGATCCCCAGGTTTTTGCGGAATCCGGCTTGCGGCTCGCCCATCCAGACAAGAAAGCCTACCAGGTCTGCCACCTGTTCGTCGTATTTGTCAGCAGTCAGGGTTTCCTGCATCTGATACAGGATATGCGGCATTCCGACACTATCGAAAGCGTGGTTGTTCCAGCCGGTCGGACGAGTGTCGTCGCGGTAGAAGCTCCGCAGATAAGTGTAGAGCCAGTCCGCCCCCGATCCGTCCGCAGAGCCTCGGGCGCGGGCGATCAGGGAAAGGTCAAGCGGGGCTACGCCGAGCCATTTTTTGGCCTCATCGTGCCGCATGGCTACGCGCATCGGCGAGCCGATTTTGTCGGAGGTGAAGATCAGGTTGTCTTCGATCTGCTCCTTGGTAAGGCCAAGTTCCATCAGCCTGTTGTAGCGGATGCCGCTGGCTCCGTGGCAACTTAGGCAATAGTTGACAAATAGCTTGGCTCCGTTTTGCAGGGCTGCGTTATCGCCGGAGCGATCAGGCGCGCGATCCAGATTTACAGCTGTCGCCGCCCATGCGAGGGCGGGCGCGAACAGGCAAAGCGCCAACAGGGTTTTCAATGTGCGGTTCATTTCCAGGTAACCCTTTCCGGAACAGGTTTGCATTTGTCCATCTTTGACCAGACAGGCATGGTCAGGAAGAACAGGAAGTAATACAGGGTGAAAATCTGGGCAATGACATCGCCGTCCAGAAGACCAATCCCGAAGAATTTGTAACCCGGCAGTTTGGTGCCCAGATAGCCCAGAATCAGGAAACCGATCACGAAGATGGTAAGCAGAGTCTTGAAAATGGGGCCGCGATATTTGATGGAGTACGCCGGACTGCGATCCAGCCAGGGCAGGAAGGCAAGGATAATCACTCCGCCTCCCATTGCGACCACGCCCCAGAACTTGGCGTCAAGCCAGAAGAAGTCCCACACCATTGCGCGCAGCATGGAGTAGAAGGGGGTGAAGTACCACACCGGCGCGATATGCGCGGGAGTCTTCATCGGATCTGCCGGGAAGAAGTTGTTGTATTCCAGGAGATAGCCCCCGCCTTCAGGCGCAAAGCAGATGACGGCGAAGAAAATCATCAGGAATACCGCCACGCCGACAATATCTTTCACCGTGTAGTAAGGATGGAAGGGGATGCCGTCCAGCGGAATGCCTTTCTCATTTTTCAGCTTGTTTATTTCTATGCCGTCAGGGTTCAAGGAGCCGTTTTCATGCAGCGCCAGAAGGTGCGCGGCGACAAGTCCGACCAGAACCAGGGGTATGGCTGCGACATGCAGGGCGAAAAATCGGTTCAGGGCGGCATCGCCGATTACGAAGTCGCCCCGAATCCAGACGGTCAGGGGGTCGCCGACTATCGGGATAGCGCCGAACAGATTGACGATCACCTGCGCGCCCCAGTAGGACATTTGTCCCCAGGGCAGGAGATAGCCCATGAAAGCCTCCGCCATCAGGCAGAGGAAAATCAAAACGCCGAAAATCCAGAGCAACTCGCGCGGCTTCCGGTAAGAGCCGTAGAGCATGGCCCGGAACATGTGCAGGTAGACCACGACAAAGAACGCGGTAGCGCCGGTAGAGTGCATGTAGCGAATAAACCAGCCCCAACTGACATCGTTCATGATGTAGGAGACGCTGGCGAAAGCTATCGGCAGGCCGTCGGCGTTCAGCGCGGCGTCCGGCTTGTAGTGCATTGCCAGGAAAATTCCGGTGGCAATCTGGATTACCAGCACCAGTAGCGCCAGAGAGCCGAAGTAGTACCAGAAGTCGAAGTTCTTGGGCGCGTAATACTCGGACAGATGCGCCCTCCAGATGGAAGTCAGCGGGAAACGGGCGTCGAACCATTCCAGCGTGTTGCCGAGGTAGGAACCGTCGGACTTGTACTTTTCGTAGTTACTTTGCGTAGCCATCATTAAGCCTCCTGGTGCTCGCCGATCAGAATCCGCGTATCGGAAAGATAGCGGTGCGGAGGTATTTCCAGATTGGTCGGAGCGGGTTTGTTCTTGAAAACGCGCCCGGCGAAGTCAAAGGTGGAACCGTGACAGGGACAGAAACACCCGCCTTTCCAGTCGGAGGTCATGCCTTCTTCCGCGCCTTCCTTTAATTTTGGGGTAGGCGAACAGCCCAGATGGGTGCAGATGGCGATGACCACCAGAATTTCCGGTTTGTAGGAGCGGTGCGGATTTTGGCAGTAGGCGGGCTGCAAAGACCGTTCGGAAGCAGGGTCGGCCAGATCATTGTCCAGAGTGGGGAGGGAATCCAGCATGGCCTGGGTGCGCCTTAAAATCCATACCGGCTTGCCTCGCCATTCAAAAGTCTTCATCTGGCCTGGTTCAATCTGGCTGATGTCGGCCTCGACCGGCGCGCCCGCAGCTTTTGCCCGTTCGGAAGGAAGCATGGAAGCGACGAAGGGAATAGCCGCTGCCGCCGCCCCAACGCCACCTACCGCTGCCGTTGCGACTATTAGCCGCCGCCGCTCGCAGCTCATTTTTTCCTGATTGCTCATAGCGTGTTTTCCGTGAGGTTTGGGTTAATTGAGTTTACCGGCTAATTATACGTCAGCCTTCAAGTTCTGTGTAAAAGGCAAAACAATGTCAGGCAAGATTTTATCAGCTTTATAATGCGCCGCATGTGGTTGGACACTCATTGCCATCTATCCGCCCCGGAATTTGCGAAAGATTGCGAAGCAGTCTGGTTTTTGGCGCGTCAGAGAGGAGTATCCGAAGCCTTGCTGCCAGCGGTAGACCTGAATGATTGCGCGGCAGTCGCCGATCTTGCCGCGCACATGCCCGGTTGCGCCCCCGCCTATGGCATTCATCCTCTTTTTGTCGCAGAAGCCGGAGAAGAAGGCGAGGCTATGACCAGACTTGCGGAATTTCTGGAAAAAATGCCGCCGATAGCGATTGGAGAAATCGGTCTGGATGGAATGGACAAGGAAGCGGATGGGGCGCGGCAGGAACGCTTTTTTCTGGCGCAGTTAAGGTTAGCAAAAAAATACGATTTACCCGTTGTGCTGCATGTGCGCCGCGCTGTTGACGCGGTGCTGCGAGGCTTGCGCCAGGTAAGGGTGGAAGGCGGTATCGCGCACGCTTTTAACGGCAGCATCGAGCAGGCAAAAGCATTTATGAAACTTGGCTTCAAACTCGGTTTTGGCGGCGCTCTTACCTATCCGGGCAGCCGCCGCATCCGGGCGCTGGCGGCGGAACTGCCGCTGGAAGCGATTGTTCTGGAAACCGACGCGCCTGATATTCCCCCTGTCTGGCTTGCCGGTTCAGGGGAGAAGCCCCGCAACACGCCGGCGGAATTGCCCAAAATAGGCAATGTTCTGGCTGACTTGCGCGGCGTCGCCGTGGAAACCATTGCCTTTCAGACTGCCGCCAACGCCCGTTCCGTTTTGCCGGGTTTTGCCGAAACAGGTTTGATGTCATGAAACAGCCTCCGCAATCGCCTGAAGAGCTGAATGCGCTACTCGTCGCCATCTTTCCGACATTCTCAGGCTCGCTGGAAGAACTCGAATCTTCCGATGCCTACAGAAATGGAGTGAGCTTCCATGCCCTTATGATCGAGTTCACATGCTTCTTCAGCAAAGGCGCATCCTCATTCTCTGGAAGGCAGCTCGAGCAACTTTCGGAGAGCTTGGTTCTGGCTTCCAGGCAGCCAAGTCCTCTGGAGAATGCAATTAACACTTGTTTTTTGGAGCACATCCGGCAGATCAAGGTAAACAAGCTGTTGGCGCCTTGGCTGGCGAAAGCCAAGGCGAAGCATGGCGCCTAACCTTTGCGCTCAAGACATGGGAACAGTCGCCTGTTAGGATGCCGTTCCGTTTTGCCAGTATTTGTACAGAGAATAGTGATTCACGTAAATGTAGTGCTTTCCGCAAATAATGCTACTATCACATGATTGCAGGAGAGTGAAAATACCACAACGCATCCCCTCTCCCGCTTGCGGGAGAGGGTGGCCGAAGGCCGGGAGAGGGGAGCAAAGCGTGTTCTCCCTGACTGTCGCGCTATTTACAGAAAGCGCTATAAGCACATGTCGAGTTTGTCTGACATCTACCAATGCAAAGTTGATAATGCCAGAAGGGGAGGGTTTGTAGAAAGTGTGTAATTTTCAATTATGGGAACGACTATAAAAATACCGCGCATTATCGTCATAATTGCAAAACCATGTCACAATCACGGACATCTACGCAAAAGTGGAGTTTCTCAAGATGTCGAACCAGTGGATTTCACCGGATATCGAGGCCAAAAAACAGTTTGTCCTGATAAGGGAGTGGCTGGACAGGTGGCAAGACGAGGTTCCAGACCCAAAGGAAATGTATCGGCTGTTGCAAAAGCTGCGGGAAGCGAACCTTCCGCCGGCAATGTTTCGTAACTCGCTGGAGCTTTTGTTCGGTTGTCTGGAACGGCACTTGCCCGCGATGACAAAAAAAGTCATTGTGGCGCGTGTGCCGACCAGACGGCGGCAACGCGAGGAAATTGACTCCCTGCAAACCGCGCTGAATAATTTTGCGATGGCTTACGAGTGGCTTCAGGACAATCTGACAAGCATTGATTTGGCGCCGAACGAGGAACATCTCGTCGCGGAGCGGATCGCGTTTTGCCTGACGCAGCGTATCTATATTGCCTATCTGGCTGCCGCGCCGATCGATCAGGCTCTCTGGCTAAGATTGCATCGTGCTGGATTGAGGGACGTATCCGGGCAGTATCTGCCGGTTTCTTATCGTTTGGCAGTCCTGTTGGCGACGGTGCAGCCTGTTTCCTTTGCTTCCCGCGAGCTTGCCCAATTATTTCCGACGCTTGTGAAATATGCTGAAGAAGTAAGACTTCATGCCGTGCCGCCGATTCAGCCAAAAAAGATGGAAAAGGTTTTCTGGCTTGCGCCGAAGCGTGATTTTCCGCCTTTCGCCCTGAATCGCCGCGAACCCTTGCCGGAAGAGACGGTTTTTTATTTTGACGGCGCGCATATTGCGGCAAAACTGAAGACGGAGAGCGATGCCGAAAAAGAGGATGAATCAAAGCAGGAAAAACGCTTGCGTAAATCAGTCCTCAAGCGCGCGTCCGAGGCCATAGGTTCGCCCGGCAAGCGTTCTTTCAAGCGGAGAAAGCGCCAGTTTGAAATGCGCCGCGCTACTGCCCATGTAGGGTTGGAAGCATTTTGGGCGCAGCTTTTATATGAGCTGGATCAAGCAGAGAACAATGGTGTCGAGGTCAAGGAAGGCAGCCAGTGGTTGATTGTGAATGAAAGCCCGAACGGCTATGCGCTCATGCTGTTGAACGGCAAGGTAAGCTCGGTGCGGGTAGGAGACGCGGTTGCGCTGCGGACTGAAGCGGAAAAAGACTGGCTGGCATGTCTTGTGCGCTGGGTGCAATCGGATAATCCGGAGCATCTGGAAATCGGGTTGCAGGTCGTAGCTCTGGAGGCCACTCCTGCCAGGGTTCTTCCCGCGCCCGAAAACACGGAGCGCAAACTGCCGCTTTTGTTGCTGTCGGGACATCCGCCGCTACGCGAATCAGAGGCTCTGCTTGCGCCAAGCGGCATGCTTGCGGATGAGAAATATCGCCTGTGGTTGGGCAATACAGGCAAGGAACGCGAGGTTCGCCTTACCGGGAGAATCGAGCAAAACAGCCGGGTCGAGCTTTTTACGGTCGTGCCTTAGAGCGATTTCGGCTAAAGTTAGAGCGTTTTATAGCGCTTTCCGCAAATAACGCGACTATAAGGGGGCTAACCGCGCCGCTGTAGGGGTTAAAAATTTTTAACCCCTACGCAGCAAGCGGGAGAGGGGATGCATCCCGCCCCCCTTGTTTGCCTCTCCCGCACATCATTTGACAGCCGCTTTATTGACGGAAATCGCTATAAATCGAAAATTCTCTAAATCAAAAACACTCTAAGAAGGTTTCTTTGAGTCCAAGCGGGCGACGAGCACCGCGATCGCCAGAACAAGCAGCCAAGCGAGATAGAGCCAGAGCAGGAAAACCGGCAGCGCGGCGAGCGCGCCGTAGAGGCGGTCGTAGAATCCGGTCTGGGCTACATACCAGCGTAGCCCTTCCTTCATTGAGGAGAGGAGCAGGCTGACCGTTATTCCGCCTGCCAGCGCCGCTCTACGGCTGACGCGGGCATTGGGGAGGGCGTGATAAAGCAAAGCGAAAAATACGCCGAACAGCACAATGTCCATCCATTTGATGAGCATTCTTTGTTCCGCGATTCCGTCTACCGCCAGATTCAAGAGCAGATTGGAAAGACTGGTAAAAATCCCCATGATGAAAGGCATTCCAAACAGGCAGACGAGATATAGCGGCAAGCGCCTTTTCCATGCCCTGCCGCTTTTGACGCCCCATATCCGGTTGAATGCGTCCTCCAGATCGTAGAGGAGCAGGAAAACTATGCCTGTTAGCGCAATCGCCCAGGTCCAGCTTAAGGAACTTGCGCCCTTTGCCAGCGCGAAAATCCGGTTCGCCACCTCTCCGCCTGAGTGTTCCGGCAGAAGGGCGCGCATGAACCAGGCGTCAAGTTGAGTGGTTAAGGGATCAAATCCGGGCAGATGGCTGGCTGCCGCCAATACCAGAGTGACGAGCGGAACCAGAGCGAGCAGGGTGGAGAAGGAAAGCGCCGCCGCCGTTTGCGGCAGGCGCTCGCGGATAAAAACACGCGCCAGATGTCCGGGAAACCAGACCAGCGCCCTGAAAATACGAAGAATCGGGCGGAGCATTGCTTTATCCAAGGACTGCCCCGCCGCCCCTGATTTACGCCAGGTTGTTTTCCTCGTCCGATCCCATCCATTTGCTGCTGCGGGCTTTGACGGTTTGCATGAACTGGGTACGCAGGCTCCGCATTTCTTCGGGATTCAGCTTGCGGCTGTTCAGTCTGGCCGAAATCGTGCCGACCAGACGGCGGTCATATTCGGTCGGGACGAATGTCTGATAGGCGAAATGCTGATTCAACTGCTGTATCTGTTCGTAGCTGGCGGAGGCAAGAATCTCGTCAATGGCGCTGCTAACCGCTTCGTTGAATGCTTCCTCATCCTGAATGACATCCTCTCCGGCAGGGAAGATCGAGGAAGTGTACATTGACTGCGCGCCATAGGGCATGTCGTTACTGATTTCAAGGTGGCTGGCAAACCAGCGATCTTCCAGACTGGTTACGGAATCCGCCTCCATTTGCAGGTATTCGCTCATGTTGCGGGAGAGGTCGCCGCAGCCTAAAAGGTGCACCCGCACCCCGAAGGATTGCGCGACCTGCACGGCGATACGCAAGTCCTCGTCGCCGGTCATCAGCACGGCATCAGCAATGGCGCGATTACGGGATAGGTCAATGATGTCGGTTACGATCAGCGAGTCGACGCCCTTTTGCTTGCCGATGTTGTTCAGCACGCCGATTCTAAGTTTGACGCCGGGCAGCATTGCCAGCGCGCTTTGTTCCATGGTCAGGCGCGAGCTTGGCGTTGCGTCATACCAGTAGGTACGGAGCAAGGGCAGGTTGTCGACCACCCGTCCCGCCTTGGAGCACAGGTCGGCGATCATGGCTGCGGGGGAAGATTTCAATACGACCTGGCGGCGGGAAACGTACTGCTTGAACGCGGCCTGAGCGCCAGCGGCGAAAAAATAGCCCGCGTCTACGAAAATCGCGTAACGATCCATTCTGATTCCTTTCGGGAATGTAATAAGCCTTTTTAAGGGCAGGTTGTAAGATGCCGCGCCAAACTAAAACGATATGGCGTCCTTCATTCTAACAGAAAATTCAGGATAGGCAGAAAATTCAGGATAGCAGGAAAAAATTGTTACCTGATACCGATTTTGAGCCACCCCGGCCTAAAGGCCGGGGATTCCTCGGCACAGGTTAGAGAGCCTCAATGCTCCGCACAACTATCTCGCTCACCTTGCCATTCATTGCGAGGAGTGCGCTTGATGCTTGTTCAATCTGTCCGGTTTTGGACAGGCGCGGTTGGCGCGAGCAGAGCAGACCCCAACACACAGCGGTTGTTGGGAAGCGGAATGTTGGGGTTTGGCTTACCCCACGCCCTGAATAGGCGACTCAACTCTTATCAGTCTCCATCGTCATTTTCAGCCGTCTGCCGGTTAGGGCAATTTTCGCGCTGGCAATGGGCATACAGGGAAAGGGCGTGTTCTTCGATCCTGAAGCCGCGTTCGATGGCGATTGCCTTCTGGCGGCTCTCTATTTCCGCATCGTAGAACTCCTCTACATGGCCGCAGTCAATGCAGATAAGATGGTCATGATGCGTGCCTTCGTTGATTTCAAAGGTGGCTCTGCCGGATTTGAAGGCATGTCGCGCCAGAAATCCGGCCTGCTCCAATTGGGTTAGCACCCGGTAGACGGTCGCCAGCCCGATGTCCAGATCTTCCGCAAGCAAAAGACGATAGACTTCTTCCGCTTCAAGGTGGCGGGTCGCGTTTTTCTCGAAAAGCTCCAGGATTCTCAAGCGGGGCAGGGTGGCTTTGAGTCCCGCGCTTCTAAGGTTATGGGAGGAGATGCGGCTCATGATTCGGGAACAGTTCCACGGGCGAAACAGGAAAGAATCGTTTATGATACCCCAACCTTGTCTTTCTGATTGTTCTTCATGGCTCGTTATTCCATTGTTTTAGCCGTTTTTGCGCTCCTGTCCCTTGGCGCTTGTACTGATTTGCCGCGTGTCATCGAAGAGTACAGGATTGATATCCAGCAGGGCAACGTGCTCACCCAGGATATGATTTCCCAGTTGCGCCCCGGTCTCTCGCGGGATCAGGTGCGTTTTATCCTCGGTTCGCCGCTCTTGACCGACGCCTTTCACGCGGATCGCTGGGATTACCTGTTCCGCCTGAAGGAAGGGAAAACAGGCGAAGTCACGATGCGCCAATTCACCGTGTTTTTTGGCGCGGACGGGCGGTTGGAACGGGTGACGGGCGACGTGGAAATGCGAGATGAAAATTTGCCGGAAGTGCCGACGACACGAACACAGGTCATTGATTTGGGCAGCATCACGTTTGATACTCCTCTCCCGGAGGCGGAAGGGCGGGGCATTTGGCGGCGATTGATGGATACTCTTGGTTTTTGAACGAACAGGTAAAAGGCATCATGAAAAACCGAATCGGAATTGTCGGAGCGTCAGGCAGAATGGGCAGGATGCTGTTGGAAGCGACCCTGAAAGACCCTGAGTTTTGTCTGACAGCCGCGTTTGACCAAGCTGATTCTGCTGTATTGGGGCAGGATGCCGCTACCCTTGCGGGTTTGCCGCCATGCGGCCTCGCGGTTACTGCGGATGTGGCGGCGGGGCTTCCCGACTGCGATTGCCTGATTGACTTTACCCGCCCTGAAGGCGCTTTGCGCCATCTTGCGTTATGCGAAGCCGTCGGCGTGGCGATGGTAATCGGCACGACCGGCATTGACCGGGCGGGCAAGGCAAGGATCGCGGAAGCGGCCAGGCGAATCCCGATTGTGTTCGCGCCCAACATGGCGGTCGGTGTCAATCTCGTTTTTCATCTTCTCGACAAGGCGGCAAGGATTCTTGAGCATGGCTATGATGTCGAGATTGTCGAGGCGCATCACCGGATGAAGGTTGATGCTCCTTCCGGCACGGCGCTTAAAATGGGCGAAGTAATTGCCGAAGCGACAGGGCGTAATTTGACCGATTGCGCTATTTACGGACGGGAAGGGCATACGGGCGAGCGCGACGGGGCGAGTATCGGTTTTGCGACTGTGCGCGGCGGCGACATCGTGGGCGACCATACGGTCATGTTCTGCGGTTCTGGCGAGCGCGTGGAAATCGCGCACAAGGCGGGCAGTCGTATGCCTTATGCCCTGGGGAGCCTGCGCGCCGCGCGGTTTCTCGCCGCGCATGAAAATGGCCTGTTTGACATGCAGCACGTCCTGGGTTTTATATGAGCTTGCCGTTTTTAGCGCGGTTTGATTTAAGCGCGTACACTTTTAAAACTATACATGGCGAGGATTGCGCTTGACTCGTGTTCAATGCTTGTGCATTGCAAAATAATTTGGCGCGATGGGGAATTGTCTGCTAACATGGCGGGCTCATTTACCACTTTCAGAGGAAAGGAAAATCCATGACTAAACGTGTTGCATTTGTAACAGGCGCCATGGGCGGTTTGGGCACTGCCATTTGCCAATCGCTGGCGCAAGCGGGACACAAGGTTGTCGCTGCCTATCATCCCCAATTCGATGAAAAAGATGTGTGGCTGCAAGAGCAGGAAGCGGCCGGTTTCAAGGATTTCATCATGGTTTCAGGCGATGTCGCCGATCTGGCTTCAGTTGAGGCAATGGTGGCGGAAGCCGAGCAAAAAGCCGGTCCGATTGACATTCTCGTAAATAATGCCGGAATCACCCGCGACAAGATGTTCGCCAAGATGGATCGGGGGCAATGGGATGCTGTCATTGACACCAACCTGAACAGCGTTTTCAATCTGACCAAGCAGGTATCGGCCAAGATGGCGGAGCGCGGCTGGGGGCGTATCATCAATATCTCCTCGGTCAATGGCGTCAAGGGCCAGGCCGGGCAAACCAACTATTCCGCCGCCAAGGCGGGCATGATCGGCTTTACCAAGGCGCTGGCGCAGGAGCTGGCCGCCAAGGGCGTGACCGTCAATGCAATTGCGCCCGGTTATGTCGCCACCAAGATGGTGATGGCGATTCGTGAGGACATCCTGCAAGGCATCGTTGATTCCGTGCCGATGAAGCGTCTGGCCAAACCGGAAGAAATCGGTTTTGCGGTGACTTTCCTGGCTGACGAGTTGTCCGGCTTTACCACGGGCGCGACTCTCAACGTCAACGGCGGTTTGTACTTCCAGTAAGCAGTCATTCCCGCAGACAAAAACGGGACTTTCACAAAAAGCCCCGTTTTTTTCGCGCTTTCCAAAATCACATCATCCAAAGTCGCATATAATGACGCACTGCACAATGATACAACCCCCGCTTTTCACGATCGGGCAAATGTCCGGGGAACAGTTTTCAGAATTCGTGACAATAGTGGGCGGCTCACAATTCAAGGACATTTTTTATGGCTGAACCGATCCGGCAGATAAAGAAGTACCCGAACCGACGCTTGTACGATACGCTGACCAGCAGCTACATCACCCTCTCCGACGTGAAGGAGATGGTGTTGCAGTTTGAGCATTTTCAGGTTCTGGACGCCAAGACGGGCGAAGACCTGACCCGCAGCATCCTGCTGCAAATTCTTCTGGAAGAAGAAAGCTGCGGACTGCCGCTTTTCTCCAGCGATTTGTTGAGCCTTATCATCCGTCTTTATGGCAATGCCATGCAGGGGATGCTTGGGAAGTATCTGGAAAACAATATCCACGGCTTTCTTGAATTTCAGCACAAGCTCCAGGAGCAGTCGAAAGCTGTGTTTGGCGACAATTCCCAGACCCATGCGGACTTTCTCGCGCAGTTTTTGAATTTTCAGCAACCGGCGATGCAGAGCATGATGAAGGCTTACATGGATCAAAGCCAGAAGATGTTCCAGCAGATGCAGGAACAAATCCAGACTCAGGCGCGCAATATATTTGCGTATGCCCCTGCGGATGCCCATATGGCGGGACGTTGATCGCTCTCTCGCGTCGCGGCAGTTCCCGTGTCCGGGCAAGCGTTTGCCTTCACGCCAGGGGTACGTCCTGAAAGGGCAAAAGAGGTGGGTATTCCTCCCGATTCTGTTGAGGGCGATGCAAGGCAAGTTTCCCCGCTTTTCATATAACGAGACGATCGGGGATTGCGCTTTACTCCTCTATCCCACGTGGGAGAGGGGTTAGGGGAGAGAGCTGACTGCGCCAGCTTTTCGCTTGGAGAAAAAGCGCGCGCTTGAATCAAAACCGCTCTGATTACGCCCCTGCCGTTCTCACAATCAAGAAGATGTATGCCGCATAAACCCCGATAAACGCCGCGCCGACAGGTCTGTTCAGGATTGATTTTGCAAATAGCGGGATGAACAGCATGAAATTGATTCCGACCATGAACAAAAGGTCGCGAGTGGCGATTCCGTACGCTTCCGTCGGCCCCATAGCCCCCACAGTTCCGAGGATGAGTAAAATGTTGAACATATTTGAGCCTACCACGTTGCCTATCGCAATGTCGCTATGCTTTTTGAAAGCGGCCACGGCGGAGGCGGCGACTTCCGGGAGGCTTGTTCCGAAAGCTATTATGGTTAGACCGATTATCGCCTCGCTCACGCCCCAACTGCGGGCGAGGTCTACCGCCCCGATAACCAGCAAGTGCGCGCCGCCTACCAGGAGCGCAAGACCCATGATTACAAGGAGCGCGTTTTTGGGGATAGAGACGTTCTTGCCTTCTGCCCGGTCATCGTCGTCATCCCCGTCGTTTACCCTATCCCCGCCGCCATCCTTTTTTGAATTGATGACGCTGTAGGTCATGTAGCCGACAAATACGGTTATGAGGACGATGCCTTCCCAAATCTGCACGACGCCGTCCGTCAGGAAATACCATGTAATCAGTGACGCAATAATCAGCGCCGGAATGTCGAATCTGAAAAATTGCCTGTTGATGAGTATCGGGCAGATCAGCGCCGACAGACCCAGGACGACCGCCGTGTTGAAGATATTTGAGCCTAATACGTTCCCCACCGCGATGTCGCCGGAACCGGCGAGCGTCGCCTGGACACTGACGACAAATTCCGGCGCGCTTGTGCCGAATCCCACGATGGTTACTCCGACTATGAATGGCGTGACTCCGAAGCGAACGGCAAGTTTCGCGCTTGATCCTACAAGCCACTCCGCTCCGTAATAGAGCAGAACGCAGCCGACGATGATTAATGCGTAAGGCGCGGTAGCGGCAAACGTCATTTTCGCTTCTCCCTTTGATAGGACGTTTATTGAACACTTGTTAAGCGCAATCCTTGCCATTCATGGCGAGGTGAGCGAGATTGTTTTGCGGAGCATCGAGGCTCTCTAACCTGTGTCTAGGAATCCCATGCCTGAAGGCCAGGGCGACTCAAAACCGCGCATAGTAATATAAATTAAATAAACCGGCAAAAGCGCGGCGTCTGCCCTGTGCTTTTGCCTCTTGTTTGCGCGGCAAAACCAGGGTATGGAGTAAAATCTTCTTTTGCCCTTTTTCCTGGAGGTTTGTATGCCTATCGTTTCCATGCGTCAGTTGCTCGATCACGCCGCCGAGCGCGGCTATGGCCTGCCCGCGTTCAATGTCAATAACATGGAGCAGGTCTGGGCGATCATGGAGGCCGCGCGCGAGGTCAATGCGCCGGTCATCATGCAGGCTTCCGCCGGGGCGCGCAAATACGCGGGCGAAGCCTTCCTGCGCCATCAGATTCTGGCGGCTATTGAGGCGTACCCCGAAATTCCGGTGGTCATGCACCAGGATCATGGCCAGTCGCCTGCGGTGTGCATGGCGGCGATTCGTTCCGGCTTTTCCTCGGTTATGATGGATGGCTCATTGGAAGCGGACGGCAAGACCGTCGCAAGTTATGAATACAATGTGGAAGTTACCGGCAAGGTGGTGGAGTTTTCGCACGCGATCGGGGTTTCCGTAGAGGCGGAGTTGGGAGTGTTAGGCTCATTGGAGACGATGCGGGCGGATAAGGAGGACGGACACGGCGCGGAAGGCAGGATGAGCCGCGAGGACTTGCTGACCGATGTGGAGCAGGCCGCCGATTTTGTGCGGGCGACGAATTGCGACGCGCTGGCGATTGCGATCGGAACCAGTCACGGCGCGTATAAATTCACCCGCAAGCCGACCGGCGATATTCTCGCCATTGACCGGATTGCGGCGATTCATGCCAGATTGCCCAACACGCACCTGGTGATGCACGGCTCTTCTTCCGTGCCGCAGGAATTGCTTGCCGAAATCCGCCAATTCGGGGGCGACATGAAAGAGACTTACGGCGTGCCGGTGGAGGAGATTGTCGAGGGAATCAGACATGGAGTGCGGAAGGTCAACATTGACACCGACATTCGTCTGGCGATGACGGGCGCAATCCGCCGCTTTCTGTTTGAAAATCCTGAAAAATTCGATCCGCGTGATTATCTGAAGCCCGCGCGTCAGGCGGCAAAGGAAATTTGCCTGGCGCGTTATCTTGCCTTCGGCTGCGAAGGACGCGCCGCGCAAATCAAGCCTATGCCGTTGGAGAAGATGGCGGAACGCTACGCGGCGGGAGAATTGGATCAGGTCGCGCGTTAGATACCGCGCTTTATCCGCCCCGCCGTAAGTGGCGGCGACCGCGTTTGACCCATGTTAAGCCATGACAAATCTTTTCTTTGAAAAACCTGTCCTCAATTCTCCCTATGCCTATCCGTCGCGGCATTGGGAGTTGGACAAGAATGGGCAGCCCACGCAGCGGATCACCGAGCGTCGGCGGCGGGCCGAATTCATCACGCCGATTCCCCGACCCAAAAAACAGAAAGGCAAGCAAGAGGCGATTCTTTTCGACGAGGGCAAAGGACTTTCAACGCGGGAGCAGCAGTACGACCATCAGGCTGTCATCAATGCCGCGCGGCAGGAAGTGGATAAATGGCGGCTATTGCCCAACCCTGCCGATTGGCATGTCACCCCTGAAACCGCCCGACTGCTTCAGCATTGGCGACATCATGAATTCAATGGCGCGCGCCCGTTCTTTTGCCAGATCGAAGCCATCGAGACTGCCATCTGGCTGACCGAGGTAGCGCCGCGGCTTGGCAAGACAGGACGCTCCTTCCTCGACCATCTGGAGCGCGCCAATCAGGATGCCGACCTCATGCGACTGGCTTTGAAACTCGCCACGGGAGCCGGAAAAACCACAGTCATGGCCATGCTGATCGCCTGGCAGACCATAAACGCAGTCCGTCACCCCGCAAGCCGACGTTTCACCAAGGGATTTCTCATTGTCGCGCCGGGGCTTACCATTCGTGATCGCCTGCGCGTCTTGCAGCCCTTTGATCCAGACAGCTATTACCGAGATCGGGAACTCGTGCCCGGCGACATGCTGGCCGACCTGGGGAGCGCCAGGATCGTCATAACCAACTACCACGCTTTCAAGCGGCGTGAGCGCATGGAACTCTCCAAAGGCGGCAAGGCTCTGCTTCAGGGGCGTGGCGGCAACCCACTCGACACGCTGGAAACCGAAGGCCAGATGCTTCAGCGTGTCATGCCCGGCCTGATGAGCTTGAAGAACATTTTGGTCATCAACGACGAAGCGCACCACTGCTACCGCGAGAAGCCGGACGCGGCAGAGGAAATTCTTTCAGGAGACGAGAAGAAAGAAGCGGAAGAAAACAACGCCGCTGCCCGGCTCTGGATCTCCGGCCTTGAAATCGTGCAGCGCAAACTGGGCGTATCCCGCGTGTTCGACCTTTCGGCTACGCCGTTCTTCCTACGCGGTTCGGGCTACGCCGAAGGCACTTTGTTCCCGTGGACGATGAGTGACTTTTCGCTGATGGACGCTATCGAATGCGGCATCGTCAAGTTGCCGCGCGTGCCTGTTGCCGACAACATCCCCGGCGCGGAAATGCCGATGTACCGCAACCTGTGGGAGCATATTCGCGCCAAAATGCCGAAGAAAGGGCGCGGCAAGGCCGAAGGTCTGAATCCGCTGGATTTGCCCACGCCCTTGCAGACGGCGCTCGACGCCCTGTATGGACACTACGAAAAGACCTATGAGCTATGGGCGGAAGCCCGGATTGCGGTTCCGCCCTGCTTCATCGTCGTGTGCAACAACACCGCTACTTCCAAGCTCGTGTACGACTACATCTCTGGTTTTACACGCGCGGATGGAGCGTATGTGCCGGGGCGTTTGCCGCTCTTTCGCAACCACGATGACAACGGCAATGCGCTGGGCAGGCCGCGCACCTTGCTGATAGACAGCGAACAACTTGAATCCGGCGAGGCGCTGGATGATAACTTTCGCAGCATGGCTGCCTTTGAGATAGACCGCTTCCGCCGCGAGATCGTCGAGCGCACGGGCGATGCCCAGGCAGGTCAGAAGATTACCGATCAGGATTTGCTGCGCGAGGTGATGAACACCGTCGGCAAGGAGGGTCGGCTGGGCGACTCCATCCGCTGCGTCGTCTCGGTTTCCATGCTCACCGAAGGCTGGGACGCCAACACCGTGACCCACGTACTGGGAGTACGCGCCTTTGGCACTCAATTGCTGTGCGAACAGGTGATTGGCCGCGCGTTGCGCCGCCAGTCATACGAGCTGAACAGCGACGGCTTGTTCAATGTCGAATACGCCGACGTGCTGGGCATTCCCTTCGACTTCAACGCCGAACCCGTGGTCGCGCCCCCGCAGAAACCGCGCGAAACTATCCAGGTCAGGGCGCTGCGTGAGCGTGACGCGCTGGAAATCCTGTTTCCCCGTGTGCTGGGCTATCGGGTGGAACCGACCGAAGAGGAGCTTCACGCCGAATTTACCGATGACTCTCGCATGGAACTCACTCCCGCGCTGGTGGGAGCTACGCGAACGCTGAACTCCGGCATAATCGGCGAGCAGGTGGACTTGAACCTTGTGCATACTGGCGATGTGCGTACTTCGCAGGTGGTGTACGAATTGACCTCGCACCTGTTGTTGAAGCATTTTCGTGATGCCGACGGCGAGCCGAGACTGCATCTTTTCGGACAACTAAAGCGCATTGCCCGTTACTGGCTGGAAAACTACCTTGACTGCAAGGGCGGAGCTTATCCTGCCCAGCTCAAATACAAGACCCTGGCCGATGACGCCTGCGAGCGTATCAATGCTGCAATTACCCGCGCTCGCCTGAAGGAACTTGAAAGCGTCGGCATGAATCCCGTTCATGCCGTGCTTGATCCTTACAACCCGGTGGGCAGCACCCGGCATGTAAACTTCAACACCTCCAAGACCGACCGCTGGGATACCGGCGGCCCGCCGCCCAGGTGCCACATCAACTGGGTCATTCTCGACAGCGACTGGGAGGCCGAGTTCTGCCGCGTGGTCGAGTCGCATCCCTCCGTGCGCGCCTACGTGAAGAATCACAACCTGGGTCTGGAAGTGCCTTACCGCAAAGATGGCCAGTCTCGCCGCTATCGTCCCGACTTCATCGCGCGCGTGGATGATGGTCATGGCGAGGATGATCTGCTGAACCTCGTGGTCGAAATCAAGGGCTACCGTGGCGAAGACGCCAAAATCAAGAAGGAGACCATGCTTACTCACTGGATACCCGGCGTGAACCGGCTCGGCGCGCATGGCCGCTGGGCCTTTGTCGAGTTTACGGACGTGTGGCGGATAGAGGATGATTTTGCCCGGAGGGTGCAGGCAGAGTTCGACAAGATGCTGGTCGGGGCGGGCGCATGAATCGCGTGTTTTTTATACACATCGCCAAAACATGTATAGAAAATGGCATAATGTGAACATGTCGAGACTCATTAGTAAAGAAAACCGCTTTCCATGAACACATTGCCGCCCCTGCAAGCTCTGGAACACCTCGATCCGGCCCGGTTTGAGACGCCCGCTATCTTGAAGCGGCTGGTTTCGGCGCACCGTTGGCTGGCCGAGTTCAAGGGCGTGGCCGCGTCCATGCCCAACCAGAACATCCTGATTAGCGCCTTGGGGCTACAGGAGGCCAAGGACAGCTCCGAAATCGAAAACATCGTCACCACCCATGACGAGTTGTTCCGCGAAACCGTGCAGGATACCTCTATCGGCCCGGCGGCCAAGGAAGTGGCGCGTTACAACCGCGCTTTGCGCGTCGGTTTTGAGGCCGTGCGCGGTTTTGGCCTGCTTACGGGCAACCACATTATCGAAATCCAGTCAGTGCTGGAGAAAAACCGCGCGGGTTACCGCAGGTTGTCTGGCACGGTGTTGCAGGATGGCGTTGGTCGCGTCGTCTACACTCCGCCGTCGCCGGAACTGTTGCCGGGGCTGATGACCGATCTGGAACGTTTCATCAACGATAACGAACTTTTTGCCGCCGATCCTCTGGTGAAGATGGCATTGATCCACCATCAGTTCGAGAGCATCCATCCCTTCTATGACGGCAATGGTCGCACCGGGCGCATCATCAACGTGCTGTATCTGGTCAAGGAAGGTTTGCTGGACACGCCTGTGCTGTACTTAAGCCGCGCCATTGTGCGCGGCAAGGCTGACTACTATTTTCTGTTGCAAGATGTGCGCGAGCGCGACCGGTGGGAATCCTGGGTGCTGTACATGCTTGGCGCGGTTGAGCATACCGCCAGGGATGGCATTGCCGTCATTCAGGCGATCAAGGCCGCGCTGATGGACTACAAGCACCGCATCCGCAACGGCTACAGGTTCTACAGCCAGGACTTGATCAATAACCTGTTCTCGCATCCCTATACCAAGATCGAGTTTTTGCAGCGCGATCTGAAAGTCTCGCGCCTGACTGCGACGCGCTATCTGGATGCGCTGACCGCAGGCGGCTTGCTACGCAAGCTGAAAGCCGGTCGTTCCAATTACTACATCAACGAACCGCTTTACCGCATCCTGACTGACCCGTTCATTGAGAAGGACAACGCATGAAAACCGAACTTGCGCGCCCAAGGAAAGGGACGGTCAATGACAACCCCACCGCCGCCACTCCCCTCTCCCCTTGCGGGAGAGGGGCTGGGGGTGAGGGTGGGGGTGGGGCTGGGGGTGAGGGTAGGGGTGAGGGGAAAAGCCCTTTCAATGACAATCCCACCGCCGCCACTCCCCTCTCCCCTTGCGGGAGAGGGGCTGGGGGTGAGGGTAGGGGTGAGAGGAAAAGCCCTGTCAATGGTAACCCCGCCGCCACTCCCCTCTCCCCTTGCGGGAGAGGGGCTGGGGGTGAGGGTGGGGATGATGGAAAAAGCCCTGTCAATGGTAACCCCGCCGCCACTCCCCTCTCCCCTTGTGGGAGAGGGGCTGGGGGTGAGGGTGGGGATGATGGAAAAAGCCCTTTCAATGACAACCCCACCGCTGCCGCTCCCCTCTCCCCTTGCGGGAGAGGGGCTGGGGGTGAGGGTAGGGGTGAGGGGAAAAGCCCCAACCTGCCGGAAACGTCTTGGTTTACTCATCGCGCGCGCGAATTACGCAAGCAGCAAACACCGCATGAACACGCCCTATGGCAGCAACTACGGAGTAAAAGATTTTCCGGTTACAAGTTTCGTCGCCAGCAACCGCTTTGGCGTTTCATCGTTGATTTTGTTTGTTTTTCCCAACGGTTGGTCATTGAGCTTGATGGCAGTCAACATGCGAATGCTGTGCAATATGATGTGCAACGCGATGCTTGGCTGAAGCAGGCGGGATTTCGTGTGTTGCGGTTCTGGAACAGCGAATGGACGGCGCAGCAAGATGCTGTTCTGGAAACAATATGGCGTGCTCTGCACGACGCTCCCCCTCTCCCCAACCCCTCTCCCGCGAGGGGAGAGGGGCTTGAATGCGGGAGGGAAGGGGCGACCAATGACAACCCCACTGCCTATGCTCCCCTCTCCCCTTGCGGGAGAGGGGCTGGGGGTGAGGGTAGGGGTGAGGGTGGGGGTGAGGGGAAAAGCCCTTTCAATGACAACCCCACCGCTGCCACTCCCCTCTCCCCTTGCGGGAGAGGGGCTGGGGGTGAGGGTGGGGGAGAGGGGAAAAGCCCTTTCAATGACAATCCCACTGCCGCCGCCACTCCCCTCTCCCCTTGTGGGAGAGGGGCTGGGGGTGAGGGTGGGGATGATGGAAAAAGCCCTTTCAATGACAACCCCACCGCCGCCACTCCCCTCTCCCCTTGCGGGAGAGGGGCTGGGGGTGAGGGTGGGGATGATGGAAAAAGCCCTTTCAATGACAACCCCACCGCTGCCACTCCCCTCTCCCCTTGTGGGAGAGGGGCAGGGGGTGAGGGTGGGGATGATGGAAAAAGCCCTTTCAATGACAATCCCACCGCCGCCACTCCCCTCTCCCCTTGTGGGAGAGGGGCTGGGGGTGGGGGTGAGGGTGAGGGGAAAAGCCCTGCACATACATATACCCTGGATTCCTGACCATGACCCGAAGAACTCCCAAACCTCCGCTCATTGTAGACGCCCTGAAGCACGAGGGCGCGACGCGCAAGAACATTCCCACGGCTGAATTCCAGTCGCTCGTGCCTGATGCCGAGCAAAATCCCCGGCCTGTCGCCTATGAGCGCGCTGGCAATCGAGGTTTGGAAGAAGAAAAGGCCGCCCGCAACCGCGATCTTGATCCGCAGCTCGTCTGGCGGGGGAAATACAGTGACCAGCAGTTAGTGGATAGTGGTCAGCCGCTGATTGTCCAGGCTCCGCCGATTTACATTCAGGAGAAGGTGCATCCCAAGGTATTGATTGACGATTTGCGGCGGCAAACCGAGCAAACGCGGGAGAGCCAGCGCGAGGCGGCGGCGCGTGATAGCGGTCAGTTTACTGAACAGCCGGATTTGTTCGCCGACTTCAATGGTCTGCCCGGCGGTAACGAACGTACCGAGTTCTACCGGCACGAGGGGCGTTGGCAAAACCGCATGATTCTGGGCGATAGCCTGCAAGTGATGGCCAGCCTTGCCGAACGCGAAGGGCTGCGCGGCAAGGTGCAGTGCGTCTATTTTGATCCGCCGTATGGCATCAAATTCAACAGCAATTTCCAGTGGTCGACGACCAGCCGCGATGTGAAGGACGGCAATGTTCAGCACATCACGCGCGAGCCGGAACAGGTGAAGGCGTTTCGGGATACCTGGCGCGATGGGATTCATAGCTATTTGAGCTATATCCGCGACCGGCTGACGGTGGCGCGTGATTTGCTGGCCGAATCCGGCTCCATCTTTGTGCAGATTGGAGATGAAAATGTGCACCGAGTCAGGGTGGTGATGGATGAGGTGTTTGGGGAGGATAATTTTGTTAGTCAAATAACGGTTCGCAAAACAACAAGTGAAGGGAATACATTACTTGGTGCGACATGCGACTTCATTCTTTGGTTTGGCAAAAACAAAGATGCTACGAAAGCACGCCCTGCTTATGTCGGTCGTAGTGAGGACTCAGAAGATCGCTACACATCAGAGTATTTTGATGGCGCTCTTTACCGGCTTGACAACATAACAAGTTCCCGCCCTGCAGGAGATGGTGACGTAACCCAGTTTCGTTGGTTTGGTAAAGAGCATAGTCCTGGTAAAGGAACATTCAAAACAAAAGAATCTGGACTAATTCGTTTAGGCAAGGCAGACAGATTTGTTGTTACAAAAAATGGAAAACTCAACTATCGTCGATTTCAAACCGATTTTGGATATGGCGCAATGGGAAACCTTTGGGCAGATATAAGCGGTGCTGTTCAAAGTAGGTCTGATCCAAAAATATATGTTGTGCAGACATCAACAAGCATTATTAGTAGATGTCTTTTACTAGCCACCGACCCCGGCGACCTCGTCCTCGACCCCACCTGCGGCTCCGGCACGACCGCCTACGTTGCCGAACAATGGGGCCGCCGCTGGATCACGATAGACACCTCGCGCGTCGCCCTGGCGTTGGCTCGCGCCCGCATCATGGGCGCGCGTTATTCTTACTACCTGCTCGCCGACAGCCTTGATGGCCAACTGAAAGAAGCCGAAATCACGCGCAAAGCGCCGTCCTCCGCGCCCGTGCATGGCGATGTGCGCCAAGGTTTCGTTTATGAGCGCGTGCCGCACATCACCCTAAAATCCATCGCCAATAACGCCGAGATTGATGTGATTTGGGAAAAGTGGCAGGAAAAACTGGAGCCGCTGCGCGAACAATTGAATGCGGAGTTGGGACGCGCACCCCTCTCCCCAACCCCTCTCCCGCAAGGGGAGAGGGGCTTGGATACTGGAGAGCAGGAGCAAGGGGAGAGAGGCTTGGATACTTGGAGAGCAGGAGCAGTCAATGGCGACCATGCCGCCGACACTCCCCCTCTCTCGCAAGGGGAGAAGGGCTTGAATGCGGGAGAGCAGGAGCAAGGGGAGAGAGGCTTGGATACTGGAGAGCAGGAGCAGTCAATGGCGACCATGCCGCCGACACTCCCTCTCTCCCCAACCCCTATTTCGCAAGAGGAGAGGGGCTTGAATGCGGGAGAGCAGGGGCAGTCAATGGCGACCATGCCGCCGCCACTCCCCTCTCCCCTTGCGGGAGAGGAGGCGGGAGTCAAGGCGTCACAATATGGGCAATCTCCAGTACTCCCCTCTCCCCTTGCGGGAGAGGGGGCGGGGGTGAGGGGGCAAGCATTGCAGGAATGGCAAATCCCGCGCGAAAAACCGGACAACTGGCCGCCAGCTACTCAACCGCTAATCACTGCCTTCTGGCGCGATAGAATCGCCCGCCAGAAAGAAATAGACGCCTCCATCGCCGCCAAAGCCGAATATGAATACCTCTATGACAAGCCCTATCCCGACAACAAAAAAGTGCGGGTCGCAGGCCCCTTCACGGTGGAAAGCCTCTCGCCCCATCGTGTGCTGACCGTGGGCGCGGACGACGAACTGATTGACCAAGCGGTTGGCGGTCGGGTTTTAGTATCTGGTAAAAGCCAACCGCTATCCCACTCTTCAATGAATTTTGCCCAGATCATTCTGGAAAACTTGAAGACCGCAGGCGTGCAGCAAGCGCACAAGGAGGACAAAATCATCTTCACCTCGCTCACCCCTTGGCCTGGTAGCCTCGTCTGCGCCGAGGGGCGCTACATAGAACAATCCCCCTCTCCCCAACCCCTCCCCCACGAGGGGGGAGGGGCTGTTTCTCCCTCTCCCCTTGCGGGAGAGGGCAGGCATTGTCACGAAGCAGGCGACCATGCGCGTTCTCCCTCTCCCCTTGCGGGAGAGGGTCGGGGAGAGGGGGCAACGCGCGAAAAACGCGCCGCCATTTTCATCGGCTCCGAATTCGGCACCGTCTCCCGCCTCGATCTGGTGACCGCAGCGCGCGAAGCTGGCGATGGCGGCTTTGACGTGCTAATCGCCTGCGCCTTCAACTACGACGCCCACTCCGGCGAATTCGACAAACTGGGACGCATCCCCGTCTTGAAGGCCCGCATGAACGCCGACCTGCACATGGCCGACGACCTGAAAAACACCGGCAAGGGCAACCTGTTCGTCATCTTCGGCGAGCCGGACATCACCATCCTCGACGCGCCGGACGGGCAGATTCAGGTAAAGGTCAACGGCGTAGACGTCTTCCACCCCAACAGCGGCGAAGTGCGCAGCGACGGCGCGGATGGCATCGCCTGCTGGTTCATAGATACCGACTACAACGAAGAGAGCTTCTTCGTCCGCCACGCCTACTTCCTGGGCGCGAACGACCCCTACAAATCCTTGAAGACCACGCTGAAGGCCGAAATTGATCCTGACGCCTGGGCTACACTCAACAGCGACACCTCCCGCCCCTTCGACAAACCAAAATCCGGTAGAATAGCGGTAAAGGTCATCAACCACTTGGGTGATGAGGTGATGAAGGTGTATAAGATTTAAGAGCAGAAAGGTAGACATTTATGATCAATAGTCTGGCAGACATTCGTATCCTTTCTGCGCGTACGGAGATATTACCGTTCATAGAAGATGCTATTGTCACCGCTGATGGACATAAAGACGCTCTAGGTTTCTTTCCTGCCAAAGCTTTTCAGGAGTACGCGCACCGAGAGAGCGTGCTGATAGCAGTTGATGTTTCTGAGGCAGACACTAAATATGCCGGACACTTACTCTTTGATTGCCGATTTCCCAAAGCTCATGTTCTGCAAATGCTGGCAAGCCCGGCATATCGACGCATAGGTATTGCAAAAAAACTGTTGAACCGACTCAAGGAGATACTTACTCGACAAAATTTCATCTCTATTCATGCGCGAGTAGCGGAGGATCTTTGGGACGCCAACCAGTTTTGGGGAAACCAAGGTTTCTACATCCAGACTGTGGCAAAGGGTGGGGTTACTCGTAGCCGAACTATTCTTGTGCGAAGCCATGAACTCGCAACACCACAACTCTTTCTTGGTAGTGGCATGGATTTGTCGAACCCTTTGTGCCTGAACTTTCAACCTCCGGAAGCCCGCCCTTTATTCCTACTGGATCTCAATGTCTTATTCGATCTAGGGCCACGCCGTACTCGCAATGAGGAGGCAATAAATCTTTTCAAGGCGGAGCGGTCTGGTTTGTGTAGTTTAGCGATCAGTACTGAACTTTTGGAAGAGCTAAAGCGCACATCAACTACTAATGGACGCACTGATCCTATGCTGGATTTCGCAAGAGTATTACCGGCGTTCGCGTTGGCTTGTGACGAGGTCTCAAAACCCTTACTTGACGGCCTTGCCTCATTGATTTTTCCCGATCGTCTTGTTACAGGAACTCTTACTCATAATGACAAATCTGACTTACGTCACTTGGCGACAGTTATACAACACCAGCTCTCTGGATTGGTTACAAGCGACGATGCAATCTTGAATGCTGCAACAGCAATTGCACAGAATTATGGAGCGCAAGTATTGTCACTCTTGGCATTCCGATCATCTCAGAATGTCCGCTCTGATGAGGAATTGTTCGAGATGGCAACAAGACAAACTCTCACTTTAAATGTAATTAAAGATGCCGACATTGACGTAGCCCGCAGACTACTGAGCCAGAGATCGATAACTGCTTCTGCAATTGCAAACGAGTGGGCACTTAGTGCTTCTGATGGTGGTGCAATGCTACGTTATGGTGCTTGGATAGATCAGCAGCTAGTTGGCTATATAACCTGGCCGACTTGGGCGCAGTCTGGAGCAATAATCGCGAGAGTTGTTGTCGATGAGTCCTTTCCTCAATCTCGTACCGTTGCTGCAGTAATGCTCCGAAAGCTCTTGGAGCAAGGATCATCTAAGGTCTTACAGGCTTCCATTGAATTGCTTCCAGGCCAATCTAGTCTCCGAGAGGTTGCATGGAGTTTGGGATTTTGCGGGGCTGCTCAAAACTCAAGGCTCTTCAAGATTGTTTTTCGGCGAATTGTTACCCCTTCAACTTGGGCGCTGCGTCGTAATGAATTATTAGAAGCAACTTGCATTAAGCTCCCAGAGCAACCTCCTTTCTTTCGATCAGTGGATCAGCACATCATGCTTACGACGCCAGATGGCAATCGTTCTTACGTATCAATAGAGAGTCTGGAAACTTTGTTGGCGCCAGCAATCTTTTGTCTACCAAGACGCGCAGCCGTTATAACCCCTATATGGCGCGACTTCGCCAATCCCCTGTTAGGTCATTCCTCGCAAGGATCATTGTTACCATATTCAAAAGTAGCCTCACATTCCGAGCGACATTACTTCAGCGATCCAAAGACATTAAAATATTTCCAACGCGGCACGATCATCTTTTTCTATGAATCCGGCAAGCGCGGAGGAGCTGCCGCTGTTGTCGCAGTCGCTCGCGTTCGGCGCAGTTATTGCAAGACAGTAGATGAAATTGATTCTCTTGATCTTGATCCATCTGTTCTGGATGTGAGTACCCTTCAAAGCATTGGAGCTTCAAAGCGCAAAACTATCACTACCTTCGATAATGTAATAACTCTTTTTGCGCCAGTTCCAATGCGTGAGCTACAGAAAATGGGTTGCGGCAGCCCCAATAGCTTGATTTCTACTCGACCAATCACTGATGAGCAAATGACAGCAATTATTGATGCAGGGTTTCCACATGGATGAAGTCAGGAACATTCTAATTTCATTAGAGCAGGTTCATGCAGAAAACATTCTTTCTGGCAAGAAGCACATAGAGCTGCGTAGACGCTCTATGTCTGTTGAGCCGGGTACTGTAGTCTGGATATACGTTAAAAAACCTCTGGGCGCAGTAGTGGGATATGCTCGTGTTGTCGACAGTCACACACTTTCGCCTTTAATGCTGTGGGAAAAATTCTCAAGAGTATCCGGGCTATCGCGACAAGATTTTTTTGCATACTTTGATGGAGTATCGAAAGGCTTCGCTCTTTCCTTGGCCGCAGCAGAAAGACTGCATAAACCAGTAAGTTTGGAATCCTTGCGGAGAAGTGGCAATAGGTTCCATCCACCCCAATTCTTTATGCGTCTACCTTCGGAAGATTGCGTTCTTAAGCTGCTGCACAGTACCGTGCAATCCAAACCTGATAACGAACATAAAGTAACAGGTAATCATGAACCGCACACAGCCAACACCCTCCAGCAGTCTGCCAAGGCTACCGGCTGATGAGCTGGGCAAAATTTGGGCATTGCCGCCGCAAAAGCCGCAACCCCTACTCAATATTCTGCGCCTGTTCCCGAATTTGCTCGATCAGCAGTTTTAATTCCGTTGCGGCCTGGTTGATGTTGGTGGAAACGGCCTTGGATGCCAGGGTGTTGGCTTCCCGATTCAATTCCTGGGTCAGAAAATCCAGACGTTTGCCCACCGTGCCGCCTGTCCTGCCGATGTGTTCAAGTTCATCAAGGTGGGTTATGAGGCGGGAAATCTCTTCCGCTACGTCGCCCTTGGCGGCGAGTAACACGGCCTCGTTTGCCAGCCTGTTTTCAAGGGATTCATCAATGCCGCCGGGTACGATCGCGCTCACGCGCTGGCGTAAATTCGCCAGAAATTCCGCCTCGGCGACAGGAAGCATGGGCATGATCCGCTCTATGGTCTCCCGCATTTTCATGCCCCGCTCCAGAATCATCCGCATCAGCTTTTCCCCCTCGCGCGATCGGGAAGCGAGCAATTCATCCAATGCCTGATCCGCCAGGAGAAGCGCCTCGCCTTGCAGCGCCGTATTATCCATACCGGCATCCCCGTCCGTGCTCCATACGCCGGGAAATTGAAGCGCCTCGGCGACCGAAAAAGGTTTGGCATCCGGCAAAACCGCGCGGACACGACCTTCCAACTCGCCAAGCTCATGCAGGGCGGCTTCATTCAGGACGCCTTTTTTCCCGCCGCCCGCGCGGCTTAAATAAAGACGGCAATCCACCTTGCCGCGCCGGACGCAGGCGGCGATTTTCCCCCGCAACGCCGATTCCAACGCTTGCAGCGAATCGCTGATGCGAAAGCCGACATCCAGAAAGCGGCTGTTTACGCTCTTTAGTTCCAGATGCAGGCTGCCGCCCTCCGTCTCACGGACAGAGGCGGCATAGCCGGTCATGCTGTAAATCATGCTACTTCTGAAGCTGATTCATTTTTGCTTCGATCTGGGCGGTGGGCAACGCGCCCGGCACTCGCTCGCCATTGGCGAAGAACAAGGTCGGCGTTCCGCTGATCTGGTATGTGCGCCCGAGTTCCATATTGCGTTCAATCGCGCTGGTGTCGCAATCCCCCGCGCCCGCGGGCATACTGTTGTTTACCATATAGTCATTCCATGCCTTGCCGCGATCGGGAGCGCACCAGATTTGACGCGACTTGTTCATGGAGTCTTCCGATAACACCGGCATCATGAAAACATAGTGGGTGATATTGTCGAGCTGCAACAGTTCTTGCGCCAGACGCTTGCAATAACCGCAATTCGGGTCTTCAAAGGTTGCCAGAAGACGTTTGCCGTCGCCGCGCACCTGCTTGATCGCCTGATCAAGCGGCAAATCGGAGAATTTCAAGGGCGGCAAACTGGCAAACTGGGCGGCGCTCAATTCCGCCATGCGCTCGGCGGTTACGCTGCGCATGGTTTTGGCGTCAATCAGGTTGCCGGCCAGAATGGCGCTTACCTTTTCATCCACATAGATAATTTCTTCCCCATTGAGAGCCACTTCGTAGAGGCCAAGATAGCCCGTGCGTTTAACGCTCGTGATCGTGAAGTTCCTGCCGTCGGTGTTCAGGGTCTTTTCAACGGCTGCGCGGACTTTTTTCTCCTGCGCGCTTTCCTGAGCGCAGGCGGGAAGCCCCATGAAGAAAAACAGGGCGGCAAGGAAAGGAAGGATTTTGCGTGACATGGCGGTTCTCTGAAAAGGAAAAAGCTAACATTATAACTCCCGTCATGCGGTTCTTCGCCGCTATTCTGCTAAGATACGCATTTTTGCTCATTATCATGTTTTCAGGAATCGTCGCGGCCATAGGCCGCATCACCCTCATTACTCCGCGCGAGGTTGGAGCGCGTCTGACCGTGGAGCCGGGCGCGCTGGATATTTCCGGGGTATCCCTGGGAGATTCAATCGCCCATGCCGGAGTGTGTCTGACCGTGGTGGAAAAAGGAAGCGGTTATTACTGCGTCGACGTGTCGCCGGAGACTTTCTCCTGCACCGTCGGTCTGGAGAAGCCTGGAGAAGTCAATCTGGAGAAGGCGCTATGTCTTGGCGATCCGGTGGGCGGACATCTGGTTTCCGGGCATGTGGATGGCGTAGGCGAGGTGCTGCGCTTTACGCCGATAGGCGACAATCGCGAGCTTGCAATCCGCGCCCCGCATGAAATTTCCCACTATATCGCCCGCAAAGGCTCGGTTACGGTAGATGGTTGCAGTCTGACCACCAATACGGTGGCAGGCGACGATTTCACCATCAACCTGATTCCGCATACGCTTCAAGTGACTACCCTGGGGCGCTTGCAACCCGGCGACAAGGTTAATCTGGAAATAGACCTGATAGCCCGCTACGCCGAGCGGATGCTGGCCGGAGATCGCTCATGACCGCGCCCAATGCCGATAACATTGTCAGCATCGCCCCGACCGAGGAGATAATCGCTGAGATTCGCGCCGGACGGATGGTGGTTCTGGTCGACGAGGAAGATCGGGAAAATGAGGGCGATGTGGTGATCGCGGCGGAGCATGTCACCCCGGAAGCCATCAATTTCATGGTGACGCATTGTCGGGGTCTGGTGTGTCTCACCATTACCGAAGATCGGGCGCGGCAACTGGGATTGAACCAGATGACGCACAACAATAAAACCCCGCACGGCACAGCCTTTACCGTTTCCATCGAAGCGGCGAGCGGGGTGACTACCGGCATTTCCGCCTTTGACCGCGCCCGCACCGTAGAGGCGGCGATTGCGGCAAACGCCTGTCCCGAGGACATCGTGCAGCCCGGACATGTTTTTCCCATTACCGCGCGTCCCGGCGGAGTTCTGATGCGCGCCGGCCATACGGAAGCTGGCTGCGATCTTGCCCAACTCGCGGGGCTGGAGCCTGCCGCCGTGATTTGCGAAATTCTGAATGAAGACGGCAGCATGGCGCGCTTGCCCGATCTTCTGGAGTTTGCCGGGCGGCACGGCTTCAAGGTGGGGACAATCGCCGATTTGATCCATCATCGCGCCGCTTTCGAGACCCTTATCGAGCGCGTGGCCTCCCGCCCGATCCAGACGGCGCACGGGGAATTCATGCTGCATGTTTACCATGAGCGCATTTTCGGCACTGCCAATCTGGCTCTTGTCAAAGGCGAAATTCCCATAGGCGAGGAAACTCTGGTGCGGGTGCACGAACCCTTGTCGGCGCTGGATGTTTTTGGTCTTGGCAGACGCGCCTATTCCATTGATGAAGCCCTGGCCGCTATCGCAAGGAACGGACATGGCGTTATCGTGCTCATGCACAGATCGGAGAGCGGCGAGGAAATTCTTAAACGCTTTCTTCCGTCAGCCGACAAGGCGCTACGGAGCGCCCGCTGGGATCCGCGCATTCACGGAATCGGCGCGCAGATTCTCCGCGATTTGGGCGTCAGCAAAATGCGCGTACTTGCCAATCCGCGCAAACTGCCTTCCATGACAGGTTTTTCTCTGGAAGTCGTGGGCTTTATTCCGCCGGATCATGCGCCAGGAGAATGACATCGTGACTTCCCTTGCATCCATACCGCATTACCCGCAACAGTTGAATGGAGCGGGGCTTACAATCGGCATCGTCATGAGCCGGTTTAATCAGCCGATTTGCGAGCAGCTTCTTCAGGCCACATTAGATGAGCTGCATCGTCTTGGGGTTGTCAATATCCGCGTTGCGACGGTTCCCGGCGCGCTGGAAATTCCGCTTGTCCTGCAAACTCTGGCGCAAGGCGACAAAATTCGCTTTGACGCCTTGATCGCTCTGGGCGCGGTGATAAGAGGCGACACTTACCATTTTGAGGTTGTCTCCAATGATGCTTGTCGGGGCGTGATGGATACCCAACTGGAAACCGGCGTGCCTGTCGCCAACGGTATTTTGACCTGCGATACGGAAGAACAGGCTATCGTTCGGGTGCGGCAGAAAGGCGCGGATTGCGCCCAGGCCGCCGTTGAGATGGCGCGCCTGTTAGCCAAAATCCAGACTGATCCGATTTAGGGCGTTTTTGATTTAAGCATGCACACTTTTTCTCCAAGCGTAAAGCAATCACGGCGCAGTCAGCCCTCTCCCCCGCCCCCTCTCCCGCAAGCGGGAGAGGGGGGACAACCATCTCACGCTTGCCACTGTCCCCTCTCCCGCTTGCGGGAGAGGGTGACCGAAGGCCGGGAGAGGGTGCGTAAAATATACTCACTTGATTCAAAAACGCTTTAGATTTATGCGAAAACAACCGCCCCCCGACCGACATCTTGCGCGCGCGTTAGCCATGCAAGGGCTTTACCAATGGCATATCAGCGGTTCGGACGAGGCTGCCATTGAAGCGCATCTTGTCGAGCTTGCCCTTGATGAATCGCCGCCTTCCCGCCGCGAGGCGGATATGGAACTGTGCCGCGCCTTGCTCTCCGGCGTTATCCGCGAATATGACGATTTGAAGGAAGCTCTTGCGCCTCTTCTGGATCGCGCTTTCGCTGAGCTATCCCCCATTGAGGCTAATTTGCTGCTGATGGCGACCTGGGAATTGACGCATTGTCCGGAAACCCCCTATCGGGTCATATTGAACGAAGCGATTGAGCTTGCCAAACAATTTGGCGGCAATGAAGGCCATCGTTACGTAAACGGCGTGCTTGACAAGATTGCCGCTACTCTTCGTCCTCATGAAATTACAGGCCGGAAGCCAGGCAAAAATTCTTGAGCGAGGCTATGCAAATGAGGTAGGTTGGGGTGAGCTTGCGAACCCCAACATTGTTCCCATCCAATAATCACTGCGTGTTGGGGTTCGCGTTCCGCTCCCCCCAACCTACCGGGCTGATAAATTCGGATTCTCGAATATTCTTTGTTTCTAGCTCTTTCATAAACCTCATTATTTCAGGCACATTTCCTTTGTTATGCACCCAGATTTGCGAATATCCAACAAAATATGTATGAAATTCGTCGACTTCCAGGTTGTAAACTCGCGCCCTTTCTACCTCGTGATTGACTTCTCCAACCAGCACATTTCCAAAAGCGCTG